>JANXXL010000232.1 GCA_025350625.1 Bryobacterales bacterium | reverse complement strand
CATAGAGGCATGCACCGGCAACTTCCGCAGATGCGTGTACATCGCCATGCCGAAAACCAAGCCTAATACCGCTACGCCCAATCCGACCATCAGGAGTGTCGGCCCGCTCACGCCGTTCAGGAACACAGCTTGGCTCAAATCAGGGAGCCGCAGTTCCGCTTCGCCGCCTTGAGCCAGAAGGGGAGATGAGCCGGCCAGCGCCATCGCTGCCAATATCGAAAAAAACGCTGCTCGCCTACCGACGGCAGACAACGGGGTCAGTCGCATCTAGAAATAATCCTCCAATTGGGAGCGTGAAAAGAATTTGAGCGGCCGCAAAGGTGGCTTTGGACTACTTTTGCCAAGATAGCGCACTTAGCGCCCTATTTGCAATAGTTTGCTGGCAAAAAATCAACTGCAAAATGGCGAAAGTACCAGATTTACAACACTTCCAGCGCCAGGCATTTCAGATACATCGTCTCAGGAACCGTCAACAGAATGGGATGATCGGAAGCCTGCGTCCGCCGCTCCAGCACCCGCAGATTCTTGCCCGCATCGAGCGCCGCCTGGGCAATCACTTCGTAGAACGCCCCTTCGCTCATGTGATGCGAGCAGGAACACGTCACCAGCACGCCGCCCGGCTCCAGCAGCCGTAATGCCCGGAGGTTGATCTCTTTATATCCCCGCGCCGCATCCTCCACGGCTCGGCGTGATTTCGCGAAGGCCGGAGGATCCAACACCACCATGGAGTACTTGCCTGCTATGCCGGACAAATACTCGAAAACGTCGGCTTGGCGAAAGTGGATGTTGTCGATACCGTTGGCACGAGCATTGACTTCCGCTATTGCCAGGGCGCTAGCTGAAGAATCCACGGCTTCGACAGACTGGGCCCGGGCGGCCGCGTGGAGCGCGAATCCGCCGCTCGAAGTAAAGCAGTCGAGCACCCGTCCGCTCGCCCACCGCCCGGCCGCCACGTAGTTTTCGCGCTGATCCAGATACACGCCGGTCTTTTGGCCGCGCAATAGGTCAGCTTCGAGCTTTAAGCCGTTCATCAGGACCTGCACTCGTTCCGGAATTTCCCCGGCCAGCCTGACCACTTCGAGCGGGAGACCCTCCAGCTTGCGGATGCTGGCATCGTTGCGGGCTAGAATTCCGGCGGGCGCCAACAACTCCTGAATACACTCGGCGATCAAATCACGGGCGCGATCCATCCCCTGATTCAGGGTCTGCAGCGTAACGTATGGCCCATAACGGTCGACGATAAGACCGGGCAAACGGTCGGCCTCGGAAAACACCAGCCGGTAGGCATCCGAATTCTGCACCACGCGCTCGCGGTGGGCCAAGGCCGCGGCCAGGCGCTCGCGGAAGAAGCCGCGGTCCACGGTTTCCGGTTTATCCGAGAGCAATCGCAGTGTAATCTGCGAAGTCGCGCTGTAATGCGCCACGCCCAGAAGGCTGTTTCGAGGATCCACCACCCGCACGGCATCGCCAGGCGCGGCATCGCCCCTGTCCACTACATCGCTCGAAAAAATCCAGGGATGGCCGCTGGCAACCCGGTCTGCCGCTTTGCGGTTTACGCGTACAGTGGTCAAGCCCTCAGTTTACAGAGTGCCGGCAGCTTATAACGAGACCAGACCCGAATGCCGCATCTGCTGGAGGCGCGCGATGCGCTCTTCGGTCGACGGGTGCGTGGAAAACATGCGAAACAGTCCGCCGCGAAACGGATTCAAGATAAACATGTGCGCCGTCGCGGGCGAGGCATCCTCCATGGGCACGCGTTGCACCCCCGTTTCGAGCTTGCCCAGCGCGGAAATCAGTCCATCCGGCGATCCTATATATTTCGCGGAAGCCGCGTCGGCGTCGAACTCACGCGTCCGCAAAATGGCCATCTGAATCAACATCGCCGCGATGGGAGCCAGAATCATCATCAGGACTCCGCCCGCCGCGCTGCCGCGATCTTCCCTGTCGTCGCGCGAGCCGCCAAAAAAGAACGCCATTCGCGACAGGAACGTAATGGCCGACGCAATGGTAGCCGCCACCGAGCTGATCAGGATGTCGCGATGCAGAACGTGGCCCAACTCGTGCGCCAGTACGCCTTCCAACTCGCGGTCGCTCATCAAGCGCAGAATCCCCTCGGTTACCGCCACCGACGCGTGCTGCGTGTTCCGGCCGGTCGCGAAAGCGTTCGGGGAGTCCTCCGGAATCAACCACAGTTTGGGCATCGGCAAACCCATCTTCTGTGTCAGTCTTTGGACGATCGGCGCCAGCCGGCCGTAGATTTCAGGCGCTTCTTCGGGCGTTACCGACTGCGCCGAGTACGACATCAACGCAATCTTGTCCGAAAAGAAATAACTGAAGAAGTTCATGCCAATGGCCAGCATGAGACCATACTCCAGGCCTCGGGCGCCGCCCAAGGCCTCGCCTCCGAACAGCAGAATCCCGCTCAGCAGACCTAGCAACAGTACTGTTTTCAGGGAATTCATAGTTTACTCTCTCATCTATATAGACGAGAAACGCACAAATTAGGTTCGGAAAACCGCAGTGCTAGTGGCCGATCCACGCCGCCCGCATCGCGGCCCGGTCGAGTTCCGCTCCCCGCAGGTATACCTTCGATATCCGCCTGGTGTTATTGATGTTATCCAGCGGGTTCGCATCCAACACCAGAAAATCTGCGCTTTTTCCGGCGGCGATGGAGCCGAGTTGATCGATGCGGACCACCTCCGCGGCGTTTTTGGTGGCGGCGGTGATGACTTGGGCGGGCGTCAAGCCGGCAGCTACTAGGTCCGTCAACTCCTGGTGTACCGTCCAGCCAACCGAGGTTCCCGAGTCGGTTCCGAGGACAATCCGCACACCCGCCGCATTGAGCTTCGCCGTATTGCGCGCCTGCAAGTCATAAAACGCGCGCGCCTTCTTCACCGCCTCGGGACTTCTCTTGGCGAGTTCGTCGCGCTCCCGCTGGACCTCCTCCGCAGGCACGGTCTCGCCCATTAGCTTGAAATCTTCCGCAGTGGTTTCCCGCTCCGGCAGATTAGGGGTAACAAACACATTCGGGCGAGCCTTGATCAGCTTCATGAACTCGTCGTCTACATCCTGGTCCCGCACTACGTGCATGAAACCGTCGACTCCCGATCGCAGCAATTCCTTGGCATCCGCGAGATAGAAGACATGAACCACGGCGCGGAGATTGTTCTTATGGGCCTCATCGATGATGGCTTTATAAATCGCCGGTGGAAGCTTCGGCACGGTTCCATTGCGATCGTCCACCCAGAACTTCACCAAGTCGACCTTCTTGGCGGCTAGCTCCTGAACAGCTTTTCTGGCTTCCGCTTCCGTCGTCACTCCATACGCGATGGGCTTCCAGTATTCGGCGCCCGGGCCAGCGTTGGGCAATGCCATGCCTCGACCCGCGGTGCGTAAGAGCGCTGCATTAGGCACCGGCGAAGCCCGCAATTCGAAGGCCGCGTCTCCCGCATCGGTACCCATATTCTGGGTGGCCGCGACGCCGTAGTAGGCTATACGCCGCAAGTGGTCGATAAGATTCTCCTTCGAGTACGTATCGCTTCCGACGCGATTCGTCTTGATGACTGCCCACCCCAGATGGGTATGCGCATCAATCAGTGCGGGCATGACGGTCTTGCCGGTAAGGTCCACCCTACCGGCGCCCGCAGGCGGCTGCAGCTCACCCTTCTTGCCGACCCGAGTAAAGCGGTTGTTCTCTACCAAGAACGCCGAGTTCTCAATGGCCGCGCTGCCGTCGCCTACGATGAGCCGGGCGCCTTCAAAGAGGACCGTGCCTCCCGCCGGCTGCGCATGGAGCGTGCAACCGATAGACATCAATAGCGGAACAATTAAGAGTCTGTGCATGGGTCCCCCAGGTAGCTGTCAAATAACCGATAGGTGTCGATCGATTGAGCCTACCACTTTTTGGCCTTCACCAATAATTCATTTGCATGCATCGCCTGGATTGCTTATCCTTGGATAAAATACCGGCCTTCGCGGGAAATCAAACCCCGGGGATTGAAGGGGTCCATTTGGATTGGCCAGGCGTCTACGTCTGATTGTCGGCCTCAACGAAATCAAGAGGAGGATTTAACGTGACTAAAAGTGTTTTGGTTTTTGCGCTGGCAGTAAGCCTCGCTACCAGCACGTTTGCGCAATCCGGCGCCGGCCTGGGCAGCATTTCGGGGATAGTCCAGGACGCCTCGGGCTCCGCTGTTCCGAACGCTACCGTGGTCGTTAGCAATGACGCGAAGGGGATCCGCAGGAACCTCGAAACCACCAGCGGAGGCCAATTCACGGCACCGGCGTTGATTCCGGACACGGGCTACAAAGTAACGGTTTCCAAGGCGGGGTTCGCCAACTATGAGGCCACCAACATCGCCCTCGCAGTGGGACAGAACGCGGTCCTTCACATTCCGCTGGAAGTGGCAGCCACCGCCACTACCGTTGACGTGACCGCCACCGCTGCGGTGGTTGAAGACACCAAAACCGACGTTTCCCAAGTGATCGGGCAACGCCAGATTTTGGATCTCCCTATCAACGGACGCCGGGTGGACCAATTTGTGCTGATGGCACCAACGGTAGCCCCCGATGGCGCCTTCGGTCTGCTCAGTTTCCGCGGCATCGCCGGACACAACAGTTTTCTGACCGATGGCAACGATACCACCAACACGTACTTTAACGAGAACGCCGGCCGTACCCGCATCAGCAGCCCGATCTCGCAGGACGCGGTACAGGAATTTCAGGTGATCTCGAATAACTTCGCCGCCGAATATGGCAACGCCATGGGCGGTGTGGTTAATACCATCACCAAGAGCGGCTCTAACGATCTTCATGGCACCGCCTACTGGTTTTTCCGCAATCGCACCCTGAATGCCCGGGATCGCTATGCCAGCTTTAATCCGCAAGATAAGCGCAATCAGTTTGGCGCCAGCCTGGGCGGCACCATCAAGAAAGATAAGCTGTTCTACTTCTTCAATTACGAAGGCACACGGCGCGATTTTCCGGCCATCGCATCGGTGACCACCTCGAATCTGTTCAATGCTTCCGGGCAATTGGTGTCGACCTGCGGCGCTCCAGCTACCCCGGCGCAGTGCCAAACTGCCATCCAGATGTTAACCACGCGCAACTTCGGCACGGTTTCGCGCACCGTTACCCAAGACTTGGGCTTTGGCCGCATCGACTATCGTTTGAGCGATAAAAACAGCTTGAGCTTTAGCCTGAGTATGCTGCGCTGGGTCTCGCCGCATGGAATCCAAGCTACCGGAATCGTGTTTAATACCGGAAATGCTATCGGAGGAAACGCGGATTCTACTGTGCGCAATGCCTATGGCCGCGCGCAGCTCACCACGATCATCAGCCCCACGATGTTGAATGAAGCCCGCTTCGGCTGGTTTAAGGACCGCTTGTTCGATAACGCCAGCGCCGATTTTCTGTATCCCGGCCTGGGCTTGGCTGATCTCACGGTAAACAGCACAGCCAATCTTGGCCTCCCTCAGCAATACCCGCGCTTGAATCCCAGCGAGACACGTTTTGAATATGCCGACAATCTGAGCTGGACCAAAGGGTCGCACACCATGAAATTCGGGGCGGATATCGCGCATACGGAAGATTATCAGAAACAACTTTTGGGCGGATTCGGCTCCTATAACTATGCCACGCTGGGCGCCTTTGCGGCCGATTTTAGCGGCAACACTACCGGCGCCAAGAATTGGTTCAGTTACTTCCAGCGCTTTGGCAACCCGGTGGTGGACACGAATTTGGTCACCTATGGCTTTTACGCACAGGATCAATACCGCATTAATCCGCGTCTCCTGGTCAACTACGGCGTGCGATATGAATATACCTCGATACCGCAGCCGACAGTGTTCAATCCGGATTATCCGCAGACCGGCGTGATCCCGTCCCCCAAGAATAACTGGGCCCCGCGCGTCGGCCTCTCTTATGGGCTGACCAAGGACCAGAAGACACTGCTCAGAGCCGGCTACGGTATCTTTTATGCCCGATATCAAGCTGGTTTGATCAATACCTTTTTTGTAAGCAACAATTTGTATCAGAAAGCGATCACCTACCAGGCGAACACCCCCGCGCAGCTTGCCGCGGGACCGGTCTACCCGAATTTCCTGCCGAACACTTCTTTCAATCCGCCGCCGGGAACAGTGGATCTGACCGTTGCAGACAAGAATTTAAGGACCCCCTACACCCATCAGGCAAATATTGGGATTGAGCGGCAAATTAATGCAACCATCAACCTCAATGTGTCCTATGTATGGAGCCGTGGGGTTCGTCTATACGGCGTGCGCGACCTCAACATCGGACCCTTAGGTCCGCCCATAACCTACACCATTCTCGATAAGGCGGGCAATGTCGCAGGCACCTATTCGACGCCGACCTATATAACTCCGCGGCCGGATCCGCGATACCGCCGCGTCAATCAAGTTGAGAATCCCGGGTTGAGTTACTACGACGGGCTGGTGATTCAGGTCAATAAACGCTTCTCCCACGGTTTCCTGGCGCAGGCCGCCTACACCTGGTCCCATGCCATAGATCTGAATCAGAGCAACGCCAGCAATAACATTTTCTTCAGCTCCGGGCCTACCAGCTACGCCAACGGGGACTTCGCCTCGGAAAAGGGCTCGGCCCCCAATGACGTGCGCCACCGGGCGGGGATCAGCATCGTCTGGAGTCCGACGCTCACGAAAGGCAACGGCGTGGTGGCCCGTTATTTCTTAAACAACTGGCAGTTAAGTCAGGTCACTACCTTGCAGTCATCGCAGCCGGTGGATTCCACGGTGAATGCGAGCGGCACTCAATTCCCGAATGAGTTGGTTACGGGATCGCTCAACGGATGCGGCTGCGGGTTTAGCCGTGTGCCTTTCCAGGCGGTTGACAACCTGGATCTGGACCGGATTTACAAGGTGGACGCCAGGATCGCCAAAAAACTGCCCTTTACGGAACGAGTGACCGGCTATCTTCAGTTTGAAGCCTTCAACGTATTCAACACGCCTTATGACACGAGCCGTCGTACGGCCGAATACAATCTTACCAACGCCACTCGCACGCTTAGTTACATCGGTTCCTACGGCACTGGCAGCTCGACCGCTTCCAGTCCGGACGGAACCAACGCACGCCGGGCGCAGGTCAGTTTGCGCGTGACATTCTAAATTCGCCTGGTCAATCCAGGTTTGTGATGATATAAGCAGGTGTTCCGGCGTATCCTCACGCTTGCCTTGCTGTCTGTCTCCGTCAACGCGGCGGATTGGGTCGAATACCGCTCAGGGCCGTTCCATGTTTTCAGCGACGCGGGCGACCGCGCGGCCCGGGAGCGGCTCACTCAGTTGGAGCAGATCCGCTACGTGCTGGGAGCACTACTCGG
>JANXXL010000227.1 GCA_025350625.1 Bryobacterales bacterium | reverse complement strand
GGCTCCGCGCTGAAATTGGTAATCCGCGCTGCGGGGGCCGCCGGCGGCGCCGGTGGGGTTACAACTGTCGGCGGTGGTGGCGGGGGCGCGGGTATTTTCTTCTTACACGCGCTCACCGACAGCATTAACACTCCGGCGAACACCGCTGCACTCAGTGTTCTCTGATTCATTCGCATTGATTTGACGTGCCTCCTTGACTTATTCGCGGACTGATACGCATGGATCTTTCCGAAAACGGCCGATCCTTGAAAAACGCCTGTGAGTTAGTTTACTCCGTTTGCCCATACAGGCTGAATGTTATTTCCCTGAGTGGTTAACTGCTGCACATTGCTGCCGTCGGACAGCATGGTATAGATCTGGGTGGACGCCCCGCGCTTGGATGTGAACACCAGATGCACGCCGTCGGGCGCCCACCAGGGGTTCTCGTTACGCCCGCTGCCCTGCGTCAGCTGCACCGGCTTGCGGGTGGCTACGTCCATCACAAAAATATTGAAATTTCCGGGTTCATAACCGCGGGTCCACGCAAAAGCGATCTGCTGGCCGCTGGGGCTCCAGGCAGGGTTCGCGACATCACCCTCGCCGGTGGTGAACTGCTGCATATCGGTGCCGTCCAGGTTCATGTGCCACATCTGCTGACGGCCGCCGCGTCCTGAGATAAACAGCATATCGCTGGCAGTTTTCGGATTCACTTTAGGAGATACCTCGATCGCCCGCACGTTTGAAATCCGCCGGAAATTGCTGCCGTCGGTGCCGGCAACACAAATCTGCACCCAGCCGTTGACCGCAGTCGCGAACAGCATTTGTTTCCCGTCGGGCATGAATTCGGGTGTTTCAACCACGGATGAAACCGGATTGTAGAACGGAAGTCTGCGGCCGGTCTCGACGGAGTGCACACGAATCTGGGGGTTCCCTCCGGCATAGGTGGTAAACGCGAATAACTTGCCGTCGGGCGAGACCGCCGGCATGCTGGATGTCGAATTGTATTGGGTCAAGCGCTGCTGATGCGACCCGTCGTAATCCATAGACCAGATTTCTTTGGCGCCGCTGCGGTCCGATACGAAATAGATCTTGGTCCCGGCCAGGCTCTTGGCGCCGAACTGCTGCAGGATATCGGCGGCGAAATCGCGCGCCACTTTTTTGGCGCCGTCGGCATTGAGCGAACCAAAGTACAGCTTGCCGATTACCTGCGCGGTGGTAACATCCTGCTGCCCGGTATTGAACAGCCATCCGTATAGAACCAGTCTGCCGTCCTGTGCCGCGGTATATCCAAACGCCAGATAGTTCGCGCTCACCGGAGGCCCCGACCAGTCCGTCAGCCACGGACCGGTTCGCACCGGCGGCTGCCCGCGACGCGCGTTTGCGGGAACGGCAGGCGGCTTGAAATCCTGCGGGCGCTGCGGCACTTCAAGCGGGTACACGCTCTTCGCCACCATCTTCAAAATCCCCGCGTTCGAGAGTTCATCCCACAACGTGGAGTTGAAAGTATCCATGTTGCGCTGCGCGTCGCCGGTCCCCCGCATATCGGCCACTGCTATGGCGGGGCGTTCCGCAGAACTGATTCTGCCGACGATATCTCCCTGCGCTTGTCCCGCGAGCGATGCGGCGCAAGCCAGCAACAGCAAGATCATAGCCGGGATCGTGGGAGTAGATTTAGTGTTCATCGTTTCAACTCGAACGTGAATTCAACTTTGGCCGAATCCCGCTCAAAACCTGGAGGAATCGGCGGAAACGGGCTTGCTTCCAGTATGGCGCGTTGTACCGAATAGTCCAGCGCGGCGATGCCGCTTTGCTGCAGTACGCGCAAGTTGCGAATCTCCCCGCTGCGCATCAAATCGAAAGAGGCGATCACGACGGGCGCGGTTTGCACGCGCGCGTCCACGTCATTGGTATGCCACTTTTGCGCCACCAGTTGCTGGATCTGCTGGGCGTATCCAGCAAAGCGCGTGCCTAGCGTCGTGTTGGCGCCCGTCCCGATGCGTCCCGATCCGGGCATCGCCGAAAACAATGGGTTTGAAACCTGCGGAGCTTGTTTCGCGAAAACCTGGTTCTGGTCAATTTCCTTGAAGGGCCGAAAGCGCTGGCGCTCGCTGGCAACCTCGGCGGGACGGCGCTTCTCCCTCATCTTGAGAGCGACGGCCTTGGGCGATACCTTCTCGGCTTTCACTTTCTCTACGGGTTTAGCGGGCTGCTGCGGCACCTGCGACTCGGTATCATTCGCCACCGGATTCTGCTCTCCTGAATGCAGCAGCGGGATGGACTTCACGGCTTCGATGCCGATGGCCCCGCCGCCGGCGTTTTGTGCGCCGAAGGAATCTTTGTGAGCGTCCATCCAGGCATAAATGCCCATTGCTGCAAGCAGCGTTCCGTGCAAAGTGAGAGCCGCGAGAAAAGCCCGGCTGATTGGCTCGCGTTCCTCCAGAATATCGGGATGGATGCCTGGCCCTAGCCCGGTATCGAAGCCTGCGTTCCGCATCATCACTTGCCCGAGTTCTCCTGCGGCTTGGTCACCAGCTTCACGGTCAGATGCGCCTCATCGAGCGTGCTGATCACCTGCGCGATAGGATCGTACACCGTAGCTTTATCGGCCATGACGTAAACGCTCTTAGAATTCTTGAAGCGCTTGGGCACTTCACTGGCGATCTGGTTAATGTTGATGGGCCGCTCGTTCAAATACAACTTGCCGTTGCGCGTGATGCTGACCACAGGCAGTTCCTCGTTGGTATCCTTCACCTGTTTGACCTCGGGGACGTTGATCTCCAGGCCGAACTCCATCACATGCGCCGTCAGCATGAAAATGATCAGCAGCACCAGCACCACGTCCACCAGCGGAACGATGTTGATCTCGGAAAGCGTGCCGTTGCCCCCGCCGAAGCGCCGCCGCCCCAGGCTGCTTCTACCGCCGTTACCGCTATTCATCGAAAAAGCCATTCGATTCCTCTAGCCCTCGAACATGCGCTCGGTCGCGTTCAGGAATTCGAGCGAAAAGTCTTCCATACGCGTGCCCATCTCCTTAATACTGTGCCCAAAATAATTATAAAAAACCGCTGCGGGGATGGCTGCGAAGAGACCGAGCGCGGTAGCAAAGAGCGCGTTGGCGATGCCCGGAGCGACGGTCCGCATGCTGGTAGAGCCGGTGAGTCCCAAAGCCTGAAACGCTTCAATAATGCCGAATACCGTGCCGAATAACCCCACGAAGGGCGAGACGGTGGCGGCAGTGGCCAGCCAGCTCATGCTGCGCTCGAGCTTAGTGACCTCTTCACTGATGCCTAGCTGGAGGTTGCGCTCCACTGCCACAGGGTTGGTGATGTGGCCCCGCTTGGCTACCTGGCGATGGACTTCGCTATAACCGAAATCGAATACTGCGACCAATGGCGCGGCGGTAAATTGCTGGCTGGCGGCGGCGATGGTCTCCATGCGGTCGGCCTTACGAAAGGCGCGCAGGAAATTCTTATTGGCCGCAACGGCGCGCCGGAACAAAAACCATTTGGAGAAGATGACTGTCCAGGAGAGCAGCGAGAACATCAGCAATACGGCCATCACGGCGATAGGGATTGGCTCCGAGCTTCTTACCATCTCCCAAAAATTGACTTGCGCTACGATGCCGTACAGACTTCCTAAGTTCAACCTATTTCCCTTCCTTGCGCGTCCCGATATCATTGTAATCGAAAATCGCGCGCTAAAACAGAAGATGCCAAAAATGTTTTCGGCATTATGCGCCGCGGCTTCTCTATAATTCGATAGAGACAATGCTTTTGGAGCTGACCGTCGAGAACTACGCCGTGGTCGAGAAGGTCCGGGTGCGCTTTCATCGCGGGCTCAATCTGCTGACCGGCGAGACTGGCAGCGGAAAGTCCATTGTGGTTGATGCGTTGGCTCTGCTCTTAGGCGGCCGGGCGTCGGCGGAGATGGTGCGCAGCGGGGCCGAGCGGGCGCGCATTGCGGGAATCTTTGAAGTAGAAGGCTCTGCCTTGCCGGAGGGGGTTGACCTCGAAGACGGCGAGTTAATCCTCGAGCGCGAGATTCTGCCCAACGGAAAGTCCCGCGCCTTCGCCGGCGGACGCCCGGTGACCGCGGCCCTGCTTAAGGAACTGGCGCGCAGCCTGGCCGATATCCATGGACAGCACGATCAGCAGCAGCTATTTTCGCAGGCTGTGCAGCGCGAGATGCTGGATGGCTTCGCTGGCGCGGGCGACCAGCTGGCGCAGGTGGCCTCACTCTATAACCGGTGGAACGCAGCAGCCAAAGAGTTGGACGACCTCGAACGCACCACCCAGGAGAAGCTCCGGCAAGCCGACCTGTGGACCTTCCAGCGCAACGAAATCGAAAATATAAATCCGCAGCCTGGCGAAGATCTGCACCTCGAAAGTGAACGCCAGGTTTTACGCAACGTTGTGCGCCTGCAGGAGACTTCGAGCGCCGCCTACACCGTCCTCTATGAGGACCCGCAGAGCGTGGCCGCGCAGTTGCACACAGTAGTCAAGCGCCTCGATGAACTGGCCCGCATCGATGACAGCATTCGCGAGGTCATTACGGCATTGACGCCCGCCAATATTGCGGTGGATGAAGCGGCGCACTGGCTAGGACATTATTTAGGGAAGCTCGAAGCCGATCCCGCGCGCCTCGAAGAGATCGAAACTCGTTTGGCTGCGCTTGAAAAACTGCGGCGCAAGTATGGAGCGACCCTCGATGATGTGATCGCATTCCGCGAGGAGGTCGCCCGCAACCTGACAGCCGTCGAAACTTCCGGCGAGCGGCGCTCCGCCCTCCAAAAGGAAGTCACGGATTTGACGGCCGCCTATGAAGCGGCCGCCGCTAAGCTATCGGCATTGCGGCGTGACGCGGCGCTCCGCCTGGCCAAAGCCGTTGAGAGCGAACTCGCCGCGCTCGCCATGGAAAGGACGCGCGTCGTCATCCAAGTTTTACCTGCCGGGTGGTCGGCCGCGGGCGCCGACGCTGTGGAATTCCTGATCTCGCCAAACCTGGGCGAAGAGCTCAAGCCGCTTGAAAAGATCGCCTCCGGCGGGGAATTGTCGCGCGTCGCATTGGCGCTCAAGACCTGCATCGCTCCCGCGCGTTTTGAAAGCGACATGATCCCGCGCACGCTGGTTTTCGATGAGGTGGATGCGGGAGTGGGAGGCAGCGCGGCCGAAGCCGTGGGACGCCGCCTGAAGAAGCTCGCCACTTCCGCCCAAGTTCTATGCGTAACGCATTTGGCGCAGATCGCCGGCTTCGCCGAGCATCATTATTATGTGGAAAAGCACGCCGAGCGCGGCCGCACCATTACCACCATCGAAGAATTGGATGCCAAAGCCCGCACGCGCGAAATCGGCCGCATGCTCTCCGGAGAGCGAGTTACACCTGAAGCGCTTCGCCATGCCGAACAGCTCATCAAACACGCCGCGAAATAGGTTGTTTCGCATACTCGAAGAGAAAGCGAAACCCCAGACGCATTTCGACAAAAGAACCGGCAGGCGTGTCAATAAGTTGTTGCTGGCCATTCGTTTGGCTTTGCACCGTATCGAAAGATAGAGGCCGAACGGGGTAGCAAAAGCCCGGATATGCGGCCTCCCGCTGGCCACGCCTCTGTACAAGAGAAATATCCGGTGATAGTATCGAGATGTCCAGTTGTGGGACGCTTCGGTGTTCCCACCGCGTCTCTTTCTCTTGGGGCTGGATTGCCGTTTACTCGGCGAGCCCGCCCAAGTTCGGTAAACTGCAACCTTCGGGAAACAGTAAACCGGCCGGTGAGTATCTTCCTCCGAGTACTCACCGGCATTTTCTTTTTCTGCCGTCTTCCGACCCAAAATACCAGCGCTGAAAAAGGGTTGCCCTGATATACTGAGGGCAGTTGTTTTGCCTATGCGTCTCCCGGTTGGACTAGCGATTGCCGTGGCGCTACCCTTGGCTGCCATGCTTGGTTTTCAGCAGGACACGCCGCCGCCACGAACACCGCTGGGTTCGTCAACTCCCAACGTTTCCATCACTCCGCGGTCCCGAACGCCGGTTGCGGACCCGAATGAGTCGATAACCGATCGCCGGTCCGACATTCGCGTCGATACCACGCTGGTGCTGATTCCGGTATCGGTAACCGACCCCATGAGCCGCTTCGTCACCGGCCTCGATAAGGAAAATTTCAAGTTGTCGGAAGACAAAGTGGATCAGGAAATCACCCAGTTTTCGAGCGAAGACGCGCCCTTATCGGTAGGAATTGTATTCGACACCAGCGGCAGCATGGGCGCTAAGTTGCAGAAATCGCGGCAGGCAGTAGCGCAGTTCATGAAGACCGCAAATCCGCAGGATGAGTTCTTCCTGGTGGAGTTCAATGACCGTCCGGAACTGGTGCAAACTTTTACCACTGAAACGGAAGAAGTTCAGAACCGTCTTACATTTACGCAGGCCAAGGGCCGCACTGCGCTGCTCGATGGCGTGTACCTGGCCATGAACCAAATGAAGAAGGCTCATAACCCGCGCAAGGCGATTTTGATTATCTCCGACGGCGGCGATAACTCCAGCCGCTACACGGAGACCGAAGTGAGGAACGCGGTTCGCGAGGCTGACGTCCAGATTTACGCTATCGGCATTTTCGAACCGATAATGTCGCGAGGCCGCACTGCCGAAGAGATGGGTGGACCCGCGTTGCTGGCCGAAATGGCCGAACAAACCGGCGGACGTCATTTCGCCGTGGATAACCTGGCGGAGTTACCGGACGTGGCCGCAAAGATAGGCATCGAGTTGCGCAATCAGTATCTGCTGGGCTACAGTCCGAAGAATGCGGCGCGGGATGGGAAATACCGCCGGGTCCAAGTCAAACTGGTGAAGACCACGGGACTGCCGCAGCTACGGGCCATGTTTCGTACCGGATATTATGCTCCAACGCAATAGAATTGCCACGGCTTTATTGCTTTCCGCCGTTTGGGCGCTGGGCCAGGGCGCGCAGCCGAACCGCTCCAGTACTCCCTCTACAGCGCAGCCGACGTCCGAGCCACAGAACGGCGTCGGGTCCCAGGACGACCCCGTGGTTTTCACAGCGGATACTCGCCTGGTAGTGGTGCATGCCAGTGTGCTCGACAATAAAGGAAAACTAGTCACTAACCTTCAGCAACCTGCGTTCAAGGTGCTGGAAAATGGCATCGAGCAGCCGCTCAAAATTTTCCGCCGGGAGGACATCCCGGTTTCGCTCGGCATCATTATCGATAACAGCGGCAGCATGCGCGACAAGAAAAACCGGGTGGCCGCCGCTGCGCTGAACCTGGTGAAAGCTTCCAATCCCCAGGACGAAGTCTTCATCGTGAACTTTAACGACGACGCCTACCTCGACCAGCCCTTCACCAGCGACATCAAGAAAATGGAAGAGGCCCTCGACCGAATCGAGACGAAAGGCGGCACGGCCATGCGCGACGCCATCAGCATGTCCATGGATTATCTAAAGGAGAAAGCCAAGAAAGAAAAGAAAGTGCTGGTGATCGTTACTGACGGCAACGACAATACCAGCAACATCAACCTCGAAGAATTGATGCGCAAGGCTCAGCAGAGCGACGTTCTGATCTATTCCATTGGTATTCTGAGCGAAGAGGAGCCGCGCGAGGCGAAAAAAGCCAGGCGTGCGCTGAGCGATTTGGCAAAGGCGTCCGGCGCGGTGGATTATTATCCCAAGGACCTCGAAGAAATCGACAGGATTGTGCCGGAAGTGGCGCACGAGATTCGCAACCAGTACACGCTGGCGTATTCGCCGTTGAATCCGGCGCTCGACGGAACTTTTCGCAAGATTACCGTCATGGTAAACGCCCCTGGGCGGCCCAGCGTACGCAGCCGGAACGGTTATTACGCCAACGCTTCCGCTAACAAGTGATCCGGGTTTCAGAATAAGTGTTCGGCGCCATGTGGCGGCTCTCCAAAGGGTACCGGCTACGTCCTTGGCGTAGTCCCTACCTTCGATGGCGCATCGAAACCTACTGTGGTCTCGACGCGGGCCATATCACAGCGCGCGATTTTTGGCGCTTCAGTTGGGGGAACCGGCACGAGCTGATCCGCTTTCTGCGGTGGGCCGAAAAGATGGACGCCGGGCGCAATAAAACATGAAAAAATCGAGCGCGGGCCAAGACCTATCCGCATCGGAACTTATCTCGAAAAGAATCGCCGAACTCAGGGACTGGCGCGGGGAAACTCTCAGCAGAATGCGCAAGCTCATCAAGGAAGCAGACCCGGAAGTTGTCGAGGAGTGGAAGTGGATGGGCACTCCGGTTTGGTCGCACGATGGCATCATCTGCACTGGCGAATCCTACAAGAAGGTCGTGAAGCTCACCTTCGCCAAGGGTGGGTCTCTAAAGGACCCGGCCCGTCTCTTCAATTCGAGTCTCGATGGAAACGTACGCCGCGCGATCGACATCCACGAAGGAGAAGAAGTTGACGTGTCCGCCTTTAAGGCGCTCATTCGCCAAGCGGCCGCCCTCAACAGTTCGGGCAAGTCGAAACCTTTGAAGAAAGCGAAGTCATAATGGATTCCACGCATGACAGTCGAAACTGAGTTTCTGAGTTTTTCCTCCGGCAAATTGGCGCAGCTTCTGGGCCGCATCGAGATCTGTATCCAGCAGCTTCCCGTCGAACAGGTCTGGGCGAAGAAATCCGTGAGGCAGAATTCCGTGGGCAATCTGTTGTTGCACTTGAACGGCAACGTGCGCCAGTGGATTATGCACGCGGTAGCCGGCCAGCCGGATCTTCGCGATCGCGACGCCGAATTCGCCGCCCAGGACGGAGGCGGGGCGCTGGAGTTGCTCGCGCGATTGCGTGCCACCGTCGAAGAATCAATAACGGTGTTCCGCACGCTGCCATCTGAGCGGCTTCTCGAACGCGTCCAAGTTCAAGGGTATGATTGCAGCGTGTTAGCGGCGATCTATCACGTAGTTGAACACTTCGCCGGACACACCTTCCAGATCATCTACGCGACCAAGCTTTTCACCAACGAGGATTTGGGTTTTTACTCGCACCTCAGCAGCGCACCGGTACGAAAAGACCCCTTACCGTAACCGGTTCCCGCACCCCCAGGTGCATGAACTGGTATGATACCTGGACGATGGAGGATATATTAATGACGATTCGACGTTCGTATTTTGCGCTGGCCGCCTTGGCTGCAACGGCCGCATTTGCGCTGGCGCAGGGACAAACAGATTATTCCAAGGTAGAAATCAAAACCAACAAACTGGCCGACAATTTCTATACGCTGGAGGGCCAGGGCGGCGTCATCGGCGTGCTCACGGGCCCGGACGGCGTATTTATGGTGGACAGCCAGTTCGCGCCTTTAAGCAATAAGATTGCGGCGGCGATTAAGCAAGTCTCGGGTGGCGCGCCCATCAAGTTCATGATCAACACGCACGTGCATGGCGATCATACCGGCGGCAACGAGAACTTCGGCAAGATGGGCGTTACCATCATTTCGCGGCCCGAATTGCGCAACCGGCTGGTGCATCCGAATCCAGGCGCTAACGGCCAGCCGGGAATGTCGATGCCCTCCGCTGGACTTCCTTCCATCACCTATAACGGCAGGATCAACTTCCGGATGGACGGCGAGGATGTTCATGTGATCGCCATTCCGCGAGCCCATACCGATGGCGATTCCATAGTTCACTTTGTGAATGCGGACGTCATTATGACCGGCGACTTTTATCGCTCGGTCCAGTTCCCCAATATCGATCGCGCCAACGGCGGGTCGCTGCTGGGGATGGAGGATGGCCTGGCTCGCGTCGCTTCCCTATGCGGCCCCAATACGCGCGTAGTTCCAGGCCACGGCGAAATGGTGGATCGCAACGCCGTAATGGCGCACCGCGATATTATTTTGGGTGTGCATAAGAAGGTCGCAGACCTGATCCGGCAAGGGAAGAGCCAGGATGAAGTGATCGCGGCTAAACCCGCTGCGGAGTTCTCCTCCAAGATTAAAGAGGTGGGCATGACGGAAGACCGCTTCGTGGGACAAGTGTACGCGGAGCTGAAGTCTAACTAGTTTTTGAACGGGACGGTCCTCTGTGAATGAGAGCCGTCCCTCATCCCCTCGCTGTAAGGTCGAAAATCAATTTCTCCATCACGATCCGGTCATCCGGCCGGGCGTCGCGAAGCGCACGATCCGCTTCGAAGAGTTCCCCGACCGCCCGGTCAAGTTTGGTTTTCGAGAAAGCTCCCACCGTCTGCTCGATCTGCCGCGCGCGTTCCGGCCACATGCGCGCCCCTAACTTCGAGAAATGGGTCTGAATCTGCGCCGCGGTTCGCAAGCCCGCTTCGCGCGCCAGCAACGCGGTGCGGAATTGAGTGGCAAGGAAGGTCAGCGCCAACGGCATGTATTCGCCTTCGCGCGCCAAAGTGTCGAGAATTTCGAGCGCCCGTATGCGGTCATTGCGGCCGAGCGCGGCCACTAGAGCGAAGATGGTGGTGGCCTGCGCATCCGGCACGAGTGCGGTGATATCGTCCGCCGTAACCTTGCGAACGCCGCCGGTGAATAGGTGAAGCTTTTCGATTTCGACTGCGACGCGCGAGGCATCGCCGCCGGTGGCATCGAGCAGCAGGGCGAGTTCAGCCAACCCGAGCTGCAACCCGGCCTTCTTCGCCATGGTCTGTGCCAGAGACCGCACGGACTCGGGCGAGAACAGACGAAACTCCACTTGAGCCGGAACTCCGGCAAAGAATTTCTGCACGCGTTCCAGTTTGGTCTTATCCTCGCCGTCAAAACCGTAGCGGCTGGATTCAAAGACCACTACCGTGTCCGGCGTCGGTTCGCGCAGATAAGCGGATAGTTGGGTGGCGTCGCCGGTTTCGTCTTCTTCTGCTGCGGTCACGCGCCCTCGCGGCAGAACCGCCTCGGCGCTGCCGGCCCAGATCACCCGGCGCGACGCGAAAAGCGAAAGCGCACGCGCATCATCCAATGCAGCCGCTAAAGGGACTTGGCTCAAATCCACACGCGTCAACCCGCTTTCCCGATCCTCCGGCAGAGGTCCGAGCATAGCTTCGAGCAGAGCCCGGCGGCAGCGCTCGCGCTGGTAAGGCTCCGGACCCAGGAACAGATACACAGGCGAGGGCGCGTTTTTTTGCAAGCCCAGGAGGAATTGGTCTGGTGTCACGCTAAAAAGCTTCCAAAATCGACGATACCACTTGCCGCGCCGTCTGCTCACTGGCCCGCGCGAGCGCAGAATCGCTCTCTTCGAAAAAGGCAGCCGGGTCAATCGAAATCTGGTAGCGCTCGCGCATTTCGTAGTTGGGACGGCTGTAAAGATTCTTGCCGGTAGCGCGCTCCTTTAAATTCAGCCGCAGAGTTACATGGACTTCGACGGCGCTGGCACGGCCGGTGGCGGGATCGAAAACCGTGGGAAACGATGTGTAGACCAGGACCGCGCCCTCGAGTACCGCATCCGCCGCGGCCGGGTCGGAAACGACGCGGTAGCGGGTACGTGAAATGAATTCGCGCGCAATGGCCTCGGGCAACTGATCGGTGAGCTTATAGCGTGTGGTCACGTTACCGAACGCAGGAATGGCGATAGTGTGCACCGTACCCGGAATCAGTTCGGCGCGTCCGCCGGTGTGATACCCGCAAGCAGATGTCAGGAGAGCCCCTGCGATCGCCCACACCAGTCTCACCGCAGGAAACCTTTCGCCACAGCCAGCGCGTTTTCGGCCGTTAGCCGCAAGTTGTCCGACACCATCCACATCCAGCACGCACGCGGTTGATTGGGGTCCACAGTAATAGCCCCCACGCTGAGCCCGCTCATTCCGGCGATGCTGACGTTGGTGGGCGGATCATCGGGCCGCACATCGAAACCTGCAGCGGATAATCCTTCCGCAAGCGCCGCGAGACCGGGATTTTCATCGAATTCAACCCACGCCGAAAAACTATGGCCGTGAAACACGGGCGCCTGAATCAGCCGCAGCGAAGGCATTGGAATCGCCGGATACAATGCCAATAGCGATGCGACGTGGCGGAGAATACGCTCCTCCACTCCCTCCAATGGTTCGACGGCCTCCTCGCCATAGCGCGCCAGCAGATTGAAGCCGAGCTGCGCATCGAACACATCCATTTTCAATTTCTGAAACGAAAGCACCCCTACCGTTTGCTGCCGCAGTTCGTCCAGGCCTTTTTTCCCGCGCTCGCTGGCCGGTTCGAATACGTGAATGATGGATTTTCGCACAGCGGCGATTCTTGACAGACCGGCGAGCAGCATGGCACAGGCAACGGCCGCCGGATGTGCGATCACCGGAATCAGGCCGGGCTCTGGCAGCGAGCGCGTGGGTTCAGCCGAAGGAGCACGCAAGCGTGCATGCGGCTGGTCTTCGAGGGCTCCGGTCAAGTCGATCAAAACCGGTCCGTCCGGCGGATTCAGTTTCAGCGCCCTGCGGCTGGATGCCTCAGAGCCAGCCAGAAACGCGACTTTGGATCCAGAGAGGCTCTGGGCTGTGAGCGGCGACAGCGCCAGAACCTCTTCGTCGTCGGCCCCCAGCATGGTTGCATTTTCCGCAGCGGCCGAGATCAGCTCGATATTCAGTGCAGGCTTCGATTGCTCGAGGAGCTCCCGGACTTCTTTGGCCAGCAAGGTATCGCCACCCACCACCGCTACCCGCCCGCGCGCCGTCTTCTCAGCCAACTTGATGCTCCGGCTCGCGCGGTGTCTGCGGTTGCGGGCGCAAACGCCGCCGCACGATGCCGCCGATGCGAATCGCGATGCCAACGCCAACGTAACTGATCGCCAGCACCAGCAGAACCGGCTGCGAGTAACTCCAAACCAGGAAGATGAGCACGCCCATCAGAATGATGCTCAGCGGCGAGCGCGGATGAGTGAGACTCAAATCCTTGAAGCTGGGGTAGCGCCATGTACTCACCATGAGGAAAGACAGCAGCCCCAACAGCGCCAACCATAATGCCGAAATGATCCACGAATGGATGGGGTCGCTGCCAGCGGCGTAAATGACCGCGCACACGGCTGCCGCGGCGGCGGGTATCGGCAAACCTACGAAATATTTGCGGTCCGGACGGCCGGGATTTTTAGGAACCGGGTTCTTCTGGATATTGAAGCGGGCCAGGCGGGCGGCTCCGCAGAGCAGAAACAGAAACGCCAGAAAGTAGCCGGCGCTATGCAGATATTCGAGGATCCTGCGATCGATCGAGGGATCGACAAATTGTACACCCCAGGTAAACGCCAGCACGGCTGGAGCGAGGCCGAAACTGATCGAATCAGCGAGTGAATCCATCTCCCGGCCAAAATCGCTAACGGTATTCGTGAGGCGCGCGATGCGTCCGTCGAGGCCATCCAGAAATACCGACCAGCCAATCGCGAGCGCGGCGTTCTGGAAATGATGCGGCGCCGCCGCGGCGTCGCTGATCATTGCCATCGAACCTTGAAAAGATTCCATGAGCGCGTAGAAGCCCAGGAACACATTGCCTGCAGTGAAAAACGTAGGCAAGGCGTATGCTGCCCGCCGAGGGCGGCGGTCGGGCGAGCGCGGATCGATCAGACGGTCCCGCCAGCTCTGCTTGATCATGCGGCTCCTTTAAGGCGGGCGAGTGGGTCCGACCCTCCGGCCACGCGCTGCCCGGTTTTTACCAGCACTTCCCACTCAGCTCCCAGAAACACATCCATGCGCGAACCAAATTTCATAAGGCCGATGCGCTGACCCGCTTCGACCACGCTGCCGGGCTGGACGTAGCAGAGGATGCGGCGCGCGATCAGTCCGGCGATTTGCTTGAACACTACACGGGTTGGTTGTCCCCGGATCACTCCATCCACGGTAATCACGTTCTGCTCGTTGGCATCGCTGGCATCGTCTTTATTGGCCGCCAGAAATTGGCCCTTTTTGTAGGTTATACAGGCGATTTTTCCTCCGATCGGGGTGCGATTCACATGCACGTCGAAAACGTTTAGAAAAATGCTGATGCGATGCCCCCCCGCCGCGTCGCTTTTTACAGCCATGACTTTGCCATCGGCGGGCGATACCGCGTAGGGTCCGGCGGGGATTTCACGCTCGGGATCGCGGAAAAAGTTCAGACAAAACGCCGCCAAGAGATAGAACGGCACCGCATAAGGCCAGCTCAGCAGCCAGGTGACCAGGGCACCCGCGGCGCCAAACCCCAGTGCGTAGTAAATCCCGTAGGAAACCATTTCCAGTTACTATTGTCGCATTCAGGGAGGGTCCGCCTCATTTCTTGAGAATGTCGTCGCGAATGACCACACGCGTAGGAACCTGGCGCAGAGTGGCCGTGAAGTCTTGCTGGTCCCCTGACGTCCGCACCCAGATGGTTTGCGGAACCCCTTTGGCGAACTGCACTTCCACCGGGGCATCCACCGAAAAATCGCCGGGGGCGCCGGATTGTTCCAAGGTTCCGGAAAGCTTTACGGCAGGCGGCGTTCCCTTCAAGGTATAGCGAAGTTTTAGCGACGGAATTCCGGTAGCGTAGACCCAGCTATCGAAAAAGGTGTCGATCACCTCCGGCCGAATGCCTGGGGGAAGGACTTCCCGCGCCAGCGCCTGGAAGCCGGCGGTGCTCACCGGTTTGAATTCATATCGTCGCCGCAATTCGGCTAACAACTTGAGAAATGCCGGGTCGCCCATGCGGCGTCGCAGCATGTGCAGAATCCAGGTTCCTTTGCCGTAAGTAATTACCCGCCACGCGCCGCTGCCAGGCCAACCCTCCAGCCTCTCGCCCCACACGAGAGGGCCCGCCGATTCATAGACCACGCCGTCCGCATTCTTGCTCAATAACTCCAGGCGATAGCTGTCGAGTACGTTTTCCAGTTCCTTGACGCCCTTCTTCTTTTCGAGCCATAGGAGCGAAGAATAATTTGCGAGGGCTTCCACCAGCCACTCGTCCTCGATGCGTTGAGAGCCGATCATGTTACCCCACCACTGATGCGCCACCTCGTGCGGAACCATCAGGTCGGAGAAGAAAACCCGCTCGCGAGCGTTGCGCATGGCGGCCGGGCGCGACAGCGGGTCGAGATAGGCAAAGGTAGAGAGATAGAGCAAACCCGGGAATCCCTGCCCGAAAGTGCCGGGGATCGGCGCCACTGTCAGCGTCTTCATGACCGGAGGTCCGAACAAACCGGTGAAGAACTCGAGCGATGCGGCCACGTCGCTCGCTACCACCCGCAACCTGCCCAGAGGATCCGGGGGCACCACCAGCGGCGGAGGGGATTGCGGCGTGCGGGGGAAGCGCGATCGCGACAGTCCCGGCGGATACGGACTCAAGCCCGGGAACGACGGCATTAGCGCAGGTTGCAGGGACGTTTCGAGATTGCGATTCCCGTATACTTCGAAGTTGACTCCGACCGCCGTTCCGGTGACCTTTTCATACATCCCAAGATTAAATCCGGCAGCGCCGATGGCCACCGCGGTGCCCCGGCGCGTAATCCGCAAGTCTCCTTCGATGCGATCTTCGATCGAATCTCCGGCCGCGATCAGCGTCAGGCGTTTGGGGTAACGGAAGGTGAGATCGTAGGTGGCAAATTGTCCCGTGACGTGCGGATACCAGGACCCGCGGGCACTTACAAAATAGACCCCTTCTCCGCGCGTTGCGATGACGTTGCCGGCATGTTCGAACTCGAATTCGTGCTGGCTGCCGGGCGCGAGCGCGGCGCTGGCCACCGCCAAAAATGCGGTCTCCTCGTCGCTCTCCGCGATGCGGCCGCGCCGCGATTCATCCCGCATCAGTTCGGCCGGCGCGCCGTCGATGCGCACGGCGCTGACTTGCATCGCGCGCGCGATTCCGAAGGGAAATGCCCGCAGGGGATAGGGGCCGTTCTTAACCGTCACGCGTGTCAACGCTTTCACGCTTAAGTCGTTGCCAATTTCAGTGTCGATGCGGTAATGGGAGAGCAGGAATTCCGGCTCCTGCTGGACCGGCGAAGACGCTGCTTCGGGCGCCGCAGGGCCGCCATTTGCGGTAAATTTCGGCGAAATGCGGCGCGGCAAAAAATTCGCCCAGACATTGAAGCCGTCATGTCCGGCGCGCTCGCTTTGTTGCCGGATGACCATGCGGTGGTTGGCGCGGGCATCCGATAGAATGTCGAAGTTTCCGAGCGCTTTGCCACTGATGGCGAAAAACGCCAGGCCTCTCTCACTTGCTCGCCCCGACCATAAATCCGCCACCAGGCGCATCTGCATCGGCCCCGAGATGTTACTGAGCACCGGGTTCCACTGCTCGGCCAGCAAAGCGCCAATCTCGGCGGCTTTCTTCGGAGCATCTTCCCGCTCCACGCTTTCCCGCAAACGCGCCATCGAGTCGTCCGTGAAAATCATCAGCAGGGAGCGGAAATGCTCATCCAGATTTGGCGATTGCGTAAACCCGGCTAGCGATTGCCGTTCACTGCGCGTCGGCGGGATTACGATTACTTCGCCATCGCCGCTCTCGGTGTCAGCCGTGAACACTGCCGCTAACCTCTGGCCCATCACCGGCTTTGAAAAGATCAAATAGCCGTCATTCAAGTACAACTTGATGTCGTCCTTAATGAAGTTGAGGTCGCGGACGCGATAGCATTCGCCGGCGTCAAGACCACTCTCATGAATAACGCGAGCAAGATCGGCCGCGGTTTGCGCAGGATTTACGCTTGCCTGAAACGCTAAGGCTGCACTTGCCCAGTAAATAAATAACGCAAAACGAAACACGTTATTCCGAACATAGCACCGAACTGCGAAGGCCGGCCAGCGGTCTGGGCGGTTGCACCTTATTTTGGGAGACGGAAGGAAAGGCACGGAGCCGCCCCGACGGCGTCTGCCTGCCAAAGTAAACTACGTGAGCCTGAGAATCGCTATCGCTGCGGCGGCGAGCAGAATCGCTCCGCCTCCGATTCGCAGACAGGTTCCGGTTAAATTTTGAAACCGCGATTTAAAAAATCGCAAGCCACACTGTTCACAGGTAGGAGACGAAAAACTGGCGACGGCACGGCAATTGGGACATTGTCTCATGAGCAGCCCCCTCCAAGGGCCGACCGACGGTGCACGGAATGCGCTAACTGTCATTACCCTGACGGAGTTGTCCTCGCCGCAGGATTTCACGCGCTACGTGAACAGCGTAGCTCGGGTTCGGTAGAATTGCAAGTAAAACTAAGGTGATTTGATACATAATCGTCCAGAAGTGTTTGATGGAATTTGGCGGGATGCTGGTTAATAGGTGAGTTCTTTCAGGGAGATACGCGGACTGAGGCACCCGAGGCGACGACGCGCCTCTTAAACGCCCGTTCCGAACGAAGATTCGTCACCCGCGGCCGGCGACCGCTTCGGAATTCATCGGCTGCGTGATATATTGAGGATTCCTCGGGGCCCGTAGCTCAGTTGGTTAGAGCGCCTGCTTGACACGCAGGAGGTCACAGATTCGAGTTCTGTCGGGCCCACCATTACTCGAATCCATGTCCGGACAGCCCCGCATACGCACAGACCCGCGCTGAACCAACCCCAACCCCTGAATTCGCGGCGTCAAACACGGGCGTGTAAATACATCATCGTGTAATGCTGTGTATGTGCTTGGGAAGCCCGTTGCCCGCCACTGTTGTGATGATCCTCGTGCGAGCGTCAACCCGGCGAATGCGATGGTTTAGCTGATCTGCAATGTACAGGTTTCCGTCGGAATCCAACGCGATCGAGGTCGGATAGTCAAGCTTGGCCAAAACTGCTGGACCGCCGTCTCCCCCAGATCCGTTGGTCGATCCCGCCACAGTCCTTACGACTTGGGTGTGCGTATCGATGTACCTTACTCGATCATGCGTCCCTTCGACCACATAGAGATTCCCCATCGCGTCGAGCAGTAGATCGGAAGGGAAGTCCAGCCGAGCAGCTAACGCTGGTCCGCCGTCGCCTGTCAGCCCTGCCTTCGCCGAGCCGGCCACTGTCGTTATGATTCCGCTCTTTGCGTCGACACGACGAATTCGACCGCTATTCGGTCCGTTTCCATCCTGCGAAAAATACACATTTCCTTGGCGATCTACGGCAACACTCTCGGGGAACTCTACTCCGGCATCGATCGCGAGCCCACCGTCGCCACTGAAATCTTGCTTACCGCTCCCAGCGATTGTAGTGATAATCCCGGTCTTCGCATCCACGCGCCGGATTCTGGGGTTATCAAGATCGGTAAAATAAACATTGTCCGCGGTATCAGTGGTTACTCCTTCTGGACGGCTCAACCCAGCATCCTTCGCGGGTCCGCCATCACCGCTGAAACTGGGAGGCCCCCCGCCAGCTATTATTGTTACCGCGCCATTGGCCGGGTCTATCTTGATGACGCGATGCGACTCAAACTCCGTAGCCAGGAGCTCCCCTTTCCTATCGACCGCAAGGCTGGTGATTTCTTCCAGTTCGCGTTTGGTCGGGAGCGTAGTGATGATTCCGGTTCGAAGATCAACACGCCTGATGATATTTTTATTTTCGGCGATGTAAAGTGTCCTGGTGTCATCGATGGCAATCGCCTGAGGGTCGCTGATCTCTGCCTTCACAGCTGGCCCATGATCGCCCGGACGGCCGCTGCGAACTTGGGCGAACGCAGCCCCGAGACCCAGCAGAATGGCAAACGATTTGGACAGCTTCACCTCCCGATCTTAACCCGCAATTCATCCGGGGAAACCGAGCAGAATGCAATCGTTCCGGAACGCGAGATCGTCGCCGGATTTATCGATGGGTCTTGTAACGATTTTGTACAAGGTGCTCGCTTTTGACGACTTCAGTAACTTTGTGGAATCAGAATATTACGGACTATCCGAAAGCTGCCAAGACCGTGGTTCGAATCCATGCCGGGGAGCCACCATCCATCTGTCCCCCAGGAACAAGCAAATCGCCCATAAGGTAACAGTTCTGCGCAGACGATATGGACGATTGAGGAACGGTTCCACCTGTGTCGAATATTCGTCCTGTCGCGCTTGGAATGTTGCTGGGATTGTCGGCGTTCGGACAGGCTCGCAACGAGTATTCAATTAATGGCACAGTACGGAATGCCGTGACCGGGGAACCGGTGAAGAACGTGCTGGTATCCATCACGAAAATGCCTGCCATGGGCCAGTTAGGCGGTCCGCCCGCAGGATTGCCAGAGGACCCGCAACTCAAAGGAGTGTTATCCGGACCGGGAGGCGAGTTCCGTTTCGAAGGGCTAACGGCAGGGCCTTACGTTTACCAGGCTGAGCGTCCCGGATTCGCTCGTGCTGGGGCCGAGGGAACTTTTGTTCTACCCAAGGATTCGTCCGCTGCTGCCCTTAAAGTCAACCTTACTCCGCTCGGTGCGATTGAAGGCAAGGTGGTCAACCAATTTGATGAACCACTCGAAAAGGTGTTGCTGAATGTCTATTCGCTTAAAATCCGCGAAGGCGAGAAGATCGTCGACAACGTAGGCACCGTTTGGACCGACGATCGCGGCCTGTTCCACCTGGCATATCTCGATCCTGGTAATTACTGCGTGAAAGTAGTGGGGAGAAGAGGAGGCACCGAGACCCATTTGGGGCTCGCAGGGATGCGCTACGCATCTTGGGAGGGTTTTTCGCCCGTGTATTTCGGCGGAGCAACCGAAATCGGCTCTGCCACTCCCATGGCAGTTGCGGCCGGCACTCGTGTGCGGGCGGATTTCCGCCTCGAAACGCAGCCTATATTCAAGATCCGGGGCAAGGTTCAAGGATATAGTGGCCAAGAAGGAGTAATTTTTCAATTGCTGCAGGGCGATGACCGGGCCGAACCGAGCCGCGCCGTGTTTGATGCCTCGACGGGGGAGTTCGCAGTCCTAGATGTGCCAACAGGCATGTATCGGCTGCGGGCCCAACAGGAACAGACGCGAGGCGAGGTTACGGTAAATGTCGGGAGCGGCGATGTCAGCGGCGTCTCCATCGCTCTGCTGCCTGCCCCGCCTGTGAAGGGCATTATGCGCTCTGTGGGCGGCCGCGCAGACGCGATACACGAACCCAACCCGTGTCAGCTTAATCTGTTCCCGCGCTGGTACCAGGATGCCGTGTATGTTCCGCGCTGGCAGGAGAACGGGCAATTCAGTCTCGATGGTGTGTTCCCAGGTGAGTATCTGGTCCGGTTTCAGTGTTTCGGCGCGTATGTTCAATCCGCATCATTCGGCGCCACAGATCTCTTGGCAAATCCTAGCCTCACCATTCGAGCGGAGGCACCGGCTGCTATCGAAGTCAACTACACGCCCGGCGGTGGATCTCTCCAAGTGAAGTTCACAAATCCTGTTCCGCCCGCCGGCGCGGTTCTGCTGGTGCCGGCCTTTTCCGCATCGGTTGGTCCCGAGCTGAAGCCTGCCAACAGGTTTGACGCGGGACAAGTGGGCGAGGATATGTATCAATTCTCAAATCTCGCGCCCGGCGACTACATGATCTACGTGCTTCCGAAGTTTGAGGATGTTGAATTCCGGAACCCCGCATTTCTTCGGACTCTTTCGGGAGGCGCCAGCATCCACATCGAAGACGGCAAGACCACGGAGGCCGCAATCGCACGGGTTTCTCAATGAAAACACCCGTTGCATTTTTGGCGGCATTGCTGGCCTCAGCGGCGGGAGCGCAAACTTTTCGGGTTGCAGGCACTGTGGTCGATTCCGAAAATGGTGGGCCTCTCGGCCGAACCCGAGTGGTTCTTACCGGCGGACCGGCGCCTGAACAAAGCGTCATCACCACCGGTAACGGCAGGTTTTCCTTCGACGTCCCCAAGGGAAAATACAGTTTGCTCGCCGCTCATCGCGATTACGGGGAAAGTTACCAACAAACGCGCTCGGGAAACTCGGATTCCTCGATTGTCACGGGACCAGACCAGGACACAACCGGCATCGTGTTACGCTGGCACGCGCCCGTCGCCATCCACGGAAAGGTATTGGACGAAAGCGGCGAGCCGGTGCACGCGGCAACTGTGGAATTGTTTGTCGAGGCCGTGGCGGGCGGGAGGAAACGCATTGTTTCGCTCGGGAGGGCCGAGTCCGACGAACTCGGAAATTATAGTTGGTCTGCGATCCCGGCGGGCACTTACTATCTCGCCGCCAAAGGAGAACCTTGGTATTTCTCCGATCCATCTGCGAGAGCGACGCTCACCGGCTCCGGCAAGCCCCCTGTAACCTATTCGCTAACCTACTTTCCCGGCGGTGAAGATCCGCGCGCGGCGGCTCCATTGACTCTTCGTCCGGGAGCGCAGATGCAAGCGGATTTCACTTTGCGCCCGGCGATTGGGTCCACCCTGCGCTTTGTCTGTCCGAATTCCCCTTGCATCGGATCAGCGAGCCTGTTTGCCCTAGGACCCGGCGGAGTGGAGACATTAGTCAACACGGCCTCCGCGTCCGCGCCTATTCCGGACGTCCCGGTGGGACGATATATCGCCCGGTATACCGGTGTCGAGGGAGGTATGCGGAAGGTGATTGAGGTTCGAGGCGGCGACGTCACAATCGAGATTACTCCGAAACCGGTTCCTATGCTGGCAGGAAAAGTTACGCTTCAGAATGCTGAGGAGCCGCCGCGGCATCCCGTTTACGTGAGCGTTCTCGATGAAGGCACGAACCAGTCGTTCGCTGCTCCCCTCGGCGCGAATGGCAGCTTTTCCTTTCCTGCGGTTCCTGTTTCGCGCGTACGCTTGTCGCTCTCCGGCGCCGACGGCTTCTTCATTACTGGAATGTCGGTGGATGGCGCCAGCGTGAAGGACGGCGTAATCGAGGTTATTGACGGCGCCAGGGTGCAGGTGAGCCTCGCTGCCAGCCGCATGACCGGCAGCCTCAACGGGTTCGTAATGAATGGCGGTAAGCCGGTTCCGGGGGTGATGGTGATGCTGGCGCCAGTTGCGGAGTCGGCCAATCCCTTTAGCCATCACGGTTTCCAGACGGATAGTGACGGGAGCTTCGACTTCACCGTCCTTCCGGCTGGTGATTACATACTGTTCGCAGTGGATAACCTGGAACTGGAATATGCCGATCCAGACGTTGTGCGGCCGTATCTGTCGCGGGGCAAACGGGTGCAGATCGTAACTCATGGCGTTCAGACGGAGACCATCGGGCTGTCTCCCGCATTGCGCAATTGAGCGCGTTGCTTTCCTTCCTAATACCCACTCGCAATGTGAATCGCCGTGGAGCATGTTCTTGGTGAATTTGAGGTGAACCGGCGCCGCGGGTGTCTGATCACCTCGCCCATGCTGCGATTGCCGATAGTAGTAAAATTCCTAAGTCAGCGAGCCGCATGCTGGATTCGAGCTTTATAGTAGGGACTAGTTTAGCGATGCTTTGGGACGCAAGCAGTTTTCCAAGGCTCAACGCGCGGCGGGCGGCTCCTGGTCCGTCGGGATGCCGGCCAGATAGCGGAAAAATGCGACGGCGCGGTTGACTGTGGAGGCGTCATGTCCGGTCGCCAGACCATTGGCATTCTTGCCGGTGCGCGCGATGCTGTAATACCGCCAGATGTCGGGCGACTCCCGCTCGAGAAAATAAATCGCCTGCAATTCGTGCGGCGGGAAAATGGGCACCATCAGGTATCGGAGAGCGGTGATGTTTTCGGTTTCGTAAACCAGCCGGTCCTGAGACACGCTCAGAATGTGCAGCCGGTAGGTGGCCTTCCCGGTGAGACTATCGCTCTGCTGAAAATAGAGCATGGCGTCAGGCGCCAGGTCGGCGGCCGAAAAGTCCTGGCGACGCTGGCTGCCGGCCGCGCCCTCGAGCGCCGAAGCGTTCACGATCAGCGGCTTCCACTGCTGCCGGGTGGTCGACCAGTAGCGTATGCCCGCAAGCCGCGAAATCGATCCAATGCGGGCGAGTAGTCCTTCCACTCCAGTCGAATGGCGAAAGCGTGCGACCGTGGTTACCAGCGTCGCGAAGCCGGAAGCGGACCATCCGGTGCAACTCGGCGCCTTCCACTCGCGACCCAGACGCGCGCGATCCCATACTTTGAAGCTGGGAGAGCGCTCCAGATCGGGATAAGGCGGGTTCGGTTCCATCGAGCATGGAGGTTGTGGCCCGACCTCGTCAATCGCGGCGCCCGAAACGGAGTCTCGCAAGCAAAAGCACAGGACCAACCAGGCAAGCGCAACTCTCATCGACCTTCACTGTAGCATTGGCTCCCGGAGCACTAGCCGAACCATGCTACCGGTATCGGTTTAGGGCTCGGCGTTGTAAAGTATCAATAATGTCGTGCTCAGTCTGATGGCAAGCGACAGGAAAGGTGGTCCCAAGAATGATTCGAACAATCTCCCGCCGGAAGATGATAGCGGCTGTCGGATTCTCCGCAGTGGCGGGCAAACTCACATCAGAAACCTTGTGCGCCCAGAGCCTGCCCGTCAGGGGCATGAAAGACGACTACAAGGAAGATTTCTTCTATAGGGAAGACTGGTTGGGTGAACCCTGGCGGAAACCGGAGGCCGTGGTTCTCATCCATGGCAACGACGAATCGAGCGAAGAATGGTACGCATGGGTGCCACGCCTGGCGCAAGAATATCGCGTGATCCGGCCGGACCTGCCCGGCCTGGGGCATTCCAATATTCCGCGCGGCTTCGATTATACGCTGCCTAATCTCGCCACCTTCGTCACGCAAGTGATGGACCGGGCCGGGGTCGATTCGGCGCATATCGTGGGAGCCAAAACAGGCGGAGCGGTTGCGACGCGCTTTGCGGCCGACTATCCGAAGCGCACTCGCTCACTCATAGTGGTAGGAGGGCCTCTGGCGACCTTCAAGGTCGCCGACCCCTCGCCGATTCCGCAGCGGGACCGGCTGGGCTCGAACGCATCGAAAGAGATGGTCGCGTATTGGAACACGCTCTTCCGCGAGGGGGATCGAGAGGGCGTAAAGGGCCTCAATAAATCGCTCTCGAACTACGATTTTGCCAAAGAGGGCGTCTTGCAGCGCATCACTGCCCCTACCATGGTGATCACGGGAGACCGCAGCAAAATGCACTCGGTAGAAAAAGCGCGCGCCCAACAGACGCAAATTCCGAATTCGAGACTCGTCGTCATCCGCAGTGACGCGTACCACATCGCCGTGGCGAATGCGCAGGAGTGCCTCACCCACACTCTGGCGTTTCTCAAAGAGCAGAAGATCTGATTGACTGCACGTCGCGTTGATTACGGATTAAGGAGAATGGCCGTGAAGAAAATAGTGGGACTGTTGATCGTCATTTCGGTGGCGTGCCTCCTGCCTAGCGGATTAGTCGCTCAGGCAACAGTAGACAAATTCGTCCCGGTGACCCAGAAAGATTTCAACAACCCGGATCCAGCGGACTGGCTCATGTTGGGTGGGAACACGGAGCACTGGAACTACTCCCCGCTCGATCAAGTCAATCGCGAGAACGTCGGCGGTTTGCAGCTTGTTTGGGCCCGGCAGATGCCAACCACCGGAGGCCGCGCCGGAACATCGCCGGTTATACGCGATGGGATCATGTATCTGGTTAGCCCGAACGATGCCATTTTGGCTATCGACGCTGTCAGCGGCAGCCGTATCTGGGAGTATCGCCGCCAGTTGCCCGCGAGCGGCGAGGGGCAAGGGCTCATCCACCACCATTACTCCCTGGCGAAGCGCGGCCTTGCCCTCTACGGCGACAAGATCTTCACGGTAGCCTCGGATAATGTAGTGGTCGCGCTCGATGCCCGAACCGGCAAGGTGGCCTGGGAGGCGCCTCGCGGCACCGACGGCTTCGTCGCCAATACCAGCGGCCCGATCATCGCCAACGGTATTCTGATCGCCGGAGGAAGCTGCCAGAACGCGCCTTTCGGTTGTTATGTCACCGGTCACAATATAGCCACCGGCAAAGAATTGTGGCGCAACGAGGTCATTCCTCATCCGGACGGACCGGGCGATGAGACCTGGCGTGGAATGCCTTTCGAGGATCGCTGGTGTACGGGCGTGTGGGGCCCAATCGTATACGATCCGGTGCAGAATCTGGTGCATTACGGATCGAGCGGCATTTGTCCGGCGTCGGATTTCCAGCGCGGAGTCTCCGGCAAGAATGCGACCTTGGCCGGGACCAATACGCGCTGGGCAGTGCGGCCGGATACGGGCGAAGTAGTGTGGCGCCGCCAGCTCCTGCCGCAAGACAACTGGGACCAGGAATGTACCTTTGACATGATGCTGGTCGACACGCCGATGAATCCGAATCGGAACGCGGAGGGGATGCTCGCGGCCAATCCGGGTGTTGCCGAAAAGAAAGTGCGAACGCTGGTCGGCATGCCTTGCAAGAACCCGGTATTCTGGGCGCTCGATGCCCAAACCGGGAAGTTTTTCTACGCGAGAGAAACGTTCCGCGGGGCGCAGAACCTCTATAAGAGCATCGATCCGGTTACCGGCATAGCGACCATGAACCAGGAGGTGGTGTATGACCGTCCTGGTAAAAAGATACTTTATTGCAGCTCCCATTCCGGTGGCCGCGACGCCCATATCGACCCCGCTTACGACCCAAAGCGCAACATCATGATCCAGGCGACCGGGAATATATGCACCAGCGAGACTGCTCAGGATCGCAAGCCTACCGCGGAATTTACCTACAACGTCGACGCGCAGCAGGTGCAGAATCCGAACGTGGCTCTGATGAAGGATGGGCAATACCCTGTCGGACGGATCACGGCAGTGGATGTCGCCACCGGCAACACGGTTTGGCAGTATCAGCAGCGGGCGTACAATTACTCGGCGGTGCTGGCCACAGCGGGCGGCCTGGTGTTCAATGGCGATGGCGCAAGATACTTCTTCGCTCTTGATACCGACACGGGGAAAAAGATTTGGCAAGTCCGGCTGGGCTCGATGTGCTGCGGCTACCCGATTAGCTACGCCGTGGACGGGCGGCAGTATATCGCCGTGGTGGCCGGTTATGGCCGAAACAGCCTGGCTCCTGAGATCGACAACGTCTCGGGTGCAAACATGATCTATGTGTTCGCGCTTCCGGAGAAATTAAAGTGAGGCGCAGATAGGGGCTGTTCCAATTTACGGGATCGCGAACACGGCGAGGATATCCGACGCCACAACCGCCACATATTGTTTTCCATTCGCGCCCTGAAAGGTCATCGGCGACGCGTTGGCGCGGCGTTCGAGCTTGGTAACCCACAACTGCTTGCCGGTCCTCGCATTGATGGCCCGGAAGCGATTATCGTCGGTGGAGCCGACGAACAAGACCCCTCCGCCGGTTACGATCGCGCCGGCACGCGCGGGACGACCGGTATTCTGCTTAGCTTCGGGAAGTCCTTCAGTGACACCGAGCGGGATCTGCCATGCGATCTCTCCGGTCGCGGTATCGACCGCCGTCAGCCGCCCCCACGGCGGTTTCTGGCACGGCCACGGAACGCCGCCAACTCTGACCGAGAAGGGACCTCGTCCCGCACCGGCGCCTTCGAGTGTGGCCCGGTCGTAGGGGGCAGGCGAGCCGTCAGGCGTTTTCTCAACCCATCCGAGCGAGCCTTCATCCTGCGAAACCACAAAAGCAAACCGAGTCGCCGGGTCCCATGCAATTCCGCCCCAGTTCGCCCCGCCTACAGCGCCGGGGAATACCAGAGTGCTCTTAACGGGCGCGCCTTCCGGCCGATAGAGCCACGGAGTAAACGGGCCGGAGTTGTTCACGCTTCCGTTCCGCGCGATAAGATCGCGGCATGCCTGCGCGTGCTCCGGCGTTGTGTCGTCGGCTGTGACCAAATCCTCCGGTTTGTAGCTGGTCCGCGCGATCGGCGGAGGCTTCAATGGAAACGGCTGTGTCGGGAACGCCTGTTCACCCGGCACGTCGCTTTTTGCCACTATACGCTCTGCGACGCCGAAAATTGGCACTCCCGTCTCGCGATTAAGAATATACATATACCCGGACTTGGTGGTGAGCGCCAGCGTCGGGATGGGGACGCCATTGCGAACGATGTTGAACAGCACGGGCGGCGCGGGCGGATCGTGATCCCACAAATCATGATGAATCGTCTGAAAGTGCCACTTGTACTTTCCCGTCTGGATCTCTACCGCGACCACGGAATTCCCGTAGAGATTCGCACCCTTGCGGTCTCCCCCGTAGAACACGCTGGTAGGCGAAGCCAGGGGCAGGTAGAGCAAGCCGCGCTGCTCGTCCACAGTAAAGTAGAACGGCCAGGCGTTGACGCCGGAGCGGTCTCTCCAACTGTCGCCGTCCCACGTGTCGTGACCCGGCTCGCCGGGCTGCGCGACGGAGCTGAACTCCCACAGCTTCGCGCCGGTGCGGGCGTCGTATGCCCGGGCGTTTCCGGGCGCGCCACGGGGTCCGGGTGGCGTATTCGCGCCGACCACGACTACGTTCTTAAAAATCAGCGGAACCGAATTGTAGGGAACCACCATGTCGACTTCGCCTTCCTTGCCGAAGCCGGGGTCGAGCTTCCCTGTGGCCGCATTTAGCGCGATCAACCGGCGTCCGGCCGCGAACAGAATCCGCGATGGATTGCTCCCCTCGCCGGGAATATGGGCGATACCGCGGCGCGAGACTCCGTTCACAGGAAAACTCCAAATCTCCTGGCCCGTTTCCGGGTTCAGCGCGACGACGCGGCCGATGGCGGGAAGATACATCACACCATTCACGACAATCGGCGTGGCTTCGGAGTCGCCTCCACCCGCGCCGTTCCCTTTCGTTGCAGGCGCTGGTGCGTCGCCTTGCAAGTGATAAGTCCAGGCTTGCTTCAACGTCGCGGCGTTTTGCACCGTAATCTGCGCGAGCGGCGAATAACCCGTGCCAGCCGTGTCGTGGCGATAGAGCGGCCAGTCGCCGCCAGACACCTTCACCGGCTGCGCGCCGCCCGAGTGTACAAAAAACGCAGAGACAATCGCGACGCCGGCCAAACCTATCGTCGAAGTGGAGCGCATAAACTCGGCCCTCCTATCAGGAACCAGATTAGTATATCGTCTAGGATTCAGTCCTGGAAAGACAGGAAGAAAGGATAGAACTGCGATGTCTCAACGAAAAGCTCTTGGGTTAGCGGCGCTGTTGATCGCCTTGGGGGGAGCAAGTTGGTTATATGCGCAATCACGGAAGCCGGCCAAGTTAACGGCAACCGATTACAGCGAAATTCAGGAGCTGTATGCCAGCTATGCTCAAGCGCTCGATCTGAACCAGCCCGAGAATCTTGCGGCTGCCTTTACCGATGGCGGGGAACTCGTAGCGTCGCACGGCCCCGGGCAAGCTGCCGCCGTTCGCACGCCGGTACATGGCCATGACGCGCTGGCCGTGAATGAGCGCCGTCACGGCAATTTCGGATCCCGCCACTTAACCTCCGATCTCGTCATCAAGCAGACCGCCGATGGCGTTAAAGCAACTTGCTACCTGGTGGATATCAACACCAAGAACGACCCCGCGACCCTCATTGAAACCGGAGTATTTGACGCCATTGTTGTGAAGACCGCAGCGGGCTGGAAATTCAAAAAGCTTGTGGTATGGCGCGACAATGACGACATCACTCCATTTAAGGCAGACCCCAACGCAAGCGAAGCCGGATCTCGGGCTCCTTAAGCCGGTCGACAGCCGGTTGGGTCGTCGTTATGGACTGACAACCTTGAACCTCTGCAACCGGCGGCCTTCGTCTTCGGCAACATAAACATTGCCTTTGGAATCCACGGCAGCGCGGATGGCATCGAAGAGCTGGCCCGGGAAGAAAAGCCCCGTGCCGTGGCCGATCGTCGACACAATCTTCCCTGTCGGGCGATCCAGGATATCGACCTCCCTCTGGTTCTGATTGACGACGTAAATGAAGCGCTGATTTGCGTCGCGAGAAAACTCGACCGAAATCGCTGACGTCCCGTTGCCGATCTTTTGGACCAAGGTGCAAGGCGGGAAAGTTCGCCACAACGTCAGACAATACTTCCGCAAGTCCTCGCTATCCGCGGCATATTGTTTCCAGGGGATGTCGATATTTTTCTTGAAATTGCCCATCTTGTCGAACACCTGCAGCCGGTTTGCCAGGCGATCGCACACATACACCATCCCGTCATTCGACAGCCTCATACAATGCGGCAAGCCACCGATGTCCTTCTCCGCCGCCGTGTGGTGCAGAGGCCACTGACGCAGGAATTTCCCATTTTTATCCAACACTGCAATACGGGAATTACCGGGGCCGTGGCCATCGGCGACGTAAACATCGCCGTTCTGCTGATCGACATCGACCGCCGAGGGTCCGAAAAATTGGGCCACATTTGAATTGAGAGGCTTCCCTCTGTCGGTGCCATCGGACGAATCGAAAACGCCCGATTTCCCGATCTGCAACAGCAGTTTTCCGTCGCTCGAATATTTCTGCACGAAGCCGGAGCGCGCGGGAGCGATCCATACATTCAGGTCTTTGTCCACGAAGCAGTCGTGCAGGTAGTTTCCAAGAACCTTTGCGTCCCCCCAGGACTTGACCACGTTACCCTGAGGGTCAAACTCGATAACCGGCGGAGCCTTGATTCGAGTCTTGGCGCCGTCGAAACGGTCTCTTCCCGCGAGCATTTCCGCCGTCAACCCTTCCTGGCGGTGTAAGACGTAGACATGGTCACGAGCATCGACACACGTTCCACCCAACGGTCCTATGACCCAGTTGTCCGGAAGCTTGGCCCAAAAAGGATCGACTTCATACTTAGGCGCAGGACTTTCCGCTTTCAGGGCCGGGGCACAGAACATCGCGGCGGCGATAGCGATACTGTATCTGGTTTTTCCCCACATATAAGACCTCACTTGCTTCCTTGACGGACTCCGGCGAGGGAGCAGATCAGTTAACCGGAAGTCCCTCGGTCAACTCGATTCGCGTCCCGACCGGGTCCGTGATGAAGGCGCTTTTCAAGCCGGTGCCGGGCACTGAGTGATACGGTACGTCCAACATCACACCCTGAGCCTCCAGCTTCTTGCAGTAGGCCGCCAGACCTTTTACCTCGAAGCCAATATGATCGATCGAGCGGCCCTTGGTCCCCACCGGTGACTCGGTAGCCGGGTTGAAATCTATTTCGCCGCCGTACTCACCCGGAAACTTTGCGGCCATGATGGTGCCACGTCGCAAGCCGGCAGTTGCGCCCAAGGTCTTGGCGTACCAGGCGCGCAGGCCTTCCCGATCCGGGATGTTCATGTGGATATGATGATTAGCCACCGGAACGGTCAAGGTTTTGTCTTCGGTAAACTCCACTCTGACGCCATCGGGAAACACCACTGTGAATTGACAAGCCGGGGTCCCGGGCGCGGCGGCGCACCCGTCCGCTTTATAGCCGTCGGCAGCCACTTCGATGTTGGCGGCGGTTATCTTCGCCTTCATATCTGCGTAATCCTTGATCAGGAAGCCGAGGTGATTTACGCTGGTACCGCCCGAGCCACCCGTCGGCTCTCCTTTTTCTAGGACGATAAAAATACCCGGCAGTTTGAGCAGCTCTAAGGACCCGGTATGCGTAACCTTAGCGCCCATGATTTCCACCCAGAGTTTCTTTTGCTGTGCGGGATCCTTCACCATCAAATGAGCCTGAGCGATCGAGACTCCACTCTCGTTGGGGGCGGCCAACTGAGCGAATAAAGATGTTGCGAAGGTAAATAATATCGCTCCCCCCAGAGCGAACCGCATATTACGGATTGCGAAACAGGGAAAGGTTAACAGTGTGAGCATGAATTTTCCTAATTGTGGGCTTCGAGTAGCCGCCAGGATTTCCATTTTTACCTTCCCGGCCAGGAGCCAGTATACATCCAATCACCACCGTTTTTATCGTTGCGGTCGCGGAAGGGGCGGCTTCCATAACATGGCGTCCCTAACTTCGAAAACTATAGACTGCGCGTCAAGGTATTATGTGGATGATCGACTTGGGTACTGATCTGCTCCCCCGTTGTTGGCGTAGAGCCCTTCGCATGTGGCCTGGTGCGGATGAGAGGACTTGAACCTCCACTCCCTTGCGAGAACATGGACCTGAACCATGCGCGTCTGCCAATTCCGCCACATCCGCATGTGTTGGTGGGCCATTCCATTTTCTAATGCGCTGTGGCCAGTGTCAAATTTGCCCGCATCAAGACCCAGCATCAATTCAGTGTGCGCAGCTCCAATATCAGGCGCATGACCAGTCCCTCGATCTGCGTTGCCACGTTGCGATAAGACGCTTCCGGCTGCCCGATGGGATCGGGAACGGTCCAATCGATTACCCGAGCCCCCGGCAGCCCCACCGGCACCCCGCTCATGTTTACCAGCACGTCAAAAGATTGTTGCCGCATGAGGTCCATGCCCTTGGGGAAGTGGGCGTCGATGTTCAGATTGCGTTCGCCCAGCGTCTGCCGGGTGAGCGGCGCTATATACGTTGCCGGACTCACCCCGGCGCTCTGCGCTTCCATGATGTCGGCGCCATAGGCCCGGGCGAATGCTTCCGCCATCTGGCTGCGGCAGGAATTCCCGATGCACACAAACAGGACCCGCTTCTTCACGGCGAGAGGCATGGCAGCGACTGGTTTGCGAGGCGCTGCTTTCGGTGGCGGGGCAGGTTCGATGCGGCTGGGACCGCGCAAGCGGTGCCGCGCGCCTCTCACGCCGGCTGGGTTTTTATCGTCTGCGTCCGGTACCATGCGAGTGTTCTCGTCAACCCTTCCTCAATCGTGAAACGCGGCGAATGCCCCAGTTCCGCCACGGCGAGACGGGTATCGGCCATCGAATGCCGCACGTCGCCGCTGCGCGGTGGTCCGAAGTGTGGAGCGATCTCAACGCCTTCCATCTTCTGCAAAACGTCCCAAACGAACTTCAGCGTGAAACGTCCGCCGTTGCCGGCGTTATACATTTTTCCGGCTACGCCTTCCGCTCGCGAAGCTTTCACGCACAAATCGGCCACGTCTTCGACATAAGTAAAGTCGCGGGATTGCTCGCCGTCACCGAAAATCGTCGGCGCAGTGCGGGCGAGCAAATGCTTCATGAACAGGCTGAGCACGCCGGAGTAGGCGCTGGTGGGATCTTGCCTGGGTCCATACACGTTGAAGAACCGCAGCGCTACCGTTTCCAACCCAAAGCACGAGTGGAATACCGAAGCATACTGCTCGCCCACCAGCTTCTGCACCGCGTAGGGGGATTTCGGCCGCGGCGCCATGCTCTCCACTTTGGGCAGCGTCTCGCTGTCGCCGTAGGCGGATGACGACGCCGCATAGACCACCCGGCGCACGCCCCCTTGCTCCGCCGCACGAAATACGTTGAAGGTGCCGTCGATATTGATCTCATGCGAGGGCACAGGATTATCAATCGAACGCGGCACTGACGGGATCGCCGCCAGGTGAAAAACCGTGTCCGCACCGCGAATCACTGGCGCTAAAGCCGCCCCATCGCGGATATCCAGACGATGCAATTGGACGCGATCCCGAACCTCTTCCAGATTGTGTTCATAACCAGTGAGGAGATTATCGATTACTTCCACTTCGCTATCCGCTTGTTGCAGAAGCGTCCGCACCAACGCCGACCCGATAAATCCCGCGCCCCCCGTGACGATGTATTTTTTCATGTTCTCCGTTACCCGTTCAAACCCGCTTCGCCACTGCCACCAGCGATAGCCCGGGCCATGGCAGCAGCCCATCCACACGGCGCCAGAACCACACCGTTTTATCGAATAATTTGAGCGCGGGACGGCTGATCGCTCTTCGTCCCAGCACCTTTCCGAAAAGCCACCAGGACACGGCGCCGATCTTGTTTAGTTGATACATATGCTCGATTGTGAAACCCGCCTGCCCCAGCATTTGCCCCAGTTCCTCACGCGAAAATCTCCGCAAATGCCCCATGCCTTCGTCCAATGATCCGTATAAACCCTTCCCTTGCGGAACCAGCACCAGCACGGAGCCTCCCTGATCCAGACACGTTCTGATCGATTCCAAAACCCCCACGGGATCTTTAACCGATTCGAGCACGTTCACGCACAACGCTGTGTCAAAGCGTCCCGCCCCCGGTTGATAATCGACCGGCTCTTCGGGACGCAGCTCGCACACCGTCACGTTGGGTGTCCGCAGGAAGCGATTGCGCAGCGCGTGAAGATACAACGGGTCCGCCTCTCCCGCAACGTAAAGCAATTTGCGAGCCATCAGGCGTCCGGTCAGATTCCCCAGTCCCGCGCCGATTTCGAGCACCCGATCACCCAGGTGGGGCCGCAACACCCGCGTCACCCAGGTCAAGTACTGCGGCGTCCCGGTCAAGCTGTTCAATAGACCGCGCCCGTAGTTGACTTCATACATGTCGTCGACGACCCAGAAGTAGAGGATGACGCCCAGCGCTTTCACTCCGTCTTTCCAGCCGATCTTTTTGCCTTCCTCGTAAGTGCGTCCGTGATAGCTGATCGGCACCTCATAAACGCGCAACTTGCGCTTCGAGCACTTCATGGTGATTTCCGGCTCGAATCCAAACCGATTGGAGCGTATGGGAATGCTTTTCAACAGATCCGTGCGGAACACCTTGTAGCATGTCTCCATATCGGAGACGTCCAGA
>JANXXL010000196.1 GCA_025350625.1 Bryobacterales bacterium | reverse complement strand
GCCGTCGAGCAGCCAGCCGGTTTCATCGGGGCGGACGTTGTTGGTGCTCTGCGTCCAGGGCCCGCCTCCCGCCTGGATCGCCACGCCCGGGCGCAGAGCCAGCAGGCTTTGGTAGTTGCGGCCATTCAGGGGTAAGTCGTTGATGTCCGCGTTGCTTATAGTGCCGCCGAGAGTGGCGCTGCTGGTGTCCACCAACGGGATCGCTTCGCTGACAGTGACGGTCTGGCTTTGCTCGCCTGGCTGCGGCGTCAAGTCCACGCGAAGCTCGTTGCCGACCTCCAGCACAATGTTATGCTGCTCCAGAGTCTTGAACCCTTTCACCTCGACCCGGACGGTATAAGTGCCGGGAGTCAGGGTGGGAGCGTTATATTCCCCCGCCTGATCCGTGTTAACGGTTCGCGCGAGGCCTCTCTGTGTGTCTATAACGCTCACCGTCGCTCCGGGCATCACGGCGCCAGTCTGGTCGGTAACGGTTCCGAGAATACGGCCAAAATTGGCTTGCGCAAACAGCGACAGAGGGAACAGCACACCCACAATGACAGCGAGCAGGCATGTCATCTTCCTGGCCGGGGCGGTCCTCAACGTAGTGAATTCCATCAGTGGCTCCTTTTCGAACACGAAATAAAAGACCCTATGATATGAAACAACTGCCAAGTGGCATACCGCTGAATAATCCGAATGGAAGTATGCTCCTGTATGCGGGGCATGTCAAGGGGGTCGTAGCTTTATGAAGTCCGGAGCGTTCTCGTTCGGGTCAACACGCTATTGCGGGATATGAAAAGAATTCAATTTAGAACAAGCTACTGGTCGGAAGCGTTGTGAAGTGAAGAGCTAAACTCCGTTGTGCCAAAAGCGGGGCGTGTTTCTTGAAAAATACCCGAAAATGATCGGCATGGCCAGCAAACCCTTCAGAAACGGCGAGCCGGACGGCCTGCTTCCATGGCACGGGTGCTGAAACTTCAAACGTCGCGCCTGGCAGCGCGCTGGCTATCGGCAAATGAGAATCGCCCGAAAACTACGAGACAGAAGCATCGGGAAATCACTCCACCCTTCGGCATCCACTCGATATTGCGATGAGGCCGCCTTTCGGCTAGGGCGCGGAGGAACCTCCGGCCTTTTCCCCGCGAACCCAAGCCGCCATGTTTTTCCAGTCCGGATCGTCCTGGGATCTGAATTGCCGTCCTCCCTGGTGGGTGTCGGCGATGCCGGCCGCTTCTGGCGCTAGCGGCATTATCACAAACAGGCTGGCCATCGGGTTGCCGGGTATCACCAGTTTTGAGACAGTCTTAAAGTTGGCGCGAGACTGCTCCTCGGTCCAAAAGCTCGCTCCGGGAGCCAGCCGCTCCAGGAAAAAGTCTTTGCCGCTGTGATGGCTTGTCTCATGGCAAACGTAGCAGCGGGCATGGTCTGGTTCCCGCTTTTTCAGGAAGATAGGCTCGACTTTGGTCTTGAAAAACTCATAATCAAGAGTCGGCCGCGACGCAGCAGGCTCCTGTGCAGCGAACGGCACAGGAGCGAAGAGTGCGGCCGCCGACACTACTAAAAAGCTGGCAAGATTTCTCTTCGGACGGACGTTAGAAACCATAATTTCCTCCATTAAACTGAGTAGTGTCTCCCGGTCGCAAAATGCGCTGTCACTTTAGGGCAACGCTTTAGGGCAACGCCAAGGTGCTGATCCGATCGGGCATCTCGCCGACCGGGATGCGAGCCAGCTCTTTCATCGCCTGCACATCGATCGCGGTCACCATCTTCACTCCACAGGTGGAAACGTAAACTTTCTTGCTGTCGGGAGTGAATGTGATCCAGGCCGGATTTCCTGACCTGCTAGGCTTACCCGGCACGGATTGGTCCGGCAAAGAGACATGTCCCAGCAGTTTTATATCCGGCAGCGAATAGGCGAAAACAGAATTGGACGGCCTGCTGTTGACCCAGAGGGTCTTCTGGTCCGGAGAAATACCGATGCCGTGGCCGTTGCTTTCGCATCCTCTGCCGCCGCCGAACCCTGTCGGCGAGTCGGGAGCCTTAATCCTCGCCACTTCCTTATGCGTGGCGAAATCCACCACCGAGAAGGCGTTCTCAGAGCCAAGGTTTATGAAGATCCGGCGACCCGAGCCGTCGGGGTTATTCTCCATCGCTATCGGATTTAATCCAGTGTCGTACGGAAGCTCCCAAGCGGTTTCCATCTTCTGGATATCGAAGACAACTAGAAATTTTCCCGCCGAGCCGGCGGCGGCAAACTTACTGTCCCCGGTTATGGCGATATCGTGCAGCCCTCTTCGTACCGGGATGCTCTTTACCTTCTCCAGGGTGGCGGTGGAGATGATATCCAAGGCCCCCACATCCTCCGCCGTTGTTCCGGTATTTCGGATACACACTAAGATGAGCTTTCCATCCGGAGTGGTTCGGGCTTCATTGGCCCAACCGCTGATCGGCACTTTTTTGACAACTTTCCCGCTCTTGCGATCCATAACGAAGAGGAAGTTCTCGGCCCTGCTGAAAATATAGAGCTGGCTGCCGTCGCGAGAGAATTGAACCACCTCGGGTGATTCGATGTTGATCGTATTCACGACCTTGTTCGTCGCAGCGTCGATCACGTCAATGGTGGTTCCGCCTCGGTTGGTGACATAGATCAGGGCCGAACCCGCCGCTAAGGGGATTGCCGCCGACAGCATCCCCAGCAGCAGCCACGCGTGCCTTCGCTCGCTGCAATGTCCTTTAAGCGCGCTCCAGTTCATAAGCCCTCCCTTTCGTTCGTTCACGACTCACAAATAATATTGTGAGGCTGGCCCAAAGTCAAGGCGGCATAGCGACATGACGGCAGCGAACAACCCTAAAGCATGCGAGCGCGAAGACAATCTGGATGCAGGTCGAGGCGCTAGACCATCACCATTGGAGCCGCTCGACCGCTGCCGCCAACACTGATCGAAGAGTCGACACGACACGACCCCGGCACGTCACCGCTTTGGTTCTGCGTCGCGCGCGACCGCCAGTTGGAGCTTGGCGATGAATGCGTCATAGGCAGTTTGGATTTTGGCGGGGTCGGACGATTTGCCTTGCACGGGTTTGATGAAAGCGTCCATGGCCTTATCGATTTGTCCCCACACCTCGGGGGATTTCTTTTGCAGCGCTTTTTCGCGCGTGTCCCACGCCACTTCCAGCTCCCGGGCCTTCTTTTTTGCGGTGGGCATATCGTGGGCCTGGTACGCCTGCAGGGTGTCCGCAGCCAGCTTTCGATACGGAGTCATGTTGTCGTCCGCCGCGGTGCTGCCCGCTGCTAGCCCCGACTGGTCCACTGCCGGCTTCGGTTCCTGAGCCCGGGACGCGATCGGCGCGCACAAGGTTAACGTCGCCAACATAGCGCTTCTGATCCACGGTTTCATGGTGCCTCCTTTTCTCAACGAGACGCGCCGTCCGCCGTTGGCATGGCGCGCATCGCGACCCTCTGTTTATTAAAGTACACTAGGTCAAACGTCGCCATAAAGGGAACGCTGTCAGCGGACGAGAGCCTCCGCTCACTGCACGTGAGTTGCGTAGAATCCGCTCCGCAAGGAAACTAGTGAATCCAACTCAACCACTGGACGGCACCGTCGCGCAATCGGCAATGGCGAAGGCGATGTGGCGCATCCTGCCACTGATTCTGCTGGCCTATGTAATCGCTTACATGGACCGCGTGAACCTCAGCTTCGCTTCTCTCCAGATGAATGACGATCTGAAGTTCAGCGCAACGATCTACGGTCTTGGTGGTGGTTTGTTTTTTCTCGGTTATGCACTATTCGAAGTGCCGTCCAGCATGATGCTCACGCGCTTCAGCGCAACACAATGGATTGCACGGATTATGATCACCTGGGGGCTGCTCGCCGCTGGGATGATGTTCGTGCGCACGCCGCTGCAGTTCTATGTCCTGCGTTTCCTGCTCGGCGTGGCCGAGGCCGGGTTCTTTCCCAGCGTCATCTACTACTTTTCGAGCTGGTTCCCAATGGCTTGGCGTGGCCGTGCCGTCAGCAGAATGTACATCGCGGGCTCCTTGGCATCGATTGTCATGGGCGGTATCTCGGGCGGCTTACTTGGGCTTGACGGCGCCGCTGGCCTGCGCGGGTGGCAATGGCTCTTCCTTGTCCAGGGTCTGCCTGCCGTATTCCTGGGCATGGTTATACTACGCTTCCTTCCAGCCTCGCCCGCAACGGCTCCTTGGTTGGCAGAGCGGGAAAAAGCGTGGATCCAAGAGGAGCTGGCGCGCGATGCGGCGTTGATCGGCGCTCCTGTCCGGCACAATCTCCTTGCCGCTTTTGCCAATCCAAAGGTCCTGCTGCTGGGTGCCATTGGCTTCCTGGGCAACTGTGCAGGCAATGGTTTGGCGCTATCGACACCCGCCGTGCTGGGTGCCGGAGCGGGGCTCGATACAATGCACATCGGCTATCTGGTCAGTACGGGTGGAATCCTCGGCATCGTGTTCGTTCTTTTCGCTGGATGGAACTCAGACCGGACCGGAGATCGCCTACGCGACGCTTGCGGATACACCATCGTTCTTGCTGCTGCTCTTTTGCTGATTGGCTTTGCCTCGACGCCGGATCTGGTCATCGTCGGTTATCTGTTGTTCGCCTCGACCTGGTTCACGGCGGGGATGCTAGTCATATCGTCTTGGGCCGACGTCCTGCACGCCCGCCAGCTTGCCGTTGGGAGTGCCGCGATCAATACGTTGTGGCAATTCGGCTCCTTTCTCTCGCCCTATGCCTGGGGTGTGGCGAAGGACGCAACGGGCGACTACCGGGCGGGGCTGACCGGTGCGACTGTCGTGGCGGTGGCCGAAGCGCTACTGATCCTATACGTACGCGCGCGCGTTATGTCTGAGCGTCGCGAGCGCGTTGAGACAGTCGGGCACGGTCCAGTTTTAAAGGCTTCGACCCCAATTGCTCCTGATTAATGGCATAGTGTAGAGCGAAGGA
>JANXXL010000101.1 GCA_025350625.1 Bryobacterales bacterium | reverse complement strand
GCCCACCACTGAAATCGCCGAGATCGCGTTGGTCAGTGACATAAGGGGCGTGTGCAGAAGCGGCGACACGCGGCGCACCAGTTCCAGGCCGAGCGGAACCGCCAGCACCAGCACGTACAGACTAATCTCAATCTCGTTACTCATGGTTGATCTCTCAAGGTTGGGTTTTCGGATCGGTCTTCAGGAGTTGCTCTGCACTGTGGCGCCCAGTAGTTCCTGCACTCGCGCATTCACGATCTCACCATCGCGCACCACCAGGCTATCGCGCGTGATTTCGTCCGCGACATCGATATTCAGAGCGCCCTCTTTAGTCATCATGTTCTTGAGGAAAGTCACAATGTTGCGGCCATACATCTGGCTCGAATGATTGGGGACCGTAGCCGGAAGATTCATCGGGCCGATGACGGTTACGCCGTGTTCGACGACGGTCTCGCCGGGCTTGGTCACTTCGACGTTACCTCCGCGCTCGGCCGCCAGATCGACAATCACCGATCCCCGGCTCATCACCTGGACCATTTCGCGCGTAACCAGAATCGGGGCTTTTCTCCCCGGAACGGCAGCCGTAGTAATCACCACATCCTGTTCTTTCAAGACGGCGGCCATCTGTTCGCGCTGGCTGCGAATCTCTTCCTCGGTGAGGGCGCGAGCGTACCCGCCCTGTCCCTCGCCACTCGCGCCCATCGTAATGCTGACGAACTTTGCGCCCAAGCTTTCGATCTGCTCTTTCACCGCCGCGCGCACGTCGTATCCACTGACTACCGCGCCCAGACGCCGCGCAGTTGCGATAGCCTGCAGCCCCGCGACGCCCGCGCCAATCACCAGCACGCGCGCCGGAGGAGCAGTCCCGGCCGCCGTTGTCATCATCGGAAAGAGACGAGGCAACGCCGAAGCCGCGAGCAGCACCGCCTTATAGCCAGCGATCGAAGCCATGGAGGAAAGCGCATCCATGCTCTGGGCCCGCGTGATGCGCGGAATCAGTTCCATCGAAAATAGCGTGGCCCCGGCCTGCGCGTAATGCGCCGCCAACTGCGGATCGCTCAATGGATCGGCAAACCCTATGACGACCTGACCCTTCTTCACCAGGCCGACAGGTTCAGGAACGCGCACCGTCACCAGAATTTGTGCCGCTTCAGCGACGCCCGCTGCAGTGGCCTCAATTTTGGCGCTTTTCCCAGCGTAGTCCTCATCCGGAAAGCCAGCTTCCAAACCCGCTCCGGCTTCAACCACAACTTCCGCGCCCACCTTCTTTAAAATGTCGATCACCTTGGGAGTGATCGCCACCCGCCGCTCGCCCGGAATCGTTTCCTTTAGAACACCAATCGAGAGGCCCAATGGTCTGCTATCCTCCTACCGGAAATCTTCTAGCAGTTCGTGGAGCGCCGCCGCTCCGGGGCACAGCTTCTCCTGCGGCACGCGCGACAACGCCGTGGCAGGCGTCCGGTTCATCTCGTGCAAATCGGCCACGCTCTCGTCCACATATAACAACCCGGTTGCGATGGCGTCGTGGTTTTCCTGCAAATAATTGACCACCTGTTGCCGATTGGTAGGGTCGTAGTGCTTGGGAACCGCAGTGAAACGTACTACGCTGCCATCGTGCATCGTCACGGTAGTGGTGCCGCTCTGGCCGATGGTGGCCAGAATTTCCGGCGCCGGCGGAACAAAATCCGCCTCCGTGGTCTTCTGCATGTGCTTACGCGTATACAGGTAGCTCTTGGTCGACCCGTTATGGTCGTTAAAAGTGACGCATGGGGAGATGACGTCCACCAGCGCGAAGCCACGATGGGCGATGGCCGCCTTCAGGATCGGCACCAGTTGCTCTTTATCGCCCGAGAAGCTGCGCGCGACAAAAGTAGCCCCGATGCTCAGAGCAAGCATCGCCGGATCAATAGGCGCCATGCGATTCGCCTCGCCCCGCTTGCTCTTTGACCCCACATCGGCCGACGCCGAGAATTGCCCCTTGGTCAATCCATAAACCCCGTTGTTCTCGATGACGTAGAGCATCCTGACGTTGCGGCGGATCGCGTGGCACAGATGACCGAGCCCGATCGAGAGCGAATCTCCATCGCCCGATATGCCGATATAGGTGAGCTCACGATTCGCCGCATTGGCTCCGGTGGCGATCGCGGCCATGCGCCCGTGGGCCGAATTGAAGCCATGCGCGCCGCTGACGAAATACGTCGGAGTCTTCGAAGAACAGCCGATCCCACTGAGCTTCGCAATCATATGCGGCTCGATCGACAGCTCCCAAAGAGCGCGCGTGATAGCGGCGGTGATCGAATCGTGGCCGCAACCGGCGCAGAGCGTAGACATCGCCCCTTCGTAATCGCGAAGGTTCAATCCAATCGCATTGCGATGGAGACTAGGGTGTACGGCAATCGGTTTGGCAATCGACGGCATGGTGGATTACTCCCAGGTATCGGACACAACGGTCCGCGTATTCGAATCGACTTTCGGACTGCTGCGCTGCAATTCCGGCGGCACTTGGCTCACGATGGGCTCGACAACGTGACGTGCGCTGAGCGGAAACCCGCCGTAACTAAGCACGGAACGCAGCCGGTCCTTGCTCACTGCTGTTTCGAGCACCAACAGTGAACGCAATTGAGCGTCCCGGTTTTGCTCCACCACGAAACAGAAATTATGGCGCTTAATAAAGTCCTCCACGCGTTCGTCAAAAGGAAAGCCGCGAATCCGCATGTAATCTGCCGCGATGCCGCGCGCCGCCAGCAGGTCCACCGCTTCGCGCACCGCCGGGTCGCAACCCCCGATGGTAATGATCCCGATGTGCGCGCCCGGCTGCTGCAAAATCACCGGCGCTGGCACGAACTTCGCCGCCGCCTTGTGCTTCTTTAGCAGGCGATCCACCACTTCTTGATACTCAGAAGGCGTTTCCGTATACCCGCCGAATTTATTGTGACCGGACCCGCGCGTGAAGAACGCGCCCTTCGAGTGGACCCCCGGCAGAGTCCGCGCCGCGATGAAGTTTTCATCCTCCGGGTAATACCGCTGGAACTTGGCGATCTGGCTGACCTGTTCGGCATTAAGTACGCGCCCGCGATCTGGCGTATAGTTCTCATCCCAGGTAAGCCGCGGGACTACCCAATCGTTCATCCCGATATCCAGATCCGTCATCAGAAACACCGGAGTCTGAAAACGCTCCGCCAGATCGAACGCCTTGGGAGCGAACTCAAAACATTCCGCCGGATTCGACGGAAACAGCAAAATATGTTTGGTATCCCCATGCGACGCGTACGCCGCTTCCATCAAGTCACCCTGCTGGGTGCGAGTAGGCATGCCTGTGGAAGGACCCACGCGCTGCACATCCACGATCACCGCTGGAATCTCAGCGTAGTAGGCCAAGCCCAGCAGCTCGTTCATCAAAGAAATGCCCGGCCCTGAAGTAGAAGTAAAAGCCCGCGCCCCATTCCATGACGCGCCGATGACCATGCCTATGGCGCCCAATTCGTCTTCAGCCTGCAGGATGCAAAAGTTGTTTTCACCCGTCTCCGGGTCCTTGCGATACTTCTCGCAGAATTCCTTGAACGCGTCCATGCAGGAAGTGGATGGCGTGATGGGATACCACGCGGCCACCGTCGCGCCCGCGTAAACACAACCGAGCGCCGCCGCCGTATTGCCGTCGATCAGAATCTTGTCGCCGTCGGCGTCCATCTTCTCCAGACGGAAAGGCAACGGGCACTGCAAATGCGCCTTCGCATAATCGTAGCCCAGCCGCAGCGCCTTCGAATTCGATTCGCGCATCGCCTTCTTAGCCGAAAACTTTTCGTCGAGAAGCTGCTCCACCACCGCCATGTCCACATCGAGCAGCGCCACCAGCGTTCCCGCGTAAGCGATGTTCTTCATCAGAATCCGCTCGCGAGCTTCCCGAAACGTTTCGTTGCACATTTTCGAGAACGGGACACCCAAGTAGTTCACATCTTCGCGAATGAGCGCCGCATCCAGCGGAAAAGTCGAATCGTAAAGCAGGTAGCCGCCTTCCCGAACCTCGGCCACATCCGGCGCGTAGGTCTGGGAATTCATGGCCACCATCAGGTCATAATCGAGCGCCCGAGCGGTATAACCGTCCTTATTTACGCGGATCTCATACCAGGTGGGAAGCCCCTGAATGTTGGAAGGAAAAAGATTCTTGCCCGAAACCGGAATTCCCATGCGGAAGATAGCTTGCATCAACAGACTGTTGGCGCTGGCGGATCCGGTTCCATTGACGTTCGCCAGCTTCAGGGCGAAGTCGTTCACACGGGTGCGTAAAAGCTGATGCACGTTTCTATCCTTAAGAGATCTTTCTTTAATTATCACGCGAGCGTCAGCGCGGGCTCCACTGCCGCACTCCCTGCGTAGGAAATTTGGAGCTCAAACTTCTGCATGTCCCATGCCGCGGTAGGGCAGCGTTCGGCGCAGAGCCCGCAGTGTACGCAGAGGTCCTCGTCCTTGAGCATGAGCCTACCGGTTTGAGGTAGTGGCACGGATGCGTAAAGAGCCTGATCGGGATTCACCGCGGGCGCCGATAACCGCTGCCGGATTTCCCCCTCTTCGCCATCCTGCGTGATGGTGAGACAAAGCAGCGGACAGATATCGACGCAAGCATCGCATTCGATGCACTTCGCCGCCGTGAACACCGTTTCCACATCGCAATTGAGGCAACGCTGCACTTCGCGCGCAGTCTGCTCCGCATTGAAGCCGAGCTCTACTTCAACATTTAACTGCTCGAAGCGATGCACCAGATCCACATGCTTCATTTTCTGGCGAGCCGCCGGATTGTAATCGTTGTGATAGCTCCACTCGCTGATCCCCATCTTCTGACTGATCAGGTTCATGCCGTCCGGCGGTCTCTCGGCCACGGGCGTCGCCTGGCAATGGTGGTGCATCGAGATTGCAGCTTCGTGGCCGTGTGCGACAGCCCAAATAATGTTCTTCGGCCCCCACGCCGCATCGCCGCCGAAGAAAACCCCGGGCCGCGAACATTGCATGGTCTTCTCATCCACCACCGGCATTTCCCATTTGTCGAACTCGATACCGAGATCGCGCTCGATCCAGGGGAACGAGTTTTCCTGCCCAATGGCCAGGATTACATCGTCGGCCGGAAGAAAAACCGTTTCAATCACGCGCGATTTCGCGGCCGCAGCGTCCCACTCCAGACGCTCAAATTCCATTCCCTTAAGGACGCCGTTCTCGATCACGAACCGCTTGGGCGCGTGATTGATTACAATGTCGATGCCCTCTTCCTCGGCATCTTCGAGCTCCCAGGGCGAAGCCTTGAAATACCCGCGAGGCCTGCGCGCCATCACCTTGATGTCCTTGCCTCCTAAACGGCGCGACGAACGGCAGCAGTCCATCGCCGTATTGCCGACACCGATAATAAGCACCGTTTCGCCGATCGACTCGATGTGGCCAAAGGTGATGGATTCGAGCCAATCAATGCCGATGTGAATACGATCCGAGTCGTGCCGGCCAGGGATTTCAAGGTCCTTGCCGCGCGGCGCTCCGCTACCCACGAAAACCGCATCGAAACCCTGCCCCAGCAGTTCCTTCATGCTATTTACCGGCGAGCCGTAACGAATATCGACCCCCATATCGAGAATCGAATCCGTCTCAAACTTCAGCACGCTTTCCGGCAACCGGAAGGAAGGAATATTGGTGCGCATCAACCCGCCGGGCTTGTCATACTTCTCAAAAATCGTGACGTCATATCCCAGCGGCATTAAATCGTTGGCGATGGTAAGGGACGCAGGTCCCGCTCCCACGCAAGCGACGCGCTTGCCATTCTTGCGTGCCGGCGCCTGCGGCAACAGGTCTTCGATGTCCCCCATGTGATCGGCCGCGACGCGCTTCAATCGGCAAATCGCCACCGGCTTTCCATCCAGACGAGTGCGGCGGCAAGCCGGCTCGCAAGGGCGGTCACAAGTACGTCCGAGAATCCCCGGAAATACATTGGATTCCCGGTTCAACATGTAAGCATCCGTGTAGCGGCCTTGCGCAATCATCCGGATATATTCCGGGACATTCGTGTGCGCGGGGCAAGCCCACTGGCAATCGACGACCTTATGGTAGTAGCTGGGGTCGTCCGTGTTCGTAGGTCTCACTCATCCTCCGGATTAACAATCGCTTCAGAACTGTGCAAACCTTACATTGTAACAATTTGCATCAGCTAGAAAATCGACCGGTTCGCGACGGCTACCCTTATAAGATAGGTAACCGTTAAACCGGCTTGCCGCGAGGAGCTTAAGTCTATGTCTGTCGAAGAAGAATTACAAGAACATGCGGAGCACGCAAAGGAGCCATTCGATCGCAAAGTCGCTCTCACCATGGCGGTAATAGCCGCAGTAATGGCCATCGTGTCCGTGGCGGGCCAGATCCTCGTGACCGAAGAGCTGCTGAATCAGCAGAAAGCATCCGATCAGTGGTCCTACTATCAGGCAAAGGATATTCGGCGCTATGAGTCCGATATCGCCCGTGACATGATGGCCGCGCTTTCCGCAGGCCCCGCGGCAGTCAATAAATATGCCGCCAACCTGGATCGTTACGACAAGGAAAGAGGCGAAATCCAGGCCGAAGCCAAGAAACTCGAAGAGGAGAGCCACGTTTCCGGCACGCGGGCGCTGCGCGCGCACATCGGCGAAGTCTTTCTCGAGATTGGCATCGTTTTGGCGTCGCTCGCAATACTTACCAAACGGCGGCCCATGTGGTACATCTCGATGTTGAGCGCGCTGGTAGGAGCGGGAATCGCCGCCACCGCCTTGCTGGTCCATTAACGTGGTGTCGTTTCCAATCCGGGCCCGTCTGCGCGACAATATGAGCCAGGAAGGCCCTTGGACCACGTAGTCAATCGCATGTCTAAAGCGCTACGTTTTTGTGCCGCGGTTTCGCTCGCGCTCGCCAGCGGAGGAGTAGCGCACGCCCTCGACCCTAACCACAAACTAACCCAGTATGTGCATCGCATCTGGCAGACCCAGGGCGGTTTGTCCCAAGCGTCGATTTACGTGGTTACTCAGACCCACGATGGATATATATGGGTCGGAACGCAGAGCGGCCTCACGCGCTTCAACGGCATAGAGTTCAATCCCATCCGTGCCCTGGAGGCGAATTCCCTGGGCGAAGTGTGGGTGCGCGGTTTGGCGGAAGACGCTGCGGGAAGAATGTGGATGGCCACCAATGACTCGCAACTGGTCCGCATAACCGGCGCCGACGTCAAGGTTTTCGGCGAAGACGATGGCTTGTACAGCAAGGTTTCCTGCGTAGTGCGAGGGTCCGGCGACGACATGTGGGCCTGCACCGCTACCGGTTTAGTCCACATCCAGGGTGATAAGTTCGATACCCACCAGTCCCCCGAACAAATCCTCAACCGCCCCCTCAGCGGCTGCCGCGCGAATGACGGGAAGATCTGGATTGCGGGCGGCGAGTCGCTCGCCTACTGGGATGGTTGGCAGTTTTCGCGAGTTACCCTCAAATCCGTGAGCGGCAATCTGGATATGCGGTCGGTGCTCTGCGGCGCTGATGGAATTTGGGTCGGAACCGAAAAAGGTTTGGTCCACTACAATGCCGGCGTCGAGAAGCTCTACACCGCCCGCGATGGCTTGGCCGACGACGTAATCCTCTCCCTGGGACAGGGGTCCGACGGCGCCATCTGGGCCGGCACGCGAAACGGATTTAGCCGCATGCGCCACGGCACTTTTGAGAGTTACGGCTACCGTGAAGGGCTCTCGCAGAACACGGTCTACGGAGTTTTCGAAGATCGTGAGGGATCTCTGTGGGTGGCCACCAAAAACGGTCTCAACCAGTTCGTCGATGGCGCAGCAACTCGCTACGACAAGAGCGAAGGTCTCCCCAGCGATAACATGGGCCCTATTTTTCAGGACCGCCGCGGAACGCTGTGGGCTGGTTCGCTCGACGGCGGGCTAAGCCGGTTCAATGGGAGATTTTTTACTCCTCTAGCCGGTTTTCCCAAAGGACAAGTCACGACCCTGATCGACGATACCGGAGGCGACCTGTGGGCCGGGACCAGCCTGGGCGCTTTCCATCTTAAAGAAGGCCGGGTTCAGGAGATTTACACTACTGCCCAAGGGTTGCCGTCGAGTCGAATCCGTTCTTTGTTCCGCGATCACTCGGGGCGCTTATGGGCAGGTACGGAAAAAGGTCCTGCCGTCTTGGAAGGCGGACGCTTCGTTCCGGTGCACTTTTCGGAAAAAGAATTGACCGGCCCGATCGCCGCCATCGGCGAAACTCGCGAGGGTTCCATGCTCTTCGCGGCCGCGCGTGGAAACGTTTATCTGTCTGACGATAACGGCCTGCAAAAGCTGACGGGGCCTCCCAATATTTCGCCGCCTCTCGAGGAAATAAACGCAATCTACACAGATCACGAGGGGATCGTATGGTTAGGCGCAGAGGGAAATGGCTTGGGAATGTTGCGCAACGGAAAGCTTACCCGCTTCCTGATCCGCGACGGCTTGTACGACGGCGAAATTTATGGATTTGTGTCGGACGCGCAAGACCGTCTGTGGATGGCATGCGCGAAAGGATTTTTTTGGGTGGATCGCAAAGAGCTGCTGAAATTTGCCGACGGCAAAATCTCAAAGTTCGTAAGCATACCCTACCGTCCGCTCGATGGCTTGCGGACCATCCAGGGAACACCCGGAGTCCAGCCCGTAGGCGTTCGCAGAACCGACGGTACGTTATGGTTCTCGGCCACCGGCCTGCTGCTTGCGTTCGAGCCCAATCAGGGGGTTCGCCCCGGCTCGGTTCCGCCGGTCGTAATCGAGGATGTAACCATCAACGGTAAAGATCTGGACCCCGCTGGTGTCAAGACCCTCGGTCCCGGCCGCACCAATGTCGATTTCCAATACACCGCACTCACCTATCTGGCGCCCAACCGCGTCACGTTCCGTTACATTTTGCAAGGCTACGACAAAGATTGGACCAACGCCGGCCCCCGCCGCGAAGCCGCGTACACCAACCTGCCGCCGGGAAAATTCCGCTTTCGCGTAGTCGCCTGTGGCGCCTTCGTCAATTGCAACGAAACCGGCAGCTCTTTGGATTTTGAAATCGCGCCGGTATTTTACCAGCGTATGTGGTTCCTCCCGTCCTGTCTGCTCCTGGCCGCGCTGCTGGTGTGGATGTTCTACCGCTTCCGCGTGCAGCATTTACGGAGCCAGTTTGTTCTGGTTCTGGCGGAACGAAGCCGTATCGCCCGCGAGTTGCACGACACATTAATTCAGGGATTTTCCGGAATTACCATGCAGATGCATGCCTTCGCCAGCCGTCTCAAAACCTCCGAAGACCGCCAGGCGCTGGGCGAGATCATTCACGATGCGGGCATCTGCCTACAGGAAACGCGCCGTTCTGTGGCCGGCCTGCGGGGTGGAACCGGCTCCAGCTCGGGGCTGGCCGCCGCCATTGCGGACGCGGCCCGTCAGCTCACCGAAGAACGCGACATCCGCTTGAAATTGAATCTGGATGACCGGCACCAGGAGCTTCCCGCTGAAATGAAATACAACCTGGTGTGTATCGTCCAGGAAGCCATCACGAATTCGATCAAGCACTCCGGAGCCCACCTCATTGAGGTAACCTTAGTGTGCTCGGCGAATGACTTGCGGATAGCGGTCCGCGACGATGGCCGGGGCATCAGTTTAGCCGAAGGCAAGGGCAGGGCAGGGCATTACGGGATAATAGGAATGAAAGAGCGCGCCAGCCAGATCGGCGGGAAGCTGGACGTAGCCAGCGCGCCCGGCCAGGGAACTAAAGTTTCCGTGCAGGTGCCGATTACTGCCACCACCCCGCTGTCATCTCCTCACGGAAGATTGGAACCGATCTAATGGGCGCAACAACGCAAACGCTTGGAATTCTTTGTGTGGATGACCACCCGCTGGTACGCAAAGGGATTGCAGCCATTCTGTCTATCGAAACCGACATGAAACTGGTGGCCGAAGCCGGCAGCGGCGCCGAAGCGGTGACTGCATTTCGCCAGTTTCACCCCGACATCACCCTCATGGATTTGCGGATGCCGGTTATGGATGGCATCGAGGCCACCAAACAAATTCGCCAGATCGATCCTGAGGCCAAGATCATCGCGCTCACCAGCTATGACGGAGACCAGGAAATCTATCGCGCCCTCGAAGCCGGGGTTCGCGGATACATTCTTAAGGAATCGGTCCACACCGAAATTGTCCGCGCAATCCGCGTGGTTCACTCCGGCAAGCGCCTCATGTCGCCTGAGGTAGCCGAACGCCTGAGTGAGCATTTTCCGCAAGTCGCGCTCACGGCCCGCGAGATTGAAGTGCTGCAATACGTCGCCAAAGGATTCGGGAATAAAGAGATCGGAGTCCGCTTGGGCACCGCCGCCGGAACCGTAAAGATGCACCTGCAGAATATCTTGTCCAAATTGGGAGCGTCCGACCGCACCCACGCCGTCACCCTCGCGATCCGCCGCGGCATTATCCACATCGAGCGTTAAAGTTCGGCCCGAAACCAGGGCCGAAATACAGCCGTTCGGCGACGAACACATAGCCGGAAAGCCATTGACTTTGAGTGACTTCTGGGCTAATTTAGGCTCGGATAGCCCCCAAGCCGTCCGGCCCAAGTGCAGAACGTCAAATGGAGTATGGCGGGAGGTAGGTTTTGAGGAGTTCGGTGAGATCGATTTCCGTGCGGTTTACATTCTTGCTGACGGCAGGTGGCTTGCTTGCCAGCGCCCAGCCGCCGGCACCTAACGTTTACACCGCGGTCGTCAACCAATACTGCCTCACTTGTCACAATAGTAAGTTGAAAGTGGGTGGCTTGGCGCTCGACGCGATTAACTCGGAAAGCGTAAGCCAGCACCCGCAAGAGTGGGAGAAAGTCGTCCGGAAACTCCGCGGCCAGTACATGCCGCCCCCCGGTTTGCCCCGTCCCGATGACCGGACCTACAAGGCAGTTGTCGCGTCACTGGTGAAAGAACTCGACAGCGCCGCCGCGGCCAAGCCCAACCCTGGCCGCACCGGTGCGGTCCGCCGGTTGACCCGGACGGAATACCAGAACGCCATCCGCGATCTCCTGGGAGTCGAAGTCGATATCACGCCGCTCCTGCCCGCCGATGAATCCAGTCACGGCTTCGATAATGTAACCGTAGTCAATCTCTCGCCAACCCTGCTCGAACGCTACCTGTCGGCAGCCGAGAAGATCAGCCGCCTGGCAGTGGGAGGAACCATTCCTTCTCCCGGTGGCGATACCATCATGCTGCCCCCGGATCTTACCCAGGAACACGGTTCCGACGATATCCCCATCGGCCTGCGTGGCGGGACCACAGTTAGTTACACCTTCCCTGTAGACGCCGAATATGAAATCCAGATGCGTCTGGTGCGCGACAGCAGAGAGCACGTTTCAGGTCTGGATGAGCCCGCCGAACTACAACTCCTGATGGACAGGGAGTTAGTGAAATCCTTCACAGTAAAGCCCGCCGAAGGCGAAGATGAGCATGCCGTCGACCTGGACCTCAACGTCCGCATGCCGGTGAAAGCCGGCGCGCACGTTGTGACCGTCGCTTTCGTGAAAAAGCCCTGGACGCTGCAACCCACCGAGCGTCAGCCCTACCAGGCCCACTTCAACATGGACCGGCACCCTAGAGTTCAGCCCGCGCTCTACACCTTGACCATCAACGGCCCGTATGGAGCGCAAAGCCCAGGGGACACCGCCAGCCGCCGCCGGATTTTTGTGTGCCAGCCGACGAAGCCCGCCGAAGAAGAAGCTTGCGCGAGCAAGATCCTCACCATGATGACGCGCCGCGCTTACCGCCGCCCCGTCACGGATGCGGACTTAAAGGCTCTTTTGAAGTTCTACCGCGAGACCCGGCAGGAAAGTGGCTTTGAAGCGGGGATCGAATCGGCTCTTTCTTCCGTGCTGGTAAGTCCGGAATTCCTGTTCCGCGTCGAAAATGACCCTCCGAACACAGCGCCGAACACCGCCTATCGCATCAGCGATCTGGAACTCGCGTCGCGCCTGTCATTCTTCTTATGGAGCAGCATCCCGGATGACGAGCTTCTGAATTCCGCCACCACCGGAAAACTCAGGACTCCCGCGGGCCTCGAACAGCAAGTGCGCCGCATGCTGGCAGACGCCCGCTCGCGCTCCCTGGTGAATAATTTCGCTGAACAATGGCTGTACCTGCGCAACCTGTCCTCCACCACTCCCGACATGCGCTTATTCCCGGATTTCGACGATAATCTGCGGCAGGCGTTCCGCCAGGAAACCGAATTATTCTTCGACAATATCATCCGCGAAGACCGCCCCGTGCCGGAACTCTTGAGCGCGAACTATACCTATGTCAATGAGCGCCTGGCCAAGCATTATGGCATTCCCAACGTCTACGGAAGCCGCTTCCGGCGCATCGAGTATGAAGGACGCGGAGGGTTGCTCCGCCAGGGAAGCATCCTTATCGTCACCTCCTATGCCACCCGGACATCGCCGGTGATTCGCGGCAAGTGGGTGCTCGAAAACATTCTGGGCGTGCCCCCACCGCCTCCTCCTCCCGCAGTCCCGCCATTAAAGGACAACGGTGGATCGACCAAGGCTCTGTCGGTTCGGGAACGGCTCGCGCTTCACCGCGCCAACATGCCCTGCGCCGGCTGTCATCGCCTGATGGACCCGGTAGGCTTCTCGCTTGAAAACTACGATGCCGTCGGCCGCTGGCGGACCATAGAGGAAGCCAAGCCGATCGATTCCACCGGCGGCCTTCCTGACGGCAGCACCTTCCAGGGCGTGGACGGACTCCAAAAAGCTCTCGCGAGCCATCCGGAACTGTTTGTTTCCACTTTCACCGAAAAACTACTCACCTACGCCTTGGGCCGTGGCGTCGAGTATTATGATGCTCCGGCAGTCCGCCAGATCGTCGCGGATGCTCAAGCCAAGGATTTCCGGTTCTCGTCCGTCGTTTTGGGAATCGTCAACAGTACCCCGTTTCAAATGAGGAGAACACTATGATCAATACCAAGAAGGCGTTACCGAGACGGACGTTCCTGCAAGGCGTGGGCGTCACCATGGCGCTCCCGTTACTCGATGCCATGATCCCGGCGAATACCGCGTGGGCGGCGACTGCTGCCAATCCGGTGCGCCGGTTAGGTTTCGTGTATATTCCCATGGGCTCCAATCTTGCGGCGTGGACTCCGGGCGGTGGTAGTTTCGGCGAACCCGTGAAAGGAGGCGTGGAACGACTCACCGAACTATCGCCCACCCTCCGGCCGCTCACCCCGGTAATGGATCAGGTTACCGTGCTCACCAATATGGAGCTGCAAAGCGCCTATCCGGGCACTCACGCGACCTCCAATTCCTCGTTCCTCAGCGCCGCGAAAGCGAAGTGGACCGAGAGCACCGATTACCATCTGGGGACCACCGTCGATCAGATCGCCGCCAAGAGAATGGGCCAGGATACGCCGCTGCCCTCGCTCGAACTGGCGATGGATCTGCTCACCACCGTGGGCCAGTGCGACAACGGCTACGCCTGCGTTTATCAGAACAATCTCGCATGGTCGTCGCCGACCACGCCGCTGCCCTCCGAAGCACACCCGCGCATTGTTTTTGAGCGCCTGTTCGGTGAAGGCGGCAATTCCGCCACCCGGCTAAAGGCTTTGCGCCGCCGGGCCAGTCTGCTCGACTGGGTGAACGAAGATGTGGCGCGCTTGCAGAGCAAACTTGGCGCAAGCGACCGTATCATCGTCGGCGATTACCTCGACACCGTTCGTGAAGTAGAGCGGCGTATTCAAAAGGCCGAGAGCGACACCGCCGAATCCCACCTGCCGGATCTGGACCGTCCAGTAGGCGTCCCCGTTGCTTACGGCGATCACGCAAGATTGATGTTCGACTTACAGGTGCTGGCGCTCCAGGGAGACGTCACCAGAGTCATCACCTTCCAGCTTGCCCGCGAAGCGAGCCAGCGCACCTATCCCGAGATCGGCGTGCCCGAAGCGCATCACCCCACCTCGCACCACGGCGGCGATGCCGAGAAACTGGCGAAGCTCGCCAAGATCAATGCGTTCCATATATCGCTGTTTGGATATTTCCTCGAGAAGCTGAAAGCCACCCCCGACGGCAACGGCTCCCTGCTCGATAATTCGATGTATCTCTACGGCAGCGGCATGGGGAATTCCAGTATCCACAGCCACTCCGACCTTCCGATCGTTCTAGTCGGCGGCGGAGCCGGCAAGCTGAAGGGCGGACGCCACATCAAGTACGACAAACCCACCCCGCTCGCGAACCTTCACCTGACGCTGCTGGATAAAGTCGGTATCCACCAGGACAGCTTCGGCGATAGCCAGGGCCGCGTCGCGGAACTGCTGGCCCTCTAGGAGACCATCCCTATGCGTCCAATACAGTTCGGTGAATGGGCTCTGATTTCGTTGTTATCGGCGGCTAGCCTGCTCGGCGCCGGCCTTGCTTCCGGCATAGCGGATATGGCCGAAGGCGGCGATAAAGCCGGCCTGCAGGCGCTCCTCCAAAAGGGCGCGGACGTCAATGCATCCCAGGTCGACGGGATGACCGCGCTCCATTGGGCGGCGCATAAAGGCGATCTGCAAATGGCCGAGTTGCTGATCCACGCCGGCGCCAACGTGAAAGCCGTCAACCGCTATGGAGTAACTCCCCTATCGTCGGCTTGTGAGAATGGCAACGGGCCTATGGTCGAGATGTTCCTTAAAGCCGGAGCCGATCCGAACACCGTCCTGCTCGGCGGCGAGACCGTCCTGATGACCGCCGCGCGCACTGGCGATGTCGAAACCGTGGGAGCGCTCCTCTCTCATGGAGCCAACATCAACGCCAAGGAAGCGCATTCCGAGCAGACCGCCCTGATGTGGGCCGCAGCGGAAGGAAACGCACAGGCGGTCGAGGCCCTTCTCAAGGCCGGCGCCGATTTCAAAACCCGCGACCGCTACGGATTTTCGCCTCTTCTATACGCAGCGCGAGAAGGTAAGATCGGCGTTCTTCCGGTCCTGCTGAAAGGCGGAGAGGACTTTAACGAGGTCGTACAGCCTAAATTCCGCCAGCGGTCTCATGGCGTCGCCAATGCGAACCGTGGTATCGCCGGAGTTTCCCGCCCCGGCACCAGCGCCCTCGATTTAGCGGTGCTGAACGGCCATTTCGAACTGGCAACCAAACTCCTCGAAGCGGGCGCGAACCCGAATGCTACAGAAATCGGATATACGCCGCTGCATGCGATCACCTGGGTCCGCAAGTCCGGCTTAGGCGATAATTCCCCCTCGCCCGAAGGATCGGGGAGCATGACCAGTCTTGAAATGGTGAAGGTGCTGGTCGATCACGGGGCCAATATTAACGCCCGCATGACCAAACCCGAGAAAGTGGGTTTGACCATCCTGAACACCAAGGGCGCGACGCCTTTCTTCCTTGCCGCCCGCACCGCCGACGCCGAACTGATGCGTTATTTGGCCAAACTGGGTGCCGATCCTCTGATGACCAACGAAGACAACAGCACGCCGCTCATGGCCGCCGCCGGCCTGGGGACGCGTTCTCCCGGCGAGGACGCTGGCACCGAGGAAGAAGTGATCGAGGCCATGCAAGTGGCCTTGGATCTCGGCGCGGACATTAATGCCGTTGACAACAAGGGCGAGACCGCCATGCATGGCGCTGCCTATAAGAACCTGCCGCTCGCAGTACAATTCCTGGCCGACAAGGGCGCGAAAATCGAAATCTGGGACCAGAAGAACAAAATGGGCTGGTCGCCATTGTGGATCGCCCAGGGTCACCGCTTCGGGAACTTCAAACCATCCCCCGAGACCGAAGCCGTGCTGAAGAAACTCATGACCGCCGCCGGCCACTCGACCGTCATCGTCGAGACGTCTAAGAACTGCGACACTCACTCCCAGGAATTGTGTCCGAACGCGCAATAACGTCCCGCTAGCGCGCCGGACTTAGCGTATCGGAATTAACTTCGGGGGCCGCGCCCCGCGCAGCAAAGCGCCCGCGACCGGTTTATACTCAAGTTCCACGCCCGCCTGAGCGGAACGGAGCATCAAGCCGCCCCGGCTCATATCGCCGCGCCCCACAAAATCAGCCGGAAACATCAGCCGCTCGCCGAAAACTTCGAGCAGCGGCGCCGTATATTTGTCGCTGGCAATGCTACCCAACAGGATTAAACGGCAGGCTGGACCCGACGCTTGCTCCAACAAACGGGCATCGCGCAGCAGGGTCGCCCGATAGATGTCGTAGTCGCGCTCAATAGAAATCCCTGCGAATTCCCTTACTTTTTCCACGCTGACGGTCGTTTCAAGCGGGATCAGCCCGGCACCCGGTACGATGATCAAGCTCGAAGCAGCGCCCTCGGGAGACCCCGCGAAGGCCGCCGCATAAGCGACTTTCCCGCGAAAGTAGAGCCCGCTGATGAAGCTGTAGACTTCGCCAATGGTTGCCTCCCCGCGGTGCAAGCGCTCGGCTAATTCAAAGTTTGCAGGCTGCCGGAGCAGCATCGCGGATCGCGGCCCATCCAAGCGAGCGGGAGAAAGCAGAAATACCCGGGCGGCGAAAGCGGACATTTTCTTTCATCCTAACCCGTCCCCCCAATAAGCCGCCGGATTCCGTCAGGAGCCGCACTTCACATCAGTGATGCGAAGCGATGTTAAGTTGATACGATCGCCCCCCGGGAGCCTGATCATCAACCCCTTAGCCTGCGCCTTTTGGCCCTTGTGAGCTTCGGGCGAATACGCCGCCGCATCCATCAACCCAAACGTAAGCGTCCCGAGGGGTTTGGCCGCTCCGGCCTTTAACTCGTCAGCAGTCGGGTCTCCCGGATTTCTGGTGCGGATCGGAGCGGTGGCTTGCGTCAGTATCCAGCCCTTGCCGGGGCTTTCTTCCAGGCACCCCAGCACGTCGACCAGCGCACCGGTCGGCACTTCCTGCGGCCCTGCTTTGCCCTCCACTTGAATGCTCCCCAGCGCTTCCCGGGTCAATTCGCTCGCGCCCGGCGGAAAGGCATTCGCACTCAGGACGTAAGAAAGGATATCCAGGTAGACTCCCTCGCTGAGCGTTCCTGGAGCGTCCCGCGGCATGGTGGAGCTTATGTTCGCAAATAAGTCGTTCAGGACGCTTTCGCGCCAGTGCTCCATGAAGTGATCGCCCTTGAGCGCCCCATAGTAACCGCTGAGATCGGCTTGGTGGCACATCGCGCATTTTGCGCCGTAAGCCATTTTCCCGCGGTCTGCCTGAGCCGTCGAATAAACTCCGTCCCAGACGGTCCTGCGGGGTTTGTGGTTTTCCTGGGCCGCCGCGATGGAGCAAAGTCCTAGAGAAAGCACAACCAGAATGCGGCGCATAGTAAGAAATGTCAGACCAATGCTATAGCTTCTCTCGGACCCGCAAAACTGTCAGGTCCTGGGGTTCGACTTCCGTCGGTAGACCCGCATCGCCTAACGCTTTGCGTAACACGGCGGCAACTCCTGGCGACGGTGCCCGGAGCTTCGATAACACAAATGCGCCTTCCGCGATCCGTAGCGGCGAAACCCCTTCTTTGTCCTTGCGATTCCAGACCTCGATCTTCGCGCCTTTGTCGATCAGGAATTGCGCGACAGTGGGAACCTGCTTATAGGCCACGCCGTGCATCGCAGTCTCGCCCTTATTGTCGACTGCATTGACGTCTCCGCCAAGTTCCAACGCGACTTTTACCGCCTCCAGTACTTCGGGCTCCGTCCCGGCGTCTTCGCCCGGCGAGTGCGTACCAATGCCCGCCGCAACTGCTAATGGCGTGGTATTGTCGGCGTTCGGCAACAGAGGATCGGCTCCCAACTCGGCAAGCAGACGCATCAATGGCGCATCCGCAGTGCGGGCAGCCATCAAGAAAGGAGTGGCTCCGATCATATTCAGATCAGTCGGACCCAGCTTCGCAGACTTAGTCATGCGAGCGTTCACGTTCGCTCCGTGCGCGACGAGTTTCCGAACGAAGTCAAAAGCGTCCACACTTCCAGACCCTTCCGGAGCAGGATCGTTGGTTCCAGTGCCCGCTTTATGCACCCAGGTAATCTGATGCAATGCGGTCCAGCCCTGCGCCGCGGCATTCGGATCCGCACCGGCATCCAAGAGCGCCAAGGCGAGTTCATAGTGAGCGTTCGCCACTGCCAAAACCAAAGCGCTGCTGCCCGAACCCGACATCCGCCTCGGCCCCTGCCAGGTTTCATTGACATCCGCTCCGAGCTTCAACATAGCCCGGACAGTACCAGTTCGTCCCTCGCGCACCGCAAACAACAGCGGCGTAAATCCCTCGGAACGCGCATGCATGTCCGCGCCACGCTCGACCAGCTCTTCGACCACTGCGGTGTTCCCTTCGGCCGCTGCCCACATCAGGGCAGTCTGGCCGTGTCCCTTTTCCTTAGCATTCGGGTCGGCTCCGCGAGCCATCAGCAGCTTCACCGCATCCACTTTGCCGGTGCGCGAAGCCGTCATCAAAGCCGTTTCGCCTTCGGGCAGGGCGGTGTTCGGGTCCGCGCCCGACTTGAGCAGCAACGCGATCATCGCGGCGTTGCCATTCTCGCAGGCGAGCGACAGCGGCGTCACCTCATAACGATTCGCAGCCTTTACGTTCGCGCCATTGCGAATCAACAGCTCCGCCGTCTCCAAATCATCCCAGCGCGCGGCCCAATGGAGTGCGGTGGTGCCATCCGTCTCGGGCACATTCACGTCGACATGCTGCCCGATCAATGCGCGCGTGGAAGCTTTATCGGTATTCTTGACGGCATCCACCAGCCGGGCGCTCGGACCCGCAGCCAGCAGGCTCGCAGCCAGGAACGATGGAACGATCAACCACCCGCTGAAGCGTTTCAGTTGCATGATTCTTGTCTCCTGAAATCTAGAGAGAAAGCAATTCGTCGACATGTCCCTTGCTATCGGCGAAGCTGTCGAGGTGGACACCCACCTTCTCCAGCAGCGTCAAATGAAGGTTCGCGAGCGGAGTCGGCTGATCGTACTTGATATGACGCCCGCCCTTATGCTTGCCCGCGCCGCCGCCGGCCACAATGATCGGCAGGTTGACGTGGTCATGCACATCCGGATCGCCCATGCCGCTGCCGTAGAGATACATGGTGTGATCGAGCAGCGAGCCATCGCCGTCCGGCGTGGCCTTGAGCTTCTCCAGGAAGTAGGCGAACAGCGAAACGTGATAAGCGTTGATCTTCGCCAGCTTCGCGAGCTTCTCCGGATTATTAGTGTGATGCGAGGTCGGATGATGCGCCTCAGACACTCCAATTTCAGGATAGGTGCGAGTGCTGGTCTCACGCGCCAGTTGATGCGTGATCACGCGGGTTACATCCCCTTGCAGCGCGAGCACCTGTAAATCGAACATCAACTTGGCATGTTCCGCATAGGATGCGGGCACACCCACCGGCCGTTCCAGATCCGGCAGCGGCGACTCCGCAGTCTTTTCCTCAGCCTTTTGAATGCGGCGCTCCAGTTCTCGAACCGTATCCAGATACTGGCTGACCTTATTGCGATCGCCCGCCCCCAGCTCCCGCTGCAGGCGCGCCATATCGTCGGTCACCCAATCGAGAATGCTGCCGCTTCGTCTCAGCGCCGCACGCTGGTCCGCAGCGCTGCCCCCGTCGCCGAACAGGCGCTCGAAGACAATGCGCGGGTTTCCTTCAGACGGCAGCGGCGTAGTGGGCGTCGACCACGAAAGATTGTTCTGGTAGACGCACGCAAAGCCGTTGTCGCAGCTGCCGATGGGCGTCAGCAAATCCATAGCGAGCTCGAGCGAGGGCACCTTGGTATCTTTCGCAAAGTGCTTCGCGGCGATTTGATCGACCGTGATCCCCAGCTCATAATCGCTGCCTTCCGTCATCTTGGCGCGGGCCGCACTGAGATACCCGGAATTAGCAGTGGCATGGTTGCCAGGCGAATAGGAGTTCTTAAGTTCCATGTTGCTGAGCACGGTCAACTGGTCGATGAACGGCGTCAGTGAGCTCAAAGTCGGCGACAATTCGGTGAGCGCCCCCACCGTCTTTGGCTGGAACTGGGAGAAGTTCGATCCCATGGGAACATAGATGAACCCAAGGCGCCGCACCGGATTCGCAGGCGTTGCAGCCATGGCCGTAAACGACGGGATCATGGCATCGAGCAAGGGCAGCGCAAGAGTAACGCCCACACCTCGCAGAAACTGTCTCCGGGGCAGTGCTTTTTTCGTGACGATCATAGAGATCTCCTCATTTGAAATGGTGTGCTGTTAACAATTCCCAAAATTAGCGACGAGAAGCGGTAGTCCTGGTTGTGGCCGTCCCGCACGATCTTCCGCACTACCGGGCCGTCGTAAGATTCCAGGCCCCGGCCTAACGCATACGTAAGAAGCTTTTCTGTGGTAGTGGTGACAAAAAGTTCCGGGTGGCTCAACAACGCTTGCTTCAATCCGGCTTCGCCCGCGAAATTTCCGCCGTCGGGAAGGCTTCCCGAGGAGTCGATGGGCGCGCCACTGTCAATGGTCCGCCAGCGCCCCACAGCGTCAAAGTTTTCGAGCGAGAATCCCACCGGGTCCATCAGTTTGTGACAACCGGAGCAGGGGGGATTCGCGCGGTGTTGCGCCATTCGCTCCCGTATCGTCAGCACCTTGCCTCCGACGGCGTTGTTGTCTTTGAGCGGCGGCACATTCGGCGGCGGCGGAGGAGGTGGAGTGCCCAGAATATTCGTGAGAATCCATTTTCCGCGAATCACAGGCGAGGTGCGGTCGGGATAAGACGTTACCGTCAGTATGCTTCCCTGACTGAGCAGCCCGCCGCGCACGTCATCCGCGCCAAATGAAATCCGACGGAACTGGCTGCCGTACACATTCGGAATCCCGTAGTGCTTGGCCAGGCGTTCATTGACGAAAGTATAATTCGCCTTCAACAAATCCATCACGCTGCGGTCTTCGCGCATGACCGAGTCGAAAAACAGCTCGGTCTCACGCCGCAAGGATTGCCTCAGGTTGTCGTCGAAATCCGGAAACACTCTCGGGTCGGGAGTAATCGACGCCAGATTTCGCAGGTACAACCATTGATCGGCGAAGCTGTTCACCAATGCCTCAGACCGAGTATCGGCCAGCATGCGCCGCACCTGTTTTTCGAGCACCGCAGGCTCTTTCAGCTTCCCGGCGATAGCCAGATCCAGCAGTTCATCGTCCGGAATGCTGCTCCAGAGGAAGAACGAAAGCCGCGAGGCCAATTCGACATCGGTGAGCCTGTAAGCGGTATTGGGCGCTACGTTGGCCGGATCGCGCTCGACCCTGAACAAGAACTCAGGACTCACCAGCAGCGCCTGCAGCGCCATCTCGATCCCGGCGTCAAATACTCCGCCGGCTTTCCCGTCCTTGAAGAATTTGAGTGGAACCTGAACGTCCTTATCCGTGACCGGCCGCCGATAGGCCCGCTTCAATAAGGTAGACAAGATGCGCTCGGCGCAAGCGTCTTCTTCGGACGCATTCGCCGGCTGGCACACAAAAATCCGGCTGCGCGTCGGCGTGTTCCCAGGCCCCTTCGCCTCAAAGGGACCAACCACAGAAATTGAATACAGCGCCGGCTGGACACGCGGATGCCGGTCCATATTAAAGTGCGCCTGATACGGCTGCCGCTCGGTGGTCAGCAGCGCCGACGGCTTCTTGAGGAACGAAGCGCCCAGCGCATGCGGGCCGGCCTTTACTGGAATCCGAACATTCAGAAACTTATCAAACGTTTCATGGCTGGCCGCGTACTGCCCATTCTCCGGCGGAACAATCGTGAACACTTTTATCCGCTCACCATCCAGCGTCAGCTCCACCTGATGGGTTTCGGTCAGACCTTCGATATGCTCATTCCGATCCCGAGTCAAGCGAAGCTGAATCGTGTACTCCGCGTCGAGAGGGAAGGTGTAATTCACCAACGTCCCGCCACGCGTGCCGAAAGGCAATTGGTCGAAGTGCTCCTCTTGCGTGAGGTCCGGAGGAAGAGAGATGGTATCGCCGCCCGGAGTGCGAATCGGGCTTCCGATCGCGACACGGCTGATCTTTTGCGCCGCCGCCAGGTAGCGTTCCAAAAGAGTCGGCGAGAGATCGCCCACCGTGATGTTGTCAAAACCGTGGCTCGAATCGTCAGTCGGGAGAAGGGAAGCGACATCCACGTCGAGCGAGAGCAGATCGCGAATCGCATTTTGGTATTCAGTGCGATTCAACCGGCGGAACGTGTCGGTACGGCCCGGATTGGGCTTGGCCGACGCACTTTGATCGAGCGAAGTCTCTAAGTACGACAAAAACGCTTTGTAAGTCGCTTCGCTAGGTCGCGGCATGCCGGCCGGCGGCATCGCCCGAGCGCCGATCTTACGCACAACCTTTTCCCATACATCTGGATTCCGATCGGCGTTATCTATATTTACGGTGTCGAATGCCAGACCTGCGGTTTTCAACTTATCGTTGTGGCACGCCAGGCAGTATTGCTTGATAACGGCGGCCGGTTGAGCCTGCTGCGCGTCAAGTGTAAGAAAGCTCCCCGCCGCCAATAAGATTGCTACCCGGAAAGACACCGCACGCCATTGCATAAATGGAAGATCTCCCATCACTTCTTTGCTTGGACGGCCCCAGACCGCCGACTCGACCCTAGACTATCGTTGGGGGATTCCTAAGTCAAGCGCCGAAAGGCTAGGTATGTCATTGAAAGTGTGGCGCTAGCGAGGCCTCCACCCGCCTCTTATATTCACCCGCTTTTTGCAGGATCGAACGAGCGTCCAGGGTCAACATTCTGCGGTCCCGGACAATCGGCCGGCCGTTCACCATTACATCCGTGATATCCGACCCCTTAAGCGCGTAAACCAGTTGCGAATAAACGTTATAGAGGGGGACGGCGTGGGCTCCGGCCAAGCTGATCGTGATCATGTCCGCGCGCTTGTTTTTCTCGATCGAGCCGATCAATGTATCCAAATGCAAGGCTCGCGCCCCGGTGATCGTGGCCATTTCGAAGGCTTGTAACGCAGGCAACGCCCGAGGATCGCCGGTGGTCACTTTCTGAAGCTTGGCAGCCAGGTCCATCTCCTCCATCATGTTGTGATCGTTGTTCGAGCCGGCGACGCCGTCGGTACCCAACCCCATCGCAATGCCGAGTCCCAAAATCTTGACCACCGGTGCGACGCCGCTCGCAAGTTTCATGTTGCTCGACGGGTTGTGCGCGAGACCGGTGCCGCGGCGCTTCAGAATTGCGAGGTCCGCATCGGTCAGCCAGACGCCGTGAGCGGCTACCGTCCAGCCGGTGAGCACGCCGAGCGATTCGAGCGCCGCTGTCGGCGTCATCTTGCGCTTGGCTAGAGCTTCGTCGTTCTCGGTTTTGGTTTCCGCGAGGTGAATCAGCAGTGGTTTCTGATAACGGTTGGCGAGGGCGCGGGCGGCCTGAAGCACGTCGTTGGGGACAGTGTAGATAGCGTGCGGCGCCACCGCGGGTACGATCAACGGGTCGTGCGCGTACTGTTTGAAAAACTGCTCGGTGGCGGCGAGCGCGGCTTGCGGCGTCTTATAATCCGGGGCAGGGAAGCCGATCACCGATTCGCCCAGGACCCCGCGCAGCCCGGCCTGCTTGGTGACTTCGGCAACCGTGTCCTCAAAATAATACATGTCCGTGTAAGTGGTGGTCCCCGAGAGCGCCATTTCGAGCACCGCCAGGCGCGTCCCCCAGCGCACGAATTCGCGGTCGACATTCTTAGCCTCGGCGGGGAAGATGAACTTGGTGAGCCAGTCCTGCAGCTTCATGTCGTCGGCGATGCCGCGAAAAAGCGACATGGCCGCGTGAGTGTGGGTGTTGATCAGTCCCGGGGCAAGGATCGCATTGGGGCGGTCAAGACGCTGCGGCGCGCTGTAGCGGCGGTCGATATCGTTGCGCGGGCCTACGTCGACGATATGGTCCCCGGCAATAGCCACCGCGCCGTTCTCGATCACCCGTCGCTGCGCGTCCATGGTAACCACCCAGCGAGCGCTCCAGATGGCATCGACAGGCATCTGCGCCCACACGAGCGCACCGGCGAACAGGAACCCGAAGACTTTAGAGAAATGACGCATCGAACGCCCTGGGGAACAGTTCTTTGAGCCGTAAAACTTCGCTCTGGCCGCGCGGATTCAGCAGGAGGATTTCAATGTCGCCGCAGAATTCCCACAAGATCTGGCGGCACGCTCCGCAGGGCGGAGTGAGAGTGTCGCTATCGGCAGCGATGGCGATGCGCCGGAAACTGCGCGAGCCTTCAGACAGCGCTTTAAAGACAGCCACCCGCTCCGCGCACAGCGTCAGCCCGTAGGTGGCGTTTTCAACGTTGCATCCCGTGTGCACGCGTCCGTCGGCGTCTTCCAGCGCAGCGCCTACGCGAAAATGCGAGTAAGGCGCAACCGCATGTTCGCGGGCCGCCAGCGCGGCTGTCCCGAGAGTATCCATCATTTAAGGTTTCTAAAGGTTAGAGTAACGCGTCGAGGAGATGCTCGTACTCAGATGGCGTAACCAGGTGAAAACGGATTTCAAGCGCTGTGAAAGGACGTATGGCTTCGGCCATGGCGGGAGTTGGCAAGTCGGGGCACGCCAGCAGCAGACTCCCGTCGATCACATTGAACGGCAGCACGCGCCATTCGCGGGCGACTCGCTCGGGGAGCGCGCGGGCCACGCGAGCAGGTACCTGCTGCGCGTCGACATGCGCCACCGGCAAGCCCTGTTGCAGGCTGAGCGCCTCGTAGAGCGCAGCTTCCGTGAGTTCGCCGCTTTCGACCAGGAATTCGCCCAGACGCGTCCCTGCCGGACACGCATCCAACGCATGTTCGACTGTGGTGGCGCTCAGGTAACCAGAGCCCGAGAGAATTTCTCCCAGCAGGCGCTTGTGCACCAGCAACGCCGCACGTGTCGGATAAGAATGTTCCGTCTTGACCCAGCGCAGCGGCAATCCTTGCACCCGCGCCGCCACGTAGCGCACGACCGCCCGGACTGTGGCCGCGGCATTGAGTAAGTTGGCATAGGGCATCCTGAGCGGCACGCCCAGCGCAAAAACCGGCCCATAGACCCGCGCGGCGCAGCCCATGCGGATCGCGATTCGCAGCAACTGCAAACCGAGCGTTACGAAGGTAAGTTCGGTAGCCAAGGGCGTCAGGCGAGTCCACATGGCAGTCGCCAGGCCGTAGACAAACATTGCATTGGCGACTAAACCCAACGGGCTGCCAACCAACCCTTTGCGATCGCGCCATAGCCAGTAGATTTCGCTCCGCGATCCAGCCCAGCCGAAGCGCTCCCAGCCTTGTAATGCGATCCCCATAACCCAGCGCGTCCGCTGACGCAGCGCCGTCCCCCAGTTCTGCGGAAAGAATTCGCGCGTGGCGAGGAAGTCGCGGCTATGCGGAACCAGTCGCGTGAGCGGCACGAACACCTGGCGGCAGCCGAGCCGGTAGAGCCGCAATCCGCTTTCGTAATCCTCAGTTAGCGCGACCGGCTCAAACACGCGGTTCGAGGAAACCCGTGCCAGTTCTTCGAGAGCCTCCCGGCGATATCCCGTGCCGACGCCCGAGCCCGGAACGAAACAGCCGAACGAAGAGCGCACCACCATGTCGCGAGTGTGGTATTCGGCGAACTCATCGCAGTAAACTCCGTGGGTGAAGGACCAGAACGGCGTCGCCAGCGCCAGCACCGGAATCTGGATGAAGTCGAAGCGGCTGGCGTAGGCGTTGATCCAGCGCAATTCTTCCGGGTGAATCAAATCCTCGGCATCGTGCGTGACGATGATGTCGAACCGAATGTCGTTTTGTTCCTCGTAGAGCCCGACGTTCTGGTAGATCCAGTTGAGGCAGTCGGCTTTGGACGTTGGTCCGTCATGCGGGCACACCGCCAGATGCACATTGTCGAAACGTTCGGAAACCGTGGCGACAGCTTCCTCAGTTGGCGCATCATTCGCATAGATGCCCGCAAAAATGTGATAGCTGGGATAACGGATGGCCGCGAGATTATGCTCCAGCATGCGCGCGATCACTTCGTGCTCGTGCCACAGGGGCACCAGAATCGCGATGGGGCGCGGAGGCACGTCGGGAAATCGGCGGGTATCCCGGCGCGAGACTGTCATTCGCTCCGCCACCCAGGCATAGAGCCACGCAAAGTCGATGGCCAGATCGTCGAGGCCGCTGAGGAGGAAGATGGCAGCCAGCGGCGCGACGCACCGGATCACGAAATCGTCGACGCCCGGCAGAAGCACTTATAGAGTAGTGTGCTGCGGCCGCTACAATCTCATGCGTGGTGATTCAGCGGACCCTGACCCCGGCCCAGCTGCGGTGCGCTGCGGATGGCTTCCGTGATAAATACTTTGGCGCGTGCGACGGCTTCTGCCAGGGGAGTCCCCTTCGCTAATTCCGCGGTAATCGCGGCCGATAACGTGCATCCGCTCCCGTGAGTGTTCCGAGTCTCAATCCGCGGCGCCGTGAATTCGCGGATTTCGCCCCCGCTGAGATACAGGAGATCGAGCGCCTCGCCGTCGAGATGACCCCCTTTCACCAGCACGTTGGCCGCGCCCAGTGACGCCAGCTTTTCGGCGGCGCGAGCCATCGCATCGCGATCTTTCACCGGGAAGCCGGCCAACGCGGCAGCTTCGTCCAGATTGGGAGTCAGCAGGAAGGCCCGTGGAATCAAATGTTCGACCAGCGAGCAGGTCGCGTCCGGGTCGATCAAACGGACGCCATGCTTGCTGATCATGACCGGATCGACCACTAACGGGAAGGCGAAATGCCGGGCTTCCCGCGCCACCGCTTCGACGATCTCGCGCGAGCCGAGCGCTCCGATCTTCGCTGCCTGCGGCGGGATATCGTCGATCACCGCCTTAATCTGGGCGGCTACCAATTCCGGATCGAGCGTCGAGACCTGCGTCACCCCGCGGGTATTTTGCACAGTGATCAGCGTGACCACCGCTTCTCCATACACTCCGAAACGGTAAAATGTTTTGAGATCGGCCTGGAGGCCCGCGCCGCCGCTCGGGTCCGAGCCCGCGATGGTAAGCGCCACGGGAAGCATCCATTTCAGTCTAGGGAAAGTTCAAACGCGGCGTCCGTACCGTGCCAGCGCTGTTGCTGAGGGCCACATCCACTGCGCCTACTTTGCTGACGTCGCCGGTAACCCCAAATGTGAGGCGCATCAGAAAAGAACTGCCTGCCGCCTGATTCTGGAAGAACGCGTGAAAGTCCGCTGTGAAGTCGGCGGGAAAACCCGCAATCGACCCGCCGTTGCGGTCGAAGAATGTAAAAGACATTGCGCCCATGGAATAGGTGTTATCGAAGCCCGAAATGACGACGTCGAGCTGGTTGGCCCGGCTGGTGGCGCCCGAAGACGCAAGCGAGATGGGCGCGGCCACCGTTGTCAAGGAGGTCGAAGGCGATCCGGAGAGTCCAAAGATCCCCGGATCGACGGTGAACGTGAGCGTGCCTGCCGTGGTGCCCGTCGAGAACACGATGTTGGGCTGCGCGTTGAGAGTGATGGCAGTCGACCCGGCGCTGACCGCAAAAGAAGCAACGCGTTTGGAGGTGGCGACGAATTGCACTGCACTATCGTTTATAACCGCGCTCGTCGCCGGCAGAAACGTGAGGGTCACGGAACCGGCAGCGGCCACGGTCGAGGGCGCCGAGAGTTGCAGACTCAGGGCGTGCTGTTCGCCGCTTGAAATAGCGGTGGTGTCAAACGTCCAGATCAGCGCAGGCAGCGGCGCAAGGAATCCGGTGCCTGCCAGCGCGTAAGTTCGCGGACCCACGCTGAGAGTTCCCGAAAAGCTGCTGGCGGTGGCGGGAGTGAATTGGATGGTGAAAGACGCGGATTGCCCCGCCGCAATAGTAACCGCGCTGGCGGAACTGGTGCTGAATGCCGCTCCGCTTACCGTCAATGGCGAGACGGTAAGCGGTTGCAAGAAAGGATTCAGTATCGAGAACGTGCAAGCCTGCTGCGTGCCCTGAGATATTCGGCCAAAACTAATAGCCCCGTTCGAGTCCGGCCCGGTGCAGGGCGCAGCCACGGTCAAAGTAGGCGCGGGCACCACTGTGGCCAGAAGGATGGCGCTGAGCGTATTGACCTGGAGCGTAGCACTATAGCTGGTGACGGGAGTGGCTGAAAAACGCACGAAGAAATCCATTGCGTTGCCGGGGCCACCACAAATGGCGTTGAGGAACTATTGACGATGGAAAAACCCGCGCCCGCGGTGTTGACAACTTTTAGCAGAGTGATGGTCACGGACGCAGTCCCCGTATTGAGAGCCCGGAAACGAACGTCTTTCAGGTCGCCTGCGGCCACCTGTCCGTAACCGTAAACCGATCCGAGCGGCGAAGGGACGGTGCCGCTCAGAGAATAGAGCACCATCTGCGCCTGGGCCATCACTGCTGCCAGCGCCAGCAGACCAAGTAAGCGCGCGGTCATCGGGAGACTCCTGGAAGCAAATAGATCTGCTCATGCCCCGGCGCGAGGTCGAGCGCCCACATGCCGCCTGGGGTGATCACTTCGACGAACCGCGGACTCATGCGAACAAAGCCGCCGATGAAACTCTCCGCTCCTGCGATGGGGAAATCCAGCTCCGTTCCATCGGTCTTCAGCAACCGCACCTGACCGTCCGCCGCGAGCAGCGCGCCGCCGCCGTCGAGAAGCAGGATCGCGTTGGCCGGGCCCAGGTTGCGGTCTCCCACCCAGATACCATCGTCGCGTGCGATGGCGTATTCGAAACCATGCGGGGAAGCCCGCACCGAAAGCACGTCCCCATCGGGCGCGAAATCGACCGGGTCCAGGCGCCCTTGGCTCCAATAAGCCAGTTGCCGCGTCTCGACGAAATACACATAAGCCGCGTCGCCGGCGACCGCCGTATCAAACGCAACCAACGCCGCGCCGGAGGGTGCATCCCAGCTATCGCCGGTCGAAGACAGGAGCGCCCCCTCCGTCTTTGCCAGGCACAATGCGGCGGAACATGCGAGCGAAATAGCCGCCCCCTGGAACACGGGTTCGCCCAAAATTGCGGCCGCCGCCGCGCCGTTGACTGGCCTGGAACCGCCACTTTCATCGAGCATGACGCCGATCGAGGGCTGCCGGATCTGCGCCCCGGCACAGGCGCTCATAAGAACGAAGATTAGAAGTTTCATGGGTGGCTTAAAGTAATGGCCGGAGCACCGATCTGCAACGCCGTACTGGGAGTCGCCGCAGCGCCAGTTGTAGTTTTGCCGGCAACCAACCCGGCCGCCCCCGCCGCTGCGGCCCCTGCCAGGATCACCGAGATCCAAAGCAGTTTGTGACCCCCGTGGCCGGCAATTTTCGAAGGAGCAGCGCCCTTGGCGACCGGCGAGTCGCTCAAAGTTTGCCCGCTTATGGTCCCTGCGCGCGCCTCTCCTTTCACCGCAGTGATGCGAATTTCGAAAGGGCCCGCCGTGCGGTTCCATCGCATGCCCCACACCGCAGCGCGTCCGTCGCTATGGGTCGTCGCGATTTCGGTCCGGGAACCCGAAGTGAACAGGCCGCTAGGACCTGAGGCAGGCAGCACAAAGCTTACCGTGGCGCCATCGACCGGCCGCCCGGCCTCGTCCGTGATCAGCACCGTCAAACCGCGGGTGGCGCGCGAGCCGGTGGCGTAGACCGCTTCGTCACCCTCGGCAACGCGAATCGCGAGAATCGCCGGGTCCCCGGCCGCGAAAACCAGGACCGCGGTCAGCAGGGCCACCACGGTCCGCGCTAGAGATCTGACGAACATACCGATAAGTGGGCGAGGGAGCCGAATACTCTCCGTCGAACGAAGGGGGATTGGGGCATTGTGTGGCGGGTGGGTCATGAGCGCGGCGATTTTCACCATTGACCCGCTATAATTTGGAGGAAAGGAACGCGCCATGTCACACGCCAAAATCCTGATGATCGTCGGCGACTATGTAGAGGACTACGAAGCCATGGTCCCGTTTCAAGCCCTGCAAATGGTCGGTCACATCGTGCATGCCGTGTGCCCGGAAAAGAAGGCCGGACAGCAGGTTCGCACCGCCATCCACGATTTCGAAGGCGACCAGACTTACAGTGAAAAGCGCGGTCACAACTTCACGCTGAACGCGTCCTGGGATGAAACCATGGCTGAGAGCTATGACGCGTTGGTACTGCCCGGCGGGCGCGCTCCCGAATATTTGCGGCTGAATCCTAAGGTGCTCGAAACCATCCGTCACTTCGCGCGCGAGAAGAAGCCCATCGCCGCGATCTGCCATGCCGCCCAGTTGCTGACGGCCGCCCGCATCGTGACGGGCAAGCGCGTCAGCGCCTATCCGGCCTGCGGTCCCGATATCGAAATCGCCGGTGGAAAGTACGTGGCGATCGGCATGGCCGAAGCGATCGCGGATGAGGAGCTGGTGACAGCGCCGGCATGGCCCGCGCACCCCGCATGGCTTGCCAAGTTCCTCGAGGTGCTCGAATTACATCTCGAAAAGCAGCGCTCGCGTCAAACGGAAGCCGTAGTTTAAGTGTCTTTCTCCCGAGTGCGTTAAGCTGAAGGTATTCATGGCCAAAATTTCCGAAGTATTTGGCGGCGCGGCTGCCATAGTCAAAGGCATGGGCATCACTTTCGGCGAGATGCTCAATCCCACCATCACGGAGGATTACCCGGACGCCCCCGCGAAATTTCAGGAGCGTTTCCGCGGCGTTCATGAGCTGCAGCGCGACGAAAACGGCCTCGAAAAATGCGTCGCCTGTTTTCTATGCGCGGCGGCGTGCCCGGCGCAGTGTATCTATATTGAAGCGGCCGAGAATACCGACGAACTCCGCATCAGCGGCGGCGAGCGCTACGCCAAGGTCTATAACATCGATTACAACCGCTGCATCTTCTGCGGCTATTGCGTCGAAGCGTGTCCCACCGACGCCATCACCCACGGCCACGGCTTCGAGATCGCGAGCTACAACACCTCGACGCTGATCTATCGCAAGGAACAGATGCTGGTGCCGATGCCCGCGGGCGCGCACTTCCCGCTCAAAGTGGAACCCTCCGGCGAGAGCGATAGCCATTAACGCGGAGCAGCGCTCCGGCTGGACTCCGAAAATCCGCACAGCAGGAATTTAGGCGCTCATAGAAGGCTGCTCGATACGCTCAACCGTGCGTATGACGGACGTTTCAAATAAAACTGTCGTGCGCCTGCTCATTGAGGCTGGGGCGGTTGCATCGAAGTACCAGGACTACGCATTTCGCAATCTTACTTGCAAGCTACAGGTTGATGAGCTATAGGTCTTCATAGGAGCGAAACAAAAGAACGTTACACAGAGATCGAAGCGGCCTACCAAAAGAATTCAGGAATTTAAGAGGTAAGTTATGATTTTGGCTTTATTGTTTTTCTGTGCGTTTTCTGCGATAGCCAAAGACCTACCTGATGAACAGAAGTGCTTTCCTCCTCCTTTTACTACGATTAAGACTTCAGAGCTATTAGAATGCCTATCGAACGTCCAAAAGACGGTGGAAGCTGAATTCAACGAAAAGTATCAAGCCTCAATGACATCGATAGTAATGCCGCCAAGAATGATAGCCAACCTTCGGAAATCTCAACGCCTCTGGATTTCTTATCGAGACGCCGTCTGCAAAGCTCAAGGCAGAAGTGAGGGCGGTAAATTCCAAAACAGTTTGTGTGTGATTAAAGTCACCAAAGAACGCATCGCCGATATTGAAGCGTTTTACACAATTACACGGTAGATTTCCAAGTAGCCTACACCCGCCGCCACCCCCTTGCTGCCACCCCCTCGCTTGACTTTGGCATCATCCGGTGATAACGTCCCTTTGGTCACGTCATTTCTATGCCAATTGGCAACAGGGGGCAGCATGGATCTTCGTCTCGATTGCAAGAAAGTTATTTTGTCGATTTTTTTCGCTACTGTGCCGGTTTTCGCACAAGGCAGCGCAGGTCGCATTCTAGGGGCGATTAGCGATCAAAGCGGCGGCGCTGTTGTCGGCTCGACGGTAGTCGTTATGGATGTGCAAAGAGGCAACTCGCGCACCCTCACCGCGGACGAAACCGGCGCATACAACGCCCCTAATTTGCTTCCCGGGACATATACGGTGCGCGCCGACTTCAAAGGCTTCAAGTCCACCGAGCGCCGCAATATCGAACTGGAGGTAGGGCAGGAGATTCGGGTCGACCTGCAGCTCCAGCCCGGCGAGCAAACCCAGGTGATCACCGTCAGCGAGGTAATCCCGCTGATGGAAACCACTAACGCCGAACTGGGCGGAACCCTCGGCAACCAGGTGATCAACGATCTGCCGTTGAACGGCCGAAATTTTTCGAACCTGCTCCAACTGCGCCCAGGAGTGACGATTTATCCCGGGGGATCGGCGATGACGCAGAGCACCAACGGCCTCCGCGCCCACGATAACGTCTATCTGGTCGACGGAATCAACAATAGCCAGGTCTTCAACGGCCAGAGCGTCATGAATAACGTCATGGCAGCGGGCGACGCCGGAACAATTCTGTCGATCGACGCCATTCAGGAGTTCAAGACCCAGCAAAATCCTCGAGCGGAATACGGCTGGAAACCCGGCGCCATTGTGAACGTCGGAATCAAGTCGGGCACCAATGCTTTTCACGGGACGGCTTACGCTTATGGCCGCACCGACGCCTGGGATGCCCGCAACTACTTCAACCCCGCTCCTCAGCAAAAAGCGCCGCTCGCTCTAGAGCAGTACGGCGCTACTCTCGGCGGCCCCATCAGAAAAGACAAACTGTTCTTCTTTCTGAATTACGAGGCGCAGAGCTATTCGCTCGGAGCAGTGACGCCTATTCAAAGTCCGATCACGGTCGCCGGTGTGGGACCGGCGGGGCAGAATATGATCGGCGCCTGCAAGGCCGCCGGTTCGGCGGTCACCGCGCTCAGCGTTCAGTTGGCGGGCCTGGATATGAATTGCAATCCATTGTCTAATTATCCCGGGCTATTCCGCACGAATCCCGGCACTAATCCGTCCGATCCAAGCGTCATTGCGTCCGGCCTGACCAACACCAACGATATTCACGGCGGGTTGGTGAAGCTGGACTATCACATCAACGAGCATCACTCCTTGAACGGCATGTATTTCCTCAGTCAGGGCTTGGGAGATCAGAACGATTCCCCGTGGCAAACCCAACAAACGTGGCTGTCGGTCCTCTACGCCAGGGCACAAACTGGAGGGGTTAACTGGGTGTGGGCCCCCAACTCCCGTTGGGTGAACGAAGCCCGGGTTGGCTATTCGCACTATTTTCAGACGTATTACGACGGAGACAGCTCGAACGATCCTGCCAATTACAAATTCAACGGCAGCACGTATCATTTCTACACCGGCGTGACCAACCCGTTCCTTTTCGGATTCCCTCAGATTCAGATTCAATCCTTCTCCACCTCCCTCTTTCGCTTGGGCGGCGGCGGGAACTGGCCAAAAATAATCGGCCCTGACGCGGTCACAAATATCCTGGACCATGTCTCGTATTTGCGCGGGAACCACGCGTTCAAGGTTGGCTTTGACATCCTCGCGAGGTCAGACGTCAACAACATTCCGGCCACCGCCCGTGGCATCATGCGTTTCAAGACGCTGCAATCCTACTTCACCGGCACGCCCAACCGGGTGCAAGTCCTCTCCGGCGACGTGGAGCGGCACCTGAGTAATCAGGGATACGCGGGCTTTGTTCAGGACGACTGGCGCGTGAAACCCAGACTCACGATGAATCTAGGAGTACGCTACGAATACAACTCGCCCATTAAGGACGACAACGGCCTGCTGGGCAGTTTCATTCCAGGTATGGGACTGGTGCAAACCGGCAAGCAGATCCCCACGCTGTATAACCCCGATCACAAGAACTTCGCGCCACGCTTCGGAATCGCCTGGGATGTGGCGGGCAATGGAAAGACCGTAGTCCGTGCGGGAGGTGGCATTTCCTACGAGCAGTTGAGTTATGACATCTTCGCCGCCCTCGGCAACCTGGTGGGCACGCGCGTGACCCCGACCGGAGCCGACCTGTTTGTAAATGGCGTGCAGATTCCGAGTCCGGGCACGATCGCGGTCAAGGCCCAGAGCTTCACAGGCTCCGCTCTCGCTGGTTTCAAAACCAGCCTGGCAAACAACGGACCCAACAACCCTCTCTTCGGAAGCCTCGTGCCCGCCTGCGGGGACGGCACTCCTTTGAAGACGCCGGTAGCGGGAGTGGTGGGAACGCCCTCGCCATGCTTCGCGGTCGCGGTGGATCCTAATCTGAAAACCCCCTACGTCTCCACCTGGACGGTGGATATCCAGCGGGCCCTGACCAATAACATGTCGCTCGAGGTTGGATACGTCGGCAACCATGGCACCAAGATGATGGGCTTGAAGAACATCAATCAGCCGCCCGTGGGCACCGGGTGGACTCCGGCAGCGGTCGCCACTTGTCTCGACCCCGCAAAACTTTATCAGAGCTGCGCGCCGGATGCGGCCGCGATCCAGGCTGGACGGCCTTTCAATTCCCAATTCCCCTATCTGAATTACATCGACCAGCTCTTTAGCGGTTACAACTCGAACTACAACGGCCTGCAGGCGACTCTGACGCAAAGAAGTTCTCACGGGTTGTCGTTCACGGCCGGTTACACTTTCGCTCACGCTCTAGACATGGCTTCCGACAATTGGGGAAACACGCTGCTGACGCCTGCCAACAACAACGGCAACATCAAACAGAGCCTTTACGGCGATAGCGTTTTCGATATCCGGCACCGGTTCACTTTCTCGGTGACCTATGCCATCCCCGGCATCAAGTCGCCCGCACAACTCCTGAAAGGCTGGTCTCTCAATTCGGTGGTGTTCCTCCAGTCCGGAACGCCGTGGCGGGTGCAGGATCTATCCACCGACTTTGCCGGAATCGGCGAGATCACGGAACCGTCGACTACCAATACGCAAGGTGAGCAATGGAATTTCTACGGCAACGCGAAGGACTTCGAATCCATTCACGGATTGACCCCGGGAACCCTGGGAGCGAATAACCCTAACCCCCAAGGTGGAATTCCTTTTTACGCGCCCACCGGCAATCCAGCCAGTCCGACGAACAATGCCGCTTGCAACTCACGGGCTAGAGCCCAGGACGGAGGAGCCGCCAGGGGACTAGCCCAGGCTGCGCTCGCAAATCTGGGTTGTTACGCCGTGAACGGCTCGCTCCTCATGCCTCCGGCTTTCGGAACGCAGGGTAACCTGAGCCGCAATCCTTTCAGAGACAGCGGCTTCAAAAGTGTGGATCTTTCCGTGACCAAAGTGTTCCAGTTCAAGGAGCGGCTCAAGGCGCAGTTCCGTGCTGAATTCTTCAACGTCTTCAACCATCCGAACTTCGCCAATCCCTTTGGTGGACCGGGTGGTGGTCCTGCCGCGAGTATCGATCCTTCGAGCGGCGCGCCGTTCGGCTACTCGAGCTCAACCCCCGACGCAGCCAGTTCCAACCCGGTTCTCGGATCGGGAGGCTCCAGGGCGGTCCAACTGGGTCTGAAGTTTATCTTTTAGGGCGGCCAAGGCAGCGCTAGGATGATGGAATACCGTCGCCGAATGACGGTATTCCCCAAGCTGTGAAGACTCGCGCGCGAACACTCAATATAATATCTGTACGAAGGAGTTTAGCAATGTTAAGAGGCTTCACAGCGTGGACTATTGGAATGGTTGTGGCATTGACAATATGCTCACCTGTTTCCCGTGGTCAAACCGCTGCGTCTGCGGTATCGAATGGGGCGGCCTCCGCGCCCGCTCCTCGCCATGACATATCCGGGATTTGGACCCCGGCTAGAGGCGAAGGCGACGGAATCCAAGGACAAGGCGCCAAAGACATGCCGGAAGACGGCAAACCAGAACATCAGTTGCCTTACACCGCTTTGGCTCGCGAGAAGATGAAAGACTACAGGCCGGGAAATGGAGCCAGACAAAATATTCCCAGTCAGATAAATGACCCGGCGGTGATCTACTGCGATCCGCAGGGAATGCCGCGCCAGGACCTGTACCAGCTTCGGACCACTCAGATCCTGCAGACACCTTTAAAGATGGTGGTGCTCTACGAGTATTCCAAGATTTGGCGAGTCATCTGGGCGGACGGGCGGGAACTCCCCAAAGATCCGGAACCAAGATGGTTTGGCTATTCGGTCGGAAAATGGGAGGATGATTACACGTTTGTCGCGCAGACCTCGGGTACCGATGAAAGGACCTGGCTCGACAAAGGCGGCCGCCCACACAGTGAAGATCTGCGCGTCGAAGAGCGGTTCCACCGGGTCAGTCGCGACCTGTTAGAACTTACCGTCATCATTGACGACCCGAAGATGTATGCGAAATCCTGGGTGGCGCTCAACAAGTTTCCGATGAAGTTACTGCCGCCCGATTTTGATGTCAGGGAACAGATGTGTTCGGTATCGGAGTATATGCAATACAACAAAGCCATGGGATTTGGAAATCCCACCATGGGTACGGACGGCAAGAAATAAATATGCGATTCACCAGGTGCGTCCGGCACGCTCCACTGGCGTTTTTCGCGACATTCTTTTTCGTCGGGGTCCCGGGCGGCACGGCTTATGGTCAGGCTCGCGGAGATGCGCGGCTTGCCGAACAGGTCTTCAAGAACGTGCAGTCGCTGAAGGGTATTCCGGCCGACGAATTCATGTCGACCATGGGATTCTTTTCCGCATCGCTCGGAATTAGCTGCGGGGACTGTCACACGGCGGATAGCGGCGGCGATTGGGCGAAGTACGCCGACGATAACGACAGGAAGCGCCGGGCTCGCGGGATGATCGCCATGGTGAACACCATGAATAAGAATTTCTTCGCGGGCCGCCGCGTGCTCACTTGTTATACCTGCCATCGCGGCAGCACTTCGCCGGAGACCACGCCGGACCTGACGCAGTTTTATGCCACGCTGCGTTATCGCGAGCCGGATCGCATGGTAAATCCCTTCCCTGGCGCGCCCGAAGTCGAGCAGGTGTTGGATAAGTACCTGCAGGCAATCGGTGGCGCGCAGAAGGCGGCCGCGTTGACCAGCTTTGCAGCAAAAGGAACTTTCCAGACCTACGGCATTCCGACCAAGTATTCCCTGGAGCTATTCGCGAAAGCGCCCGCCCAACGAACCATGATCGTGCATAACCTTGCAGGCGGGGAGCTCATCGACACGTGTGACGGGCGCGAAGCGTGGATCGTGCAGCCGCCGCAACTGGCGCCGGTACCCTTGCTGGAGCGTACCGGCGGAGAAATCGACGGCGCCAGGCTGACGGCTGCGCTGAGCTTCCCGGGACAAATCAAAAAGCTGCTTACCCAATGGAGGGTGGGGCCTCCGGCGGTGGTTGACGATCGCGATCTGACCATGCTGCAGGGCACCATCAACGGCAAGTTTCCGGTGAACCTGTATTTCGACGACGAGTCGGGTCTGCTGGCGCGCACCGTAACCTACGCCGATTCGCCCGTAGGATTGGCGCCCATGCAGGTCGATTACGCCGATTATCGCGAACTTGCCGGCGTGAAAATACCATACAAAATGATCGTGACGTGGCTGGATGGGCGTTCGACGATTCAACTGACTGAGGTGCATGCGAACGTCCCGGTGGATGCTTCCAAGTTCGCCCGGCCGGGACATTGAATAGGGCAGGTTTGACACTCGAGGACTGGTTGTATATTAATTTATGACAGTGGAGGCTCACATTGAAAAATAAGTGCGGCGTTATTTCGTTGCTGGTCACTCTCGGCCTGCTGGCCGCGCCGGTTGCGCTTCTGGCGCATCACGGCGGCGCATTTTACGACGAGACCAAGGTTGTGATGGTGAAGGGCGTGGTCACGGATTGGGTCTGGTCGAATCCGCATTGCCTGCTTAACTTTGACGTGAAGGACGATAAGGGCAATACGGTGCATTGGACCGCCGAAGTCAGCAACCCCCCCGACATGGTGGCGCGCGGCTGGAGCCGGAAGATGTTCAAGATGGGTGACGACGTCACCATCTCGATGGTCGTGGCCAAAAATGGCGAGCCAGTCGGCAGAATCGCGCGCGTTGTGATCAACGGCAAGACCTTCGAAGGCATGGGCCGCGTTCCGGGTGAAGCTACCGGTAAACAATAGCGGAATCGAACGACGCGGCGCCATCAAAGGAACGCGCGGCTCCGAGTGTTCTTACAACCCCTCATTTCGCTGACTGCCCTGGTGGTCGTGACGTTTACGGCGAACGCGCAGGCGCAGAAGAATTGGAGGGATCGCGCAGAGTACGATCTCTATACCGAGATCCTCAAGCCGGATACGACACTAGACGCGCGTCTCCAAAACCTCGAAATATGGAAGATCGGTTACCCGCAGAGCGAGTACGCCGACGTGCGGTTGAAAATATACCTGGTCACCTACCAGCAGATGAACAATCATCGCGGGGCGTTCGATACGGCGGGCGAGATTCTGAAGGGCCAACCGAACGACTTAGGCTCCTTGACGGAGATCGTCGACCACGGCTTGCAGCTTGTGGCGGAACAGCCCAATGCGTCGCTTTCGGCAGAGAATAAGGGCAACTTGGACACCATTCAGAAAACCAGCCGCTACATCCTGGAAAACCTCGACATGATTTACGCCGCGGACAAGAAGCCGCAACGAGTCAGCAACCAGAAGTGGCTCTCAGACAAGGCCAAGATGCAGGATACTGCGCGGACCGTTCTGAACCGGGCGGCTGCACTAGCCACACAGAATTAGCGCGCTGTGCGCCCGGCGCATACCGGGTGCGTGCAATGCCGCTATAATGCATGGAGCGGCTTGGCAATGCAGGCCCGCTGAAAACAAATCCTATGATTCTTCCCGCTTCGCAAGCGGCTACGCTGGCGCTATTGGTGATCTCCCTGATTTGTTGGGGGTCCTGGGCGAACACGCTGAAACTCGCCGGGCGATGGCGATTCGAACTTTACTACTACGATTTTGCGCTAGGCTTCGCGTTGCTGGCGGTGGTGGCGGCATTCACCGCCGGGTCCCTGAATTCGAATGAACTGACTTTCCAGGAAAATTTCCTGATCACAGGGTATCGGAATATAGCTTACATCGTAGCGGCGGGAATTATTTTCAATCTCGGAAATATGCTGCTCGGCGCAACCCTGTCGGTGGCGGGCATGACTCTGGCGTTTACCTTCACATTCG
>JANXXL010000077.1 GCA_025350625.1 Bryobacterales bacterium | reverse complement strand
CGGGGGTCGTCTCCCGGCACTACGAAGGAGAAATTTTCACCCAGCACGCTTTCGCTCGTCGGTATAGGTTCCGTCTGCCAGACTCCGGAAAGATCGGGCTTGCCATCGGAGGAGCGCGGCGCAGGGGCGTTTAGGTTGGGTTTGCCGTCGCGCATGCGGGGCGTTCCGGGCGCGGGAAAGTTCAACCATTGCGCCTGTGCGCAGGTGCCGAGGAACGCGAATATGACCAACCACCGCTGATGTGACATTCTCAAGCCTCCAGGATCTTAATGCTACCTTGGCCTCTGACAGGAAGCAAGGAATCCGTGGACAGTACTGAATTCCCAGGTCGTCGTCGGCGTCCTGTTATCGGCCGGTCATTTGTTCCAGCTTTTCGGGGTAGCGAGCCCCTTGCACAGTGATCTTCGAGGCGGCGACATCGATGTTTCGCAGATCGTCGGGCGTGAGTTCGACGGAGACCGCGCCAATGTTCTCGTCCAAACGATTCAGCTTGGTAGTGCCTGGAATCGGCACCATCCAGGGCTTCTGCGCCAACAGCCACGCGAGTGCGATCTGAGCGGTAGTCGCTTTTTTCCGTTCGGCGATGCTGCCGAGCAAATCAATGAGAGTCTGATTCGCCTTGAGCGCCTCCGGCGTGAAGCGAGGCAGGGTACTGCGGAAGTCAGAGCTGTCGAACTTCGCATTTTCGTCGATCTTCCCCGTCAGAAAGCCCTTGCCTAAGGGACTGTACGGGACAAACCCGATTCCCAGTTCCTCCAGCGCCGGGATCACTTCCCTTTCCGGAGTCCTCGTCCACAGCGAGTATTCGCTTTGGAGAGCGGTGACGGGCTGAACGGCGTGCGCGCGGCGGATGGTTTGGACGCGCGCTTCGGAAAGGCCGAAGTGCTTGACCTTACCTTCCTGAATCAGATCCTTCACCGCTCCCGCCACGTCTTCAATAGGCACGTTCGGGTCAACCCGATGTTGATAGAGCAAGTCGATGACATCAATTTTGAGCCGCTTGAGCGAGCCCTCGACCGCTTGTTTGATGTGCTCCGGCCGGCTATTGAGGCCCGGCGCACCGGTCATCCCGCGGGATCGGATTCAGGACTGATGTCAAAACCAAATTTGGTCGCGATTACCACTTGCTTGCGGAAGGGAGCGAGGGCTTCGTCCACCAGCTCTTCGTTCAAGTACGGGCCGTAGACCTCGGCAGTGTCGAAGAACGTAATGCCGCGTTCGACGGCTGCCCGGAGAAGAACTGTCATCTCCTGCTTGTCTTTCGGCGGCCCGTAGGAAAAGCTCATTCCCATGCAGCCGAGCCCGAGGGCTGAAACTTCTAAATTGCTCTTTCCAAGTTTGCGCGCTTGCATTGCATCTCCTCGCGGTCAAGAACAGGGCCGCCGAGCAGAGTCCGACCCCTGGTGCGCCGGCAACCTACTTCGAAACCAGATTGAAGCGCTGCACGCGCCGGCCGATGTCCGTCTCCGCGATGTAGATGTTGCCTTTCGAATCGACAGCCATGGTGTGCCCGTGCGTGAAGTTGCCGACCTGGTGGCCCGGCCGGCCAAAGCTCGAAAGAATTTTGCCGGTCTCGTGATCCAGAATGCGGACCTGTTCAGCGCGGCCGTCCATCACGTACATGTACTTCTGTTGCGGATCGCTCGAGAAAGAGATCCACCAAACGGTACCGCGCGGATCGGGCAGTTCCGGGGTGCCGGTGCGAACCGGAATGTTCTTTACAAACTTGCCCTGCTTATCGAACACTTGAATGCGGTCGCCTTGGCGGTCGCATACATAGATAAGGCCGTCATTGCCGAGCGCCACGCAATGTACCAGTTGCGCAAAGACCCCCGGCTCGCCCGCCCGTGTTTGTTCCTTGGTCGCCTGGCTGCCCCACTGGCGCAGATACTTTCCATCCTTATCGAAGACCGCGATGCGCCGGTTGCCGTAACCGTCGGCGATGAAGAGATCGCCATTCCCGGGATCGACGACCACGTTCGCCGGATGAAACAGCTTGTCGTGAGCCGCGTTCAGCGGCTTTCCTTTGCCGGTGCCGTCGGAGGAATCCACCACGCCGCGCGTGCCGATTTGCAGCAGGAGTTTCCCGTCGTGACTGTACTTCTGGACGATGCCATCCCCATTTCCGGCCACCCACACGTTATCTTCTTTATCGAAGGAGCATCCGTGGATGGTATCGGCAACTACATTGGGATCGCCCCACGATTTAACCACGTTTCCGGCCGCGTCGAACATGATGATGGGCGGCGCGTTGGTGGAAGTCTCAGCTTCTTCCTTCGTGATATTCCGGCGATTTACCACCACCACGTGGTCGTGTGAATCCACGCACACGCCACTGAGTTGGCCGGTGATCCAGCCATCGGGCAGCAGCTTCGGCCACGTGGGATCGACTTCGAAACGAGGCGCGGTTTGCGCAAAAAGTGCGAATGGCGACAATAATGCCGCGATTAGAGCGATACGGTTCATATAGGATGAAGTATACCGCGCAGAGCGGCTAGCCGGTTCGCGCATACGCATTCGCCGCAAACGGGAAAATTTACTAGTTTCCTCTTCCGCGCTTGGTTGTGGTCAAATAATAGGGACTCACTCTAAGGAGAATCCCTATGCGAACACGCTTGGCGCTCGCCGCGCTATTGGTTTCTCTGGCGTTTGCTCAGACTCCAGACTTGAAATCCATCCACAAAATCTTCATCGACAAAATGCCGAACGATCTCGATATTTACCTGCGAGCTGAGTTCTTTAAGCAGATGAAGGGAAAGGTTTCAATTGTTCTTGACGAGAAGGATGCTGACGCAATTCTCACTGGAATCAGTGACGAGAAAAAGGGAACTGGTGCACAAATTACCGGTCGTTATCTTGGGCTGCACGATAACGCAACTGGCAGCGTGAGCATGTTGGACAAGGAACGTAAGGCGATCCTCTGGGCAGACGAAGCAGGAGATCGAAGTTTAATGTTCGGCGTTATGAGGCGTGGTGGCGAAAGGAAAGTCGCGGATCGCCTCGTTGGCAAACTCAAAAAGGCGCTGGGCTACTAGCGTTCCTAGGGACACACATTTAGCGCACTACCTAGACCCCGGCGGCACCGGCTGTTAGCTTGGTATAGTTGGGCTTGGAAAAATTCCATGAACCGGCGGGCCGAATTTGAACAGCCCGGACTAGGGGGAGGACAGATGCATAAACTTGCGATGATCCTGTGCGTGATGAGCGTGTCGCTTACAGCGCAGTGGCCGAATCACCCCACCCCGGGAATCCCCCGAACAGCCGCCGGCAAGCTCGACCTTACGGCCCCCGTGCCACGATCCGCGGATGGCAAGCCGGATCTATCCGGCGTCTGGCTGGTCAAGCAAGGAAGCTATCTGATCTGGGTTACGTCGGACCTCAAACCTGACGAGATACGGCCGTGGGCGGCGGCGCTATACAAACAGCGTGCGGATGATTTTCGCAAGGATTCCGACGGGATCACGTGTCTCCCGCCGGGTCCGAAAGCCGGCATTTCAGGTGGCGGGCCGTATCCCATGAAAATCGTCCAGACGCCGAATCTGGTGGTCGTCCTGTACGAATATGAGACCCTTTTCCGCCAGATTTTTACCGACGGCCGCGTGCTGCCGGAAGATCCCAATCCAACCTGGATGGGCTACTCGGTCGGGCACTGGGAAGGCGACACATTGGTGGTCACTACCGCGGGCTTTAATGACCGTACGACGCTCGATCTGGCCGGGCATCCTCACACGGAAGCCTTGCGGGTGACGGAGCGCTTCCATCGCCGCGATGCCGGCCATATCGATCTCCAGGTGACTCTCGACGATCCCAAGGCGTACACCCGTCCGTGGACGCTTCCGATTGAACTCGATCTGGTGCCCGACGGCGACCTGATTGAGTATGTCTGCGAAAACGAGCGCGACTCCGCGCACATGGTAGGCAAAAGCGGGGAGGAGTTTCAGGTTTCGGCCAAGGTCCTGGCGCAATACGTCGGTTCCTATCAAACACCGGCGCGCCCCGTCACTACAGTCTCCTTGGAAGGGAACCGCCTGATGGTCGAGGAAGGCCAGGCGGGAAAGATTCCACTAACCGCGCACTCAGAAAATACCTTTACCATGGAAGGAACCGGCGTGGAGTTCGTCAAGGATGCAAAAGGCGCCATCACTACCATGATCCAGCACTGGGCGGAGAACGATCGGAGCTACGCCCGCACCAAGTAATCTTCGGCCACGCGCACTTCAGCGGAACTCGCGCGGTTGACCGGTCGCTTCGAGCACGCTGGTCCACAAATCGCCCGACGGGTCGACCGAGTAGCGCTCGCGAACCGCCATCGGCATCGGCACGTGAACAAAGCGGCCGTTCCACCGCCCCACCACCATCTCGGTTCGGCCGCTCATGGCGGCGTAAACCGCGTTATGCGCCAGCCGAATGCAGTAGACGCTATCGAAGGGATTGGCGGGCACGCTGCGGATTTCGTAGCTCGGGTCGATATATTTGAGGTTGCACTCCATGCCGATCCCGGCGAAGTAGTCTACTAACCGCTGCTTCAAATAAACGCCGATATCCCGGAGCTTCGCATTGCCCGATGCATCGGTGCCGTTGCCTGCTTCCATCAGATGCTGCCCCGCTCCTTCGGCGGCCACAATCACCGCATGGCCGCGACGCTCCAGGCGCTGCCGCAGTATATTGAGGAAGCCTCCAGCGCCTTCCAGCTCGAAAGGCACCTCAGGAATCAGGACAAAGTTGGTGTCGCTCATAGCGAGCGATGCGTAGCATGCAATGAAGCCCGAGTGGCGGCCCATCAACTTCACCAACCCGATGCCGTTCGGCGAGGATTCCGCCTCGACGTGCGCGGAGCGGATAGCGCGAGTGGCTTCAGCGACCGCGGTCTGAAAACCAAAGCTCTGGTCGATGAACATAATGTCGTTATCGATGGTCTTGGGAACGCCGACCACCGCGATTTTGCCGCCGCGTTCGGCAATGCACTGAGTGATTCTTTGCGCACCCCGAATACTGCCGTCGCCCCCGATGATGAAGAGCATGTTGATGCTCATCGTTTCCATGCAATCGACGATCTCTGCGGGGTCCTGTTCGCCGCGCGAAGTGCCGAGGATGGTGCCGCCCTGCTCGTTAATCCCGGCCACACTCGCCGGCGAAAGGTCCAGCACCGGCCGGCGGTACTTGGCGATGAAACCCTGATAACCGTTGCAGAAGCCGTACACTTTTCGCACGCCGTAGCTCTTGGACAGTTCGAGCACCAGGCTCCGGATGACATCGTTGAATCCCGGGCAAAGTCCGCCGCAAGTCACGATGGCGGCCCGGGTCTTGGAAGGATCGAAAAAGATCTTGCGCCGCGGTCCGGCGGGCTCGAACGCGGGGAGCTGGTCGACCGGCAAGTTGCGCTCACTCAAGCCCGAGAGCGTGTCGTCGAAGAGAACCCGGTCCTCCTCATCGACGTTGTGAAACGTTCTCTGGCGCTGGTCGAGCAAGGGCAATAGCGGAGAATCGATGCGGCAGGGGCCGAGCGATTTGACAGCCAGGTCGGCGGCGGCGAAATTGTGGGTCATAGAGTTGCCACAACCGACGGGGTTGAACGCAGACGGGGCCTGAACTGTCGAGTATAGCGCGCAGCGGGCCGTGACATAATAGCAAGTGGCCCGACCCAGGGCGACCCAAGCAGGAGGCGCAATGGACGAAAAATCGAAGAACCCTGTCGATCGCCGAGGTTTTCTGAAAGGCGCTGCTGGGGCCGGTCTCGCCGCCACCGCGCCCATCGCAATGGCTCAGCAAGCCGCCCTGAAACCGGAAACCGGAACGGCCGTCGAAGTCACCAGCAACTCGCGCCCCGGCTCGGACTTCATGACCGATGTCTTCAAGTCTCTGGGTATCGAATACTGCGCTGCGAACCCCGGCTCCAGCTTCCGCGGGCTCCAGGAATCGTTCATTAATTACGGAAAGAATAAGGACCCCGAGTGGCTCACCTGCTGTCACGAGGAATCCTCGGTGGCCATGGCTCACGGCTACGCGAAAATCGAGGGCAAGCCGATGATGATCATGGCCCACGGCACCGTGGGAGTCCAGCACGCGTCCATGGCCATCTACAACGCCTATTGCGACCGTGTGCCGGTGTATATCGTTCTCGGCAATATCCTCGACGTGAACTACCGTCGCGGCAACCCCGAATGGGTGCATAGCGTGCAGGACGCGGCCGCCATGGTTCGCGATTACACCAAGTGGGACGACACCCCGGTCTCACTCTCGCACTTCGCCGAGTCCGCCGTGCGCGCCTATACCATCTCGATGACGCCGCCCTATGAACCCGTGGTCATCGTCGCGGATGGCGCGTTGCAGGAAGAGCCCATCGCGGAAAAGAATTTGCGGATTCCCAAGCTGGTGATGAGCGCCCCGCCGCAAGGCGATTCGACCGCCGTCGCGGACGCCGCCAAGATGCTGGTGGCCGCTGAAAATCCAGTGATCGTGGCCGGCCGCGTGGCCCGCACCCCCGAGGGCATCAAACAATTAGTCGAGCTGGCCGAAGTTTTGCAAGCTCGCGTCTACGATCAGCGCATGCGCATGAACTTCCCCACGTCGCATCCCTTATATTTCCAACCCGGAGCCGGGGTTGCTACACCCAATCTTTCCGAAGCCGATGTGATTTTGGGCCTGGAGCCGCAGGACTTCTGGGGCATCACGCACAGCATGACCGGGCTCAACAAATTCGGCATGGAATCCCGGCCTACTACCAAGCCGGATGCGAAAATCATCCTGATTTCCGCGATCGAGCTCAATCACAAATCCAACTATCAGGATTTCGGGCGCTACATGGAGGCCGAGCTTTCGATCACGGGCGACCCCGAAGCCACGCTTCCCGCATTGATCGAAGCCTGCAGGAAACTGATCACTCCCGATCGCCGGCGTGCGCTCGATGCGCGCGGAGCCAAACTTACTGCCGCTCACCGGGCCGCTCGCGAAACCAACCGCAACTTAGCCGCGGTCGGATGGGATGCGAGTCCCATCAGCACCGCTCGGCTTTCTGCCGAGCTATGGGCGCAAATCAAGAACGAAGACTGGTCGCTGGTATCGAATGACCGCTTCGTCAGTTCCTGGCCCACGCGCCTGTGGAACTTCGACAAGTATTACCAATATATCGGCGCGCAAGGCGGCGCGGGCATCGGTTACCAGGCTCCCGCAGCGGTGGGCGCAGCTCTCGCCAACCGGAAGCACGGGCGCTTGAGCGTCAGTATTCAGAGCGATGGCGACCTGAACTACGCTCCCGGAGTGCTGTGGACTGCTGCCCATCACAAGATTCCGCTGCTGAGTATCATGCACAACAACCGCGCCTATCACGAGGAGCGCATGTACCTCGCGCTGCTGGCCGCAAAGTACGACCGCGATCTGGGACGCTCCGATATTGGCACGGCCCTCGATGGCCCCAACATCGATTACGCGTTGATCGCGAAGGGTTACGGTTGGTATGCCGAAGGACCCATCTCGGATCCCAAGGATCTCGGCCCGGCGATCAAGCGCTCCCTCGAGCGCGTGAAAGCGGGCGAGCCCGCGTTGCTCGATGTCGTGACGCAGCCCCGCTAACATAGGAGATCGCCATGAAAACAGTTCTACTATCGCTCGCGATCGGAGGCGCCGCGTTCGCCCAGGTGAAGGCCGGTGACACCGATAACGGCAAGCGCCTCTTCGAGCGCAACGGTTGCTACCAATGTCACGGGCACGTAGGGCAGGGAGGCACTGCCGGCGCGCGCCTCGCTCAGACCCGCCTGCCTCTGATCGCCTTCACGGCGTTCGTGCGCAATCCCCCGTCCGGAGGAATGCCTCCTTTCCGCGCCAAGGTCATGACGGACCAGGAACTCGCCGACGTTTACGCTTACGTCAAGAGCTTTCCGGAACCAAAACCGGCGAAAGACATTCCGCTCTTGAACCAGTAGCGTGAACATCCGCCCGGTCCTCATCTATGATGGCCACTGCGGGTTCTGCCGCATCTGGCTCGACTATTGGCGACGGCTCAACGGCGACCGCATCGAATACATTGCCTCGCAGGAAGTAGGCGATCGCTTTCCGCAAATTCCCCGCGAATCCTACTCGCAATCGGTTCAGTTGGTGCGTCGCGATGGCACAGTAGCTGGCGGCGCGCGCGCGGTGTTCGAATCGCTCGGCAAGGAGCGCATCTACCCTTGGATCTCCGCCCCCAGCGAATTCGCCTACCGCATCATCGCCCGGCATCGAGATATCTTTTACCAAATCACCCGCTTCACGTTCGGCACGCGCATCGAACCTGCGCGATTCGATGCGACCCAGTGGCTCTTCGTGCGGGCACTGGCGTTGATCTACGCAGTGGCTTTCGGATCTCTGGCGTTTCAGGTCACCGGCCTCCTGGGCGAACATGGCATCCTTCCGGTAGCGCCGTTTCTGGCCTCGGTCGAACGAACCGGTTCCGCCTTGCGCTTCCTCGCCCTCCCCAGTCTTTTGTGGGTCGCCAACGACGACACCACACTCGTCGGCTTGTGCTTTGCCGGCGTGATCCTCTCGTCCATGCTGCTGCTCACCGGTTTCGCGCGCGGGAAATTTGAAAGACTCATCCTGTTTTTGCTTTTTATCTTGTATCTGTCCTTCGCGTCGGCCGGGCAGGAGTTCCTCTCCTTCCAATGGGACTCGCTCCTTCTCGAAACGGGCTTTCTTGCCATCTTCCTGGGCCGCAACCGCATCGTGCCCTGGCTATTTCGCTGGCTGGTCTTCCGTCTCTACTTCCTCTCCGGCGCCGTCAAGCTGCTGAGTGACGATCCCAATTGGCGCAACCTCTCGGCGGTGGGATTTCACTGGCATACGCAACCGCTGCCTACCGTGCTCGCCTGGTATGCCGATAAACTCCCCGCCGGCTTTCAACATTTCGCGACGGCCGCCACGCTGGGAATGGAAATTGCCCTCCCATTCCTGACCTTTTTCCCGCGCAGGATGCGAATCTTCGGCGCCTGGGGTCTGATCGGGCTGCAGGTGTTAATCCTCGCCACCGGAAATTACACCTTCTTTAACCTGCTGACCATCGCGCTGACGCTATTCCTTTTTGACGATCAGGCCCTCGCCCGCTTCGTGCCCGCGCAAATTAAGGAAAAGCTCATCGGGCGATCGGAAGGCCGCGTCGCTGCTATGGCCGCCGCTGTCATTGTCATGGTGCTCAGCCTCTCGCATCTGCTCGAGACATTCACCGGCCGCGTCCCCGCGGTTCTGAATACTGCGCTACGCTACACCGCGCCACTCCAGATCGTCAACACCTACGGATTGTTCGCGGTGATGACCACCCAACGGATCGAAATCATCCTCGAAGGCTCGGCTGATGGCGAAACTTGGCAGCCCTATGAATTCAAATACAAGCCCGGCGACATTAATCGAGCACCTGCCTGGGTGGCCCCGCACCAGCCGCGTCTCGACTGGCAGATGTGGTTCGCGGCCCTCAGTAATTACCAGGCAAACCCATGGTTTGCGAGTCTGACCCTGAGACTGCTCGAAGGTTCGCCTGAGGTCGCCGGATTGCTTGAAAAGAACCCATTTGCCGGCCATCCGCCGCGCTACATTCGCGCCACAGCTTATGAATACACCTTTACGGACCTCGAAACCCGCCGTCGCACTGGCGCCTGGTGGAAGCGGGAACCACGTGGCTCTTACTTGCCGGCCGTGGGATTGCGGCCGTCCGGATCGCCATAATAAAGGTGTAACCTGAACCTATAGGCAAGGGTCTTACTATCTTGATCCCCACAGCCTTGCAGGCAAAATTTGCTTTCGTGCTGGCGCTGTTGGCGCCGGTATCCCTTGTTCCCGCGTGTCTGGGACAGGAACAGGCCAATGGCCGGGCTCTCGGAGTGGTCGAAACGCTGGACGCCGCCAGTCGCCAAATCACTCTCAAGACGGGCGCGGGCGAAATCGCCGTTACAGTCGACGCTAAGGCAAAGTTGCTTCGCGTCTCTCCGGGCGCCACCGATTTGAGCAAGGCCACTACTATCGAATTCACCGACATTACCGCAGGGGACCGGGTGCGGGCGAGGGGACGCGCGTCCGCAGATCAGAAATCGCTGGTGGCTCTGGAGATCGTGGTGATTTCGCAAAGCGACATCGCCGGCAAGCAGGCGGCCGAGCGGGCCGATTGGGACCGCCGCGGAGTCACCGGTATCGTCACCGAGGTCACAGCGGATTCGGTAACTGTCAACATGCGCGCGGTCGAAGGCATAAAGCCGTTAGTGATCACGCCCGCGCCTAACGCAGTGGTGCGCCGTTACACTCCCGATTCCGTAAAATTCGCAGACGCCAAAGCCTCGAAGCTCTCTGAGATTCGGAAGGGAGATCAGGTGCGCGCGCGCGGCGACAAAACGGCGGATGGCGGCCAGATGACCGCCGAGGAGATCGTCTCCGGCCAGTTTAAGATGATCGCCGGCCTGGTTCTTTCGGTGGATGCGCAGGAAAATCTGGTCCGCATAAACAACATCGAGACCAAAAAACCGATGACCGTCAGGATTTCAGCAGACTCCACAGTGAAGAAACTGCCGCCGCAACTGGCGCAAGGGATCGCCGCTCGCCTGCACGGCGTGGCTGCGGGAAGTCCCGGCGGCGGGCGTGGCGACCTGCAGTCGATGATCGATCGCACTCCGGCGATTAAAGTCGCAGATCTCATGGCCGGCGACGCCGTCATTGTCTCGAGCGTAAGCGGCGTCAACAGCGATCAGGTGACTGCGATCATGCTGCTCGCGGGCGTGGAGCCAATTCTAACCAAACCCGGCACCCGCGAAATGTCTCTGGGCGATTGGAATATGGTTAGCGGCGATCTGGGTGGAATCGAATAGCGGTGATAAGAATTTTTAGGGAACGACCGTTTTCGGTGTGTGCCCTGATGCTGGCGATGGTTCTGGTGCTAGGGGCGCAGGCGCCCGCCACTCTTCGCGGGGTTGTGACCGACCCCTCCGGCGCGGCAGTGCCGGGCGCGAGCGTCAGCGTCACCGGTCCCGGCGGATTGGTGCGTGCGATAGAAACAGATAATACCGGCGGCTACGCGGTAAATGGTTTACCACCCGGCTCCTACCTCATTCGGATCGGCGCTGCAGGCTTCGCTTTGTTCGAAAGCATGCCCGTGGAACTCACGTCCGCGCGTGCGACCACCGCAGACGCACGGCTGGCGCTGGCTGCCGATAAACAGGAGATTACGGTTGCCGACACCACGCAAGTGGAATTGGACCCGTCCAAAAACGCCGGCTCGACAGTGCTCAAGGGATCGGATCTCGACATGCTATCGGACGATCCGGACGATCTGCAGAACGATTTGCGGGCGCTGGCCGGGCCCTCCGCCGGGCCTAACGGCGGCCAGATTTTCGTCGATGGCTTCAGTAATGGCCAGTTGCCGCCCAAGGATTCCATCCGCGAAATCCGCGTTAACTCCAATCCCTTTGCGGCCGAGTTCGACCGCATCGGCTATGGCCGTGTGGAGATTCTGACCAAACCCGGTACCGACCGCCTGCACGGCTCCGTCTTTTACCAGACCGATACGGCTACGTTCGACGCACGCAATCCATTTGCAAACGCAAAGCCTTCTTTCCTCACGCGGCAGTTCCAAGGTAACGTTGGCGGCGCGATCGGCAGGAGAACATCGTTTTTCGTGGATTTCAGCGATCGCCATCAGGACGATCAGGCGCTGATCCGCGCCACCATTCTCGATTCCAACTTCCTGCCGGCGCCGTTTACCCAGAACGTTTCGACGCCCACCTCCCGGCTGTCCGTCAGTCCGCGCATTGATTACCAGGCGGGGTCGAACGTCACCCTGCAGGGCCGTTATACCTGGACCCGCATTACCTCCGACAATGCGGGCGTCGGCGGGTTCAATCTGGCGACCCAAGGCGTGAATAATCAAACCATTTACCAATCCGCGCAAATGACCGGAACGTGGGTAGTAAACAACCGGGCCGTGAACGAAAGCCGCTTTCAATATACGCGTTCGGCCGATTCACAAACCTCTCTCAACGCTGTGCCCACTATAGTCGTGAGCGGCTTCTTCGTCGGAGGCGGAGCCACCCAGGGCCCTCAATACACCAATCGTGGCAGCTATGAATTTCAAAATTATACTTCTTTGACGCGTGGCAGCCATCTGGTGAAGTTCGGTATGCGGCTGCGTATTACCCGGGAAGATGATTTCAACGACACCAACTTCAATGGCGTCTTCCGTTTCGCTTCATTAAGCGACTACGCGGTAACACTCCAGGGCGCGGGCTTTAAGGCTCTTCAGTATTTGCGCGGGGCCGGCAATCCATTCCTGCACATCAGCCAAACGGATGTGGCGCCCTACATCCAGGATGACTGGCGCGTGATTCCCAGCTTCACCTTGAGTCTGGGCTTACGTTACGAAACGCAGACCAATATTCAAGATCACGGCAGCTTCGCACCGCGCATCGGTGTAGCGTGGGCCCCCGGAGGAATTCGGGGAGGGCTGCGCCAGCCGAAGACCGTGGTCCGCGCGGGGTTTGGTTTCTTCTATGACCGCTTCGGATTGGGGCAGGTCCTGAACGCCGAACGCTTTAATGGCGTGGTCCAGCAGGGCTATGTAGTGCAGAATCCACAGTTCTTTACCGGCAATATTCCTTTGCTCTCAGAGATCGGGTCCGCACAACCGCCCATTATTTATGAGATCGATTCCGGCTTGGTAGCGCCGCGCATCATGCAGAGTGCGATTGGCATTGACCGCCAGTTGCCGGGGAACGTCACACTTTCGATTAACTACACCGACTCGCGCGGTCTGCACCAGCTGCGTACCCGCGACATCAACGCGCCATTTGCCGGGACTTATCCGGCCAGCCCGGTATATCCGATGGGCAAAGCCAACCCGGTGTATCAGTACGAATCCAGCGGTTTATTCAAGCAGAACCAGTTCACAGTTCACGTGAACGCGCGCCTTAACTCACGTTATTCGACATTCGGATTTTACAACCTGGGACATGCGCACTCGAATACCGATGGCGCCGGCACATTCCCAGCCAATACTTACGACCTCTCCACCGAATGGAGCCGCGCCCAGTTCGACGTGCGCCACCGTTTTTTGATTGGAGGAAATATCACGGCCCTCTTCGGCATCCGCTTGAACCCCATGGTGACGTTCGCTTCGGCCGCGCCGTTTAACATTTTGGTCGGCCAGGATTTGAACGGCGATACCATCGTCAATGACCGTCCTACGCTCGCGAGCGCCTCTAGCATCGCCGCCAGCAACGCCGCGGTAGCTGCAGGCCAGCGTCCCTTTGTCTACGCGACGTCCTACGGGCTTCTGAACGCTCAACCGGCACCCGGTGAACTGCCGATACCGCGCAACTTCGGTGAAGGATACGGCAGCTTTTCCATTAATATGCGCGCCGCTCGCAGTTGGGGCTTCGGCGAACCCGCCACGACGGCGGCCAATGCCGGTGGAGGAAGCGGGGGCGGGAGGGGCCAGCGCAATGGCGGAGGCGGTGGATTCGGCGGTGCGCGTCCTCGCGGCGGCGGCGGATTTTTGACAGGCGCGACAACTAACCGCCGCTATAACGTGACCATAGGCATCGAGGTGCGCAACCTCTTAAACTCCGTAAATCCCGGCCAACCCATAGGGATTCTGGGTTCTCCGCAGTTTGGCCAGGCGCAGGGAATCACCAATGGATTCTTCGGTGGCGGTGCCACTCAGTCCGCGAATCGGCGGCTCGAGATGCAGCTACGATTTAGCTTCTAGACCAAAAAGAAGAGGGCCCAGTCCGAAGACTGGGCCCTCTTAAGATCAATGACGAGAAGCTGATTATGTCTTACGCCGGGCGCGCCAGCCGTAAAGCAAGCCTCCCAGGCCGAGACCCATCAGACTAAAGGTTGCTGGTTCGGGTACCGCTCCGGTGCCGCCACCGCCACCAGTAGGAGTGGTGCCGTCAGCCAGAAACTTAAACAGCGCCGTGCTGCCTAGGCCAGCTTCCGCTGAAGCCTCCGCGATTACAGAAATCGAGATGTTATGGGAGCCAGTTCCCGTAATATGAAGCGATCCACTGGAGAATTTCGAGTTGCCCACACAGCCGAGCGGATCGTTTCCGCAATTCGATCCATCGTTTGTCGGATTGCTGCTCATCAGAGCCACAACGCCATCGACGAAAACGTTGAAGCGGTCGCCATCTTCGAGTATGTCCTGGATCGTGAATACTCCTGGACCCGCAATAGTGAACGGGTCGGTGAAAGAATTGCCAGTAGTCGTGGTGCCAAGAATAGTAGTCCCGAGACTTCCGGTATAGCCTGCAACGCCACCGAAAGCGAGGGCGGTTGCGTTACCGTTCCAGCCGAAAACAGTCCATTGGCCTGTTGAATTGATCGCGCCGCAGAATGCTGGCAATGCGGATAAGGCGAGACCTAGTAAAAGTTTCTGAGTCAGCTTCACTGTCGTTCCTCCGTAGGCCTGTTTCAGCTAGCCTACAAAGTCTACTGTAGCAGGGGCTTAAGGTGAATTCAAGGAAAAAGATTAGACCGTTATCAGGTATTGGTACTACTCCCAGCAACTCGACTATGTGTTATCAGTTGCTTAGGAATCTATCGAGCTAACGTCGAGCTGGAGTACTACGGTTGGACCTTAGGTTTCAATCACCTACAAAAGCAATTCCGCCGCAGAGGCGGACCGGGGACCTAATGAAGGGCTTCGGTAAAATCCGTAGTAATTTTTCGAATGTCTACGAACTCGAAGCCGCCGACCCCGTTGGGGGCAGAAAATCTGGTTACCCGATGCGCCCCCTGAGTAATAAAGTGAAGCCCCCACACACCATCACCCAGCCGCTGGTGGAACTTATCCCAGAAAGCAATCATGACGTAAACGGAGTCGATCGTATAGGGGCACGCATTGGTCCAGTCAGCCCAGTAATGTTCGCCGTCGGTTCTGGTCAATGAATGGATCTGAAAGCACTTGGATACCGTCGGCTTGTCGCCCGCGTAAGCAGCGGCTGCGAAAAACAGGAGAAACAGGACTTTCATGGGGAAGGTTTGATAAGAATGCCATAGTGTTCCATTCTTGTCAAAGAGAAAATTTCAGGAAAATTCTGAAGGAGACTCGGGGATTCGGACGCCACGTAAAATGGACTAAAACGTTGGTACCAGTCAGCGGGAAACCCGACGAACGGTGCGGCCTAGTGCCTGGTATCGAGGCTGAGATGATCGCGACAGCAAGAGCTCTCGAGGATGCTCCCGTGGCTCACCGGTTTCAGCAAATAATTGGAGTCTTGGATACCGAATTCCCGTTGAAATAAACTGCGCTCTGCCGGTGAGCTAGTCAGCACGCATATCGGGAGTTTCTGAGCATTGGGAACCTTTCGCAAGACCTCAATACCATCCAACATGGGCAGGTGGGCGTCGAGGAAGATCAAATCGGGTGTCGGCGCCTGTGAGAATCTCCCGCGTTTCAATAGAAAATTCACGGCGTCTTCCCCGTCAGTGGCCGCCGAAAACGAGTAATCCAGCCCGAACATCTGGAGTACATACTCCAGCCAAAACCGGTCTGCCGAATTGTCCTCGATGACGAGTACTTCAATTTTTCGCATGCTGCTTGCACTTCAACAGGCACGCAGGTGGCCAAGGCAGTCAAGGGCTAGTTGGAGGCGAAAGTCGCTTAACTCCCGCCTGATTGGGCATCTCGCCGAAATGCCTAGCTCCTTCTACGAGGACATTTTACTGGGGTCGTGCAATACCCGCTCCGAAGAGTGATCCCGTTTCCCGGACACAGGTTGACAAATGTCGCGTGCTGTATACTTGAGACTCCTTTAAAGGCTACGTCATGGAACTCGCGAAATCCTCATCAGATTCTCCCGTTCCCTTAGAGGCAATTCTTTGTACCCAAGAGTTGGCTCGTCGCCCGGCGCGCGCGCCGAATCTCCAAGCGACCGCCGACGCCCTGGTGACCCTGGCGCGGACGCTGGCTAACTCGCCCGAGCGCCTGCTGCAAAAACTAGTCGCTACCGCGCTTACACTCTGTCGAGCCCAATCCTCCGGGATCAGCTTGCTAGAGGAAGAAAACGGACGAAAGATTTTCCGCTGGCACGCCCTGGCCGGCGATTACGCACCGCATCTGTGGGGCACGACCCCGCGCGAATTCAGTCCCTGTTGAACTGTGCTGGACACAGACGCGATGCAATTAATGACGCGCCTCGATCGGCATTTTACCTACTTCGCTCAAGTGGAACCGCGCATTTCGGAAGCCTTGCTCATCCCGTTTCATGTGGGTGGTGAAGCGGTCGGCACTATCTGGGTGGTGGCTCATGATCCCACCCGCCAGTTCGACGCCGAAGATGCGAGAGTGATGACGGTCCTCGGAGAGTTTGCGGCTGGCGCGTATCAGGCGTTGTCGGGAGCGCTCGCTTTAAAAGCGATTGTCGCGACCATTCGCGAGCCGCTTCTCGTGCTCGATGGTAGACTTCGCGTCAAGACTGCGAACCAATCCTTCTATGACACCTTTCAGCTAACTCCGGGTGTGACAGAAGGGCGCCTTCTGCAGGAGCTCGGAAGCGGCGAATGGGATAACACCGCCCTCCGTGCACAGTTGGAAGAGGTCCTGCCCAAAGAAAACGCGATCGAGAATTATGAGATCGTGCAGCATTTTCCTGCCCTCGGACGCCGCGTAATGCTTTTGAACGCGAGGAAACTGCGGCGCGAAGACAATCCCACCGGGCTCATTCTGCTGGCCATCGAGGACATTACCGCCCGCAAGCACACGGAAGAAGAATTGCTCCGTTCGCACGAAGAATCGCAGCGCTTCGCCTACGTGGCGGCGCATGACCTTCGCGCCCCGCTGCGGTCGTCGATGGCTCTTCTCGAATTACTGGAGCGCAGGACCGAGAGCCAGATGGAAGCCAGCTCTCGCCAGTTGTTGTCTCTGGTGAGAACGAACCTCGAGCGCTTACAAGTATTGATGAGCGATATCCTGGCCTACTCTCAGATAGGTGAGGCACAAGGCGCGACGCTGGCCCCGTTAGAGGATTCCTTGCAACTGGCCCTGACCAACCTGCAACACGGAATAGAAGAGGCTGGAGCGGAAGTGGACTGCGGTGCCTTTCCTCCCCTTTTAGCGGATCGTTCCCTGATGACGCTCGTCTTTCAGAACTTGCTCGGCAACGCTCTAAAATATCGCGCGGGGGGAACGCCCCATATACGGGTCGCGGCGAAGAGGCACAACCGGGAATGGATCGTGTCCATCGCCGATAACGGGCCCGGCTTTAATCCTATATATGCGGTAATAATTTTTGAACCGTTCAAGCGTCTGCAGAATTCAGACGTTCCGGGCAGCGGTATCGGATTGGCCACCTGCAAACGCATCGTAGAACGGCAAGGGGGTCGCATTTGGGCCGAATCCGTTCTGGGCGGAGGCGCAACGTTCTATTTCACGCTACCCGACCGGGAGTCTGCCGGGGACGCCGCTGTCGTATGAGCAGCAACGCCGTCTAAGCCGGCCGATGCGCTTTGAGGAAGGAATGGATTTGGCGCACCGCCAGGGGAACCCGTTCTTTAGGCTCCTTCCAGGGGAAGATGCTGACTTCGGCTTTCGGGGCGAGCATCGCGCACTCCATGGCGACGGCGTAAGGGTGCGCCGGCACATCGTCCGGGAGGACCAGGATCGGGTTTTGGCAGCCACGCACGAAATCCCTGGTCACGGTGAAGACAAAGTCGGGGTTGGTCTCGAACATATTGGTCACAAATTTGTCGGTCGCCGGCAATGTGATCTCGGGCCGTTGGGCGGTTAGCGCCGGACCCCAGCTCTTCCAAAATGTGCCGGGGTATTTAGGATCGCGCATCTCCGGACGCCACCCCACGGGCTGCGCCAGCACGGCGGCGACAACACGATTCGGTGCGCGCTTCAAGAGACTCCAGATGAAGGGGCCGCCAATACAGAAACCCATCACCATGAACTTATCGATGCCCAGGTGATCCATCAGGCCGAGATGGTCGTCGGCGTAGGATTCCCAGGGCCGGTTGACCTCGACGGGGCCGGTGGATTGCCCGCTGGGAGCGTTGCGGAGATCCGCCGTGATGCAGCGATATTGTCCCTTGAACTCCTCGATCGCGTTGAAGGGCGAGTTGCTGGTGAAGAAGGATATGGTCGAGTTCAATCCTCCGCCGGGAAGCAACATCAGCGGGAAGCCGGAACCGGCCTCGTCATAGTGGATGCGAACGGGGCCTTTTTCGTAGAACTTGCCTGTCCCCGCTTTAGCAGTCTGCTGAGCAAACATTCGCGGCAGACTGGCCGTCGCCGCCGCCGCGGCGCCCGCTGCCAGTAGAGTGCGTCTGGTTGAAGCCATATTCGGTGCCTCCTTAGATCGTTGTCACGGCCGGTTTGAGCAACTCCGGCGCAGTATGACTCCGTAGTTCAAAGGGATTCTAGCACAAGTTATATTAGCGCGGAGCGAGTCGAGCGGCACACGGATTTAGCTCGATTTGCGGGTCTGAAAGGTGAGGGCTTACTCAACACGCGTGAAGGTGGTGCCGGAGGTGGGACTTGAACCCACACGCCCAGTGAAGTGCGCCGGATTTTGAGTCCGGTTCGTCTGCCAATTCCGACACTCCGGCATCGCTGGCTGCCTACATTCTATCTGATTTCGTCATCCGCGAAGCCGGCGACGTCTCGTTACTTACGCTTCTTGGGGGTTCTCGCAGTCGATCCCGAGGTCAGCGCGCGTAATCGCGCCTGAGCTTTGGACGCGTTCGGGTGAGTTGGATACTCTTTGACGAAGGCTCGATAAGCCGCGATCGCATTCTTGTCGCTACCCGCTTTCTGGTACTCGACACCTTTCATATACATTGCGTCGGCCGCCCGGGGACTATCGGGATATCGCTCCACCACCGCGGCGAAAACCTGCGCCGCATCGTCGAACTGTTCGCCGTGATCGTAGATCAGTCCCATGTAATATTGCGCGTCGGCGGCATTGCCGCTTTGCGGGAAATATTTTAGAAAGTCGGCGAACTCGCTGAGAGCGACTTTATCTTTCGCTGCGGTGTAGTCCCGCATGGCCTTCTGCCACAGGCCATCCGCAGTAACGCCTGCCGGCACTGGGACGCGCGGGGCCGCTGCAGCGGCCGGTGGCGAATCGATTGCCGCAGCCGGGGGCGGCGCCGTCGGAGTGCCCAGCGTCCGCACCGCGCTCGAAATATCCGCCAGTTTGTTATCCAGATTAACCAGACGCCGCGACAATTCCCCAAGGTTCTCACGCACGGTCCGCAGTTCGTCGGACGATTGATCGACCTTGGTCCCCAGCACGGCCATGGGTGCTTCCACTTTCGACTGCTGGTCGCGGAGCCGGTCCGTGAACGTGCGTTCGAGCGCGCTCGCGGCAGACGATACCCGGTTGGATTCTTCGAGTGCCTGCTTAAGCAGGCCTTCGAGAGCGCCCATTTTCTGATCCTGCCCGGCTTGCAGTTGCTTCAACTGATCCTGCAATTGCGCCACGTCGCGCTGGATGGAGAGGAAATCGTCGCGCTTTTGACTGAACAGCAGTCCAGGGCTCAGTGCGAGCAGGAACGCCAGTGCCGGTCGGAAAATATTCTTCACGTTCTCTCCTTTAGTTTAACTCTCCGCGCGCGCCTCTATAATGAAGGTCTGGAACTCGAAAAAGCACTTCTGCGCAAGGTGGGCGACGCCGTCACTCGCTTCAAAATGATCCGCGATGGCGATCGCGTGGCCGTCGCGCTCTCAGGCGGCAAAGATTCCGTCACCATGCTCGAAGCGCTGCTGCTCTTGAAGGAGCGCGCCCCCATCGACTTCACCGTCTGCGCATTCACCGTCGAACAGGGAAAATTTCTGCGCCCGATTCAACCGCTTGGCGAATATCTCAAGGCGCGCGGCGTCGACTGGACTTATCACACCGACAACCCTTCCTTGCGCCTGATCGACGAACAGCCCGATCACGGCTGCGACCTATGCAGCCGCTATCGCCGGCGCGCTGTCTACCAGATCGTGCGCGGCCTCGCCGCCAACGTCATCGCGTTCGGACATACCGCGGACGATTTCTGCGAGTCGTTCCTGCGCAACGCGCTTTTCACCGGACGCATCAGCGCGCTGCCCCCCATCACTTACTCGCGCCAGCGCGATTTCCGCTTGATCCGGCCGCTGGTTTATGTCACCGAAGACCTCACCACGCGTTTTGCCGAATCGCTAGGCGCTCCCCTGATCCCTTGCGGCTGTTCGCAGCGCACCGGCACCGTGCGCAGGACTCTGCGGGATATGTTTGGCGAACTCGAAAAAGAGCATCCGCATCTTAAGGAGACGCTGCTCTCCGCCATGGGCAACATCCAGACCGGACGCCTGCTCGACCCGCGCTTTCTCGATCTCGACGGCGGAACTGAAACTGCCGAAGCGGAGACTGCCAACCCTTTCGCGATCGTCGACTAGCGCAGCAAGTCTTCGAGCTGCACCCGCGCGTCCGTCTTTGAATCCCTATATTTCACGATCACCGGCGTGTAGAGCGAAATGCCCCACTCTTTCCCTTGGCCCCGGCTGACGGGCCGGGAGCCCGCGACCACGACCGCACCTTCCGGAATTACCAGCGGATCTTCGTCCGTCGCGTTCAGGACTTCGCCGCGCACCAGATCGTACACTGGCGTGGAGCGTGTCAGGATGACACCGCTGCCCAGGACAGCCCGTTCTTTGACGATGGTTCCTTCGTAAACGCCGCAATTGCCGCCGATCATCGCGTGATTTTCGACGATCACCGGCATAGCACCCACCGGTTCCAGCACGCCTCCGATCTGCGCCGCAGCCGAAATATGGCAATGCGTCCCGATCTGCGCGCAACTTCCCACCAGTGCGTGCGAATCGATCATGGTATTGTCGCCGACGTAAGCCCCGACGTTGATGAACATTGGCGGCATACAGGTGACACCGCGCCCGACATAGCAACCGTCGCGAATGCTCGACCCGCCGGGAACAATTCGCACCGCCTCATTCGCGCCGAACTGCCGCACCGGGTATGTTGCCTTGTCGAAAAACGGCTGCCGTGAATGGTCGATCGACATATCTACGATCGTGCCCATGCGGAATCCGAGCAGGATACCCTTCTTGACCCACGGCGTCGCGCGCCATCCATTCTTGGCGAGAGCGTCGGGTTCTGCCGCCCGCACTTCTCCCGAATTCAGTTTGCGCTTGAACTGATAAAACAGGTCAAAATGTTCTGCGGTGTAGGCGGATGGCTGGTGGTCGAACAGGTGTTCGATCTCAGTTTGCATTTCTGTTCCCGGCCCCCGCGAGTGCGCCTGCCAGCAGCCCCGTCTGCTTCAGGACCGCCTCAATCCGAGATTGCGTCTGCGGCAGAGGCGGGCACATCGGCAGACGATAGACTGGTTCGCACAAGCCCATCATCGCCATCGAAGCCTTCACCGGAATCGGATTCGATTCCGCGAAATTCACTTCCATCAGCGCGAACCACTGGCGCTGCAGCGCGCGCGCTCCAGCGAAATCGCCGGCCATGGCGAGCCGCACCAGCCTGGTCATCTCGCCGGGAATCTGGTTTGAGACAACCGATATCAAACCGCGTCCGCCCAGCGCGCACAGCGGAATCGTGATCGCATCATCGCCGCTTAACACATCGAAAGTGTCCGGCAGGTTGTGACACACCGCCGCCATCTGGCTGATGTTACCGGAGGCTTCCTTCACCCCGCAAATATTTTCGATTTGCGCGAGGCGCTTCAACGTCGCGGTTTCCACATTCACGCCGGTGCGCCCAGGCACGTTGTAAACCACGATCGGCAACGGCACCGCTTCCGCGATAGCTTTATAGTGGCGGTAGAGACCATCTTGAGTGACCTTGTTGTAGTACGGAGTCACCGAAAGAAGTCCGTCGACCCCCAGATGTTGCAGTTCCTTTGCTAGCTCGATCACTTCGGCCGTGTTGTAGCCGCCCGCGCCACCTACCACCGGCACTTTGCGGTCAGCCTTGCGGGCTTCCTCCACCGTGATCTCGACCACACGCAGATGCTCCGCTCGGGTAAGAGTCGGGCTCTCACCAGTGGTCCCGCAGGGCACCAAGAAGTCAATGCCCTCGCGAATCTGGCGCTCGACCAGCCGCCGCATTGCAGTTTCGTCGAGAGACAAATCCTGTTTGAAAGGAGTCACCAGCGCTGTGCCGCATCCTGTGAACATACATCACCTCCTCGGAAATAAAACGTCGCCGAACTCGAACACGCCGTGCTTTCCTACGATCCATTGTGCCGCTTTAAGCGCCCCTCGTGCGAACCCTTCGCGCGACCTCGCCGTATGCCGCAGCGTGATGGTGTCCGCCGCGGAATCGAAGCCGATTTCATGCGTTCCCGGATGCCGCCCCGCGCGGGTGGAGCTCACATCGATATGGCGCGAGTATCCGGCCGCCTGCATCTCTTCCACCAGCTTGAGCATGGTTCCCGACGGAGCATCCTTCTTAGTGTCGTGATGAATCTCCCAAGCCCACGCGCCGTACTCTTTCTCATCCGCCAATAACCGCGCGGCTTCGCGAACCACACGCAGGAATACATTCACCCCTACTGAGAAGTTTGGACTCCACACCAGCGCGCTGCCATTCTTCTCCACCAGCGCCCGCACCTGGTCCATGTGCGCCAGCCATCCCGTGGTGCCGACCACCACCGGCAATTTCATCGCCGCCAGTTTTTCGACGTTCCCCGGCACCGCATCGGGCATGGTAAATTCAATCGCCGCGTCGGCCCCCGCGGCCTTGCTGAAATCGTCACCGATATCGATAGCGGCGTGCACCGTAAACCCGTACTCCGGCGCCAGCTGTTCAATCAGCCGTCCCATCTTGCCGTAACCGATGATCGCCAGTTTCATTTCTCAAATGCCGCCGGATCCGGGTCTGTGAAAAACTCCCGGTGGAGCGATTCTACCGCGCTCTTCAGGTCGGCCGCCGCCACTACCACACTGATATTCAGCAGCGACGCGCCCTGCGAAATCATGCGCACGTTGATGTCTTTTAGCGCTGTAAACGCCCGCGAGGAAACACCCGGCGTGTACCGGATGTTGTCTCCCACCATGCACACGATGGCTTGGTTTTCCTCCACCGTCACCTCGGCAAACTCCTCAATCTCTTTCGTTATCGCCGCAAGCGACCCTATGTTGTCGATAGTCAGCGAAACGCTCACCTCGGAAGTCGCCAGCATGTCGACCGGAGTCTCATAGCGGTCAAAGATCTCGAAAATGCGCTTCAGAAAGCCGTGCGCCATAAGCATGCGCGTCGAAACAATATTAACCAGCGTGATATTGCGCTTGCATGCAATCGAGCGAATCGGACTCGTCGACCGCGGAGCTTCGGCCGTAATCAGCGTCCCCTCCACGTGCGGCCGCCGCGAATTCAAAATCCGCACTGGAATGTTTTTTTCGATCGCGGGGAGCACCGTGGCGGGATGCAGCACCTTCGCACCGAAATACGCCAGCTCCGCCGCTTCTGCGAAGGAGCATTGTTTCACGCGGTATGCGCCCGGTAGGATCGTCGGGTCCGAGGTCAGCATCCCGTCTACATCAGTCCAGATCTGGATCTCTTCCGCGCCGATTCCTGCGCCCACAATCGAAGCGGTGTAATCCGATCCGCCGCGCCCGAGCGTACTGGTCACGCCGTCCTCAGTCGATGCGATGAAGCCGCCCATCACCACCACATTCTTCGCAGCGAGCGCGGGAATCGTGCCGCAAGTGCGCCGGTATGTCTCCGCAAAAATAGGCGTCGCCTGCATGTGGCGCCGGTCGGTTACGATCACCGAGCGCGAATCGAGATGCGCCGCATCGATCCCCAAACTCCGGAAACGCGCCATGACGATAATGCTCGAAAGCCGCTCGCCAAACGCTGAAACTGCGTCGGTAGCGCGCGGCGTCATCTCGCCCATCACGGCCAGTCCTTTGACCAGCTCCGTCAATTCCTGAAAGTGAGCGGCCACTTGGTCCGCGACGCCCAAGCCCGCCGATTCCTCTAGATGAAACTGGCGCAATTCCTCTAGCGATTCGAGCGCCGCGTCTCGTTGCCCGGCGACAGCGGCGTTGGCGATGGCCAGCAGCTTGTTGGTAGTCTTGCCCATGGCCGACACCACCACCACAGGCCGGCGCGCGAGTTGCCCCTCGACGATTCCCGCTATTCGCCCGATTGCCTCCGCCGATTCGACGGAGGTGCCGCCGAACTTCATCACGATCATCGGCTACCGCTCCCGCGCCGCGGCTCCGTGCAGGAGTCCTCTTGCAACCATGACCTCTGCGATCTGCACCGCATTCAGCGCGGCGCCCTTCAAAAGCTGATCGCCCGCCACAAACATCGCGATCGATTTGCCGCTCGGATCGCTCGAGTCTTGCCGTATGCGCCCCACCAAAACGTCGTCCTGTCCCGACGCGTCTTTGGGCATCGGGAAATAGTTCTTCACCGCATCGTCGATCACCTTGACACCCGGCGCCGCCGCCAGAATCTCGCGAACCTCCGCAGGCGTGATGGGATTCTCACATTCGAAAGTCAAAGCCTCCGAATGTGCCCGCAACACCGGCACCCGCACGCATGTGGCACTCATGCGGATCTCCGCATCGTTGAAAATCTTCTTGGTCTCCTGGAGCATCTTGGTTTCTTCTTCGTTGTAACCCGTCTCAGGATCGATCTTCGAATTGTGGCTGAACAAATTGAATGCGTAGGGATGCGGCAGCACCGTGTGCGCGTACTCGCGGTCTTCGAGATGCGCCCGAGTCGACTCGCGCAACTCTTCTATCGCCGCCGCGCCCGCGCCCGACGCCGCCTGATAAGTCGCCGCGATCACACGCCGGATGCGATTCTTGCGGTGAATCGGCCACAGTGGCACGATCGCAATGATGGTCGAGCAATTCGGATTCGCGATAATGCCGCTGTGCCCCGCAATGGCCTCCGGATTGATTTCCGGAATCACCAGCGGCACGTTGCGATCCATGCGGAATGCCGACGAGTTATCGACAACCACGGCGCCCGCCCGCGCCGCAATTGGCGCAAATGTCTTCGAGATCGAGCCCCCCGCGCTGAAGAATGCGATGTCGATGTGCTCAAAGCTGCTCTCCGTCAACTCTTCCACCAACACCTCGCGTCCCTGAAACCGCATCGCCTTGCCCGCCGACCGCGCCGACGCCAGCAGCCGCAGCTCTGAAATAGGAAACTGCCGCTCGTCCAGCAGACGTAGAAACTCGACGCCCACCGCTCCCGTAGCCCCCGCAATCGCGATTCGATATCGTTCGCTCATAGATCACCTCCGCAACAGTTGCCTGACTATTGTTTGATAGGTTTCAATTGCAGCCACCAGTTCGCGCTTCGCAATGCGTTCCTCATCGGTGTGCGCGACATGGATGCTTCCCGGTCCAAATAAGTAGGGCGTCCCCCACGCTCCGTTGAACGCCGGGATGTCGGTTGTAAACGCCACCACCGAGGTTTCCAGCCCCTCGATCGATCCCATATGCACCGCCGAGATGCATAGAACTTCCCTGGCTTCCGCCGTCCCCGCCACCGCCTCCGCCACCGCCCGCCGCGTGCTATCGCCGTCATCGACCAGACGAATGAACACCTCCGCCATCGCATGATCGGGGATCACATTAGGCGCGCGCCCGCCCTGTATGGTGCCGATATTCAGCGTGCTCTTGCCCAGCACCGCGTCGCTCGGCAAGGAAATCCTGCGCACCCGCGCCAGAGCGTCCAGCAACTTTTCAATTGCCGAATCGCCCAGGTGAGGATACGCCGAGTGGGCCATTCGCCCACGCGCCACGATCTCAAAACGCAGCGCCCCTTTCGATCCCAGCACCAGCTTGCTCTCCGTAGGCTCGCCGTTGATCATGAACCTGCTGCCGCGCGGATCTTTCGCCGCCGCCTGCGCACCCGCGCTGTTACGCTCCTCACCCACAACGAAGAGCAGCGCCACGCGCCGCTCGCCCTCCGCCACGAGCGTCTCCACTGCAAAAATCATCGAAGCGATGATCCCCTTGGTGTCGCACGCACCCCGGCCCCAGATGAATTCGTCATCTTCGCGCGATGGAAAGAACGGCGGCACCGTGTCGATATGCGTTGACAACGTCACCACCGGCGCATCCCAAAACGCCAGCACATTGTAGCGGTGAGGTTCCACCTCGATCCGTTCGACGTGACCGCCCGTGCGCGCCGCCACCGCCGACAGATAATCCGCCAGATACACGCCCACCCGCTCTTCGTTCGGCGTCACCGAATCGATATCGACCAGCGCGCGCGTCAGCTCGAAAACATTCATAAGGCACCGGCACAACCAGGGGGAAAAGTGGAGGAGGGATGCGCGGCTGCCGGAAAACCCGGATCTCGAAGCTACTTCGCCGCTTCCCGATAGCGCTCCACCCGGCCCGTCGCATTTCCACGTTCCGAATGACAGTGGGCCGGTGTTAACCAGACCCCCCAACCGCCGCGCACCGAATCCTCGATCAACCGCGCTGCGATTTCGGCAAGGTTGCCCCTTTCACCAGACGCTCCGGGATTCGCCGGAATCACGCGCCAGGCTACTGATGGCCCTCGCTCCTCTACCAAGATCTTCTTCAGAATAACACGGTGCGGCGTTGCATGCGCCGCGGCGCCGCTTCATTGATATCGCACGGCCTTTGCACCTGTCTGGTCGCCTTACTTCATCGCTGATCCCGATTGCCCCGCAGCAGGGAGCGGGGAAACGCGGCGGTTCGCGAACTCCAGGGATTACGGATCGTGCGACCCGAAGTGCGCGGTTGCGGCGAGGAGACGGGCGGTCGGCCGAACCGTGACGCCGGCTTAGCGCTAATCGAAGATACGCCCCGGCAGCAGCTCGATACCGAGTTCCGGTATTTGTAGCGACGCAACCTCCATAAGGCTCTGGTCGCACATATACAATCGCTTCGCATGCGGGTCCACCAGCCAGACGTGCGGAACTCCCCAGGCCTTATATTCCTCAAGCTTTTCCCGCACCGCCGTCAACCGGTCGTCTAGAGACAGGACCTCCGCCACCAAAAGCGGAGGCGTGTCCGGCACCCGCGAAGGCTCGTTCGGATAAAACACGGCGACATCTGGAATCAAGATGAGGTTCGAACGAAGCCTCATACGCGTCTCCACGCAAGGAAACAGCGCCAGTTCAGAACGCAGCGCCCAAAAGAACGCGACGAGCGCGGCCTGGACTCGGCCATGCAGATAGTCTGGCAAGCCTCTCTCCACAATTTCGCCATCCCGGTATTCCCGGTCGACGTCGGGAAAGGTAGTGTGCAGGTACTGTTCGAGCGGGATGGTTGCCTCAGCGCCCATAGCTTGAGGGTATCGCATGAGCCTCACACTTGTCTGGCCGTTTCACCTCGAATTCACGAAAACGGGGGTATGATCTAGCTAGTGGCCACCGTCGAAATCCCCAAAAAGAACCTGACGCCGACCGATGATGCCCATTATCCCCAAGCCGTGGAACGGGTGAAAGTTGCGGTTCGCGAACTCCAGGAGAAAGGGGTCATCGACCCGCAAGGGCGGCGCATCCGGAAAGAGCTGCCGCCTGACATGCAAGAGGACGCAGTCCGCGACTTCGGCGGCTAATGCGCCCCACCATGTTTGTTGTTGCCGGCCCTCCATGGCTATTGCGAGTGTTAGGGTGGGTGTGATTTCTTCGCTGGCGTCCAAACTGTCACCGCTATTGTGTCGACATTCAGCGAACGCCCTCCTTACTCTCACTATAATGATTCAAAGTGGACAAGCAACACATCTTGAATGAGATCCGGCGCACCGCCACAGCGAACGGCGGAGACCCGCTTGGTACCCAGAAGTTCCTAACGGAAACGGGGATCAAGCAGTCGGACTGGCACGGCAGGTACTGGGTTCGCTGGGGTGATGCGCTCCGCGAAGCGGGCCTCACTCCGAATTGCATGGCTGAAGCTTACGACGAGGGAGTCCTCATTGCAAAGCTGATCTCCTTAACCCGAGAACTTGGCCGATTTCCAGTCGGAGGTGACCTGCGCATGAAAGGTCGCAATGATCCCGAATTCCCGAGTCATACTAGCTTTAATCGCCTCGGTCCAAAGGATCAAAGGGTGCTCAGTGTAGCCGAATACTGTCGAAGCCACGAAGGCTTTCAGGATGTTCTCGAATTGTGCCCGATTGTGGATGATCGAACGCCGCATTCCAACAAAAAGGAAACCGGTACCGAAGAGATCGGCTTCGTCTACCTCATAAAATCCGGCCGTTACTATAAAATCGGCAGAAGCAACTCGTCAGGCCGACGCGAGTACGAACTTACCATCCAACTTCCGGAACGAGCCAACAAGGTGGACGAAATCCGTACCGATGATCCGGTCGGCATTGAAGGATATTGGCACAAACGGTTCGAATCGAAGCGCAAGAATGGCGAATGGTTTGATCTAACCTCGATCGATGTCAAAGCTTTTCGCCGCCGCAAGTTCATGTAGGAAATCGGTCCCTGCGCGGCGGATCACACCTCTCCTGATCGTTTCCTCACCCATTTCTTCAGCCACTTATCACTTTGATACGCGTTCTCAGCGTCTCGCCCAGGTTATCTTCTGTATTGAACCCTGCTATTCGGCAAATATCGACTTGGCTTGGGTTCGTTTGGTAATTTTGAAGTACAAAGCTCGTGAGTGAGAGAGCGCCGCGCCGCTAACCGCACGTTTCACCCTACCTCATGCTAAAATAAAGGTTTAGCGGCACCCGCCGCGTCCCCCGAAGGAGTATTACTTGGCAGATCCGCAAGACCCCACCATCCCCCCTCAGGCGCCTCCCGCTGGGCCGCCCACAGGCCCCCCCGGCGGGCAGATTCCGCTCGGCGGCGATGGCGGTAACAACAAGAGCCATATTCCTATAAACATCGAAGACGAGATGCGCCGCTCCTACCTCGATTACGCCATGAGCGTTATCGTGGGCCGCGCGCTCCCGGACGTGCGCGACGGTCTCAAGCCGGTGCACCGCCGCATCCTTTATATGATGCAGGAGATGGGCCTGCACCATAACCGGCCCACCAAGAAATCCGCGCGCGTGGTCGGCGATGTCATGGGTAAGCTACACCCTCACGGCGACGCCTCGATTTACGACGCTTTGGTCCGCATGGCGCAGGACTTCTCCATGCGCTATCCGCTCATCGACGGGCAGGGCAACTTCGGTTCGGTCGACGGAGATCCGCCCGCAGCCATGCGGTATACCGAAGCTCGGCTGGCGCGCATCGCCGCGGCGCTGCTCGAAGACATCGACAAGGAAACCGTCGACTTCAAACCTAACTACGACGAAAGCGAATACGAGCCTGAAGTACTGCCCACGCGCATCCCCAACCTGCTGGTCAACGGCAGCGAAGGGATCGCCGTTGGCATGGCCAGCAAGATCCCGCCCCACAATCTGCGCGAGATCGTCGAAGCCTGCATTGCGCTGGTGCAGAACCCGGCCATCCAGCTCCCGAAGTTGATCGAGATGGTGCAGGGCCCGGATTTCCCCACCGGCGGCATTATTCTCGGCCGCGAAGGCATCTACGATTATTTCAAGACCGGCCGCGGTTCCATCAAAGTGCGCGCGAAGGCGGCCACCGAAAAAATGGGCAAGGATCGCGAAGCCATTATCGTCACCGAGCTGCCCTACCAGGTCAACAAAGCCCGCCTGATCGAATACTCCGCCGGCCTGGTCAACGAAAAGAAACTCGAAGGCATTTCCGAAATCCGCGATGAGAGCGACCGCGATGGCATGCGCATCGTGTTCGAACTGAAGCGTGGCGAGCAAGCCGAAGTGGTCCTGAACAACCTGTATAAGCAAACGCAGATGCAGGTCAATTTCGGCGTCATTCTGCTCGCCATCGTTAATGGCCAGCCGCGCGAGCTGGGATTGCTCGACGCGCTCAAACGCTTCATCGAGCATCGCATCGACGTCATTCGCCGCCGCACGGATTACCTGCTGCGCAAGGCGCGCGACCGGGAACACATTTTGCTCGGCTTCCAACGGGCTCTTACCAATATTGATGAGGTCATCGCCCTGATCCGCGCGTCCAAAACGCCGCGCGAGGCTCGGGAAGCGTTGATGAACTTCATCACACCCGCTGAAGCCGCCGCCTACGCCAAGATGGTGGATGCAGATCCGCGAGGTCCCCGCTTCACCGAACGGCAAGCCCAAGCCATCATCGAACTGCAACTCCAGCGCTTGACCGGCATGGAGCAGCAGAAGATTATCGACGAGCTCGCGGACATCCAAAAGCAAATCGCCGAGTACCTCGAAATCCTGGGTTCGGAAAAAACGCTGCGCGGCGTGGTGGTCAAGGAACTGAAGGAAATCCAAAAGGATTTCGGCGATGACCGCCGCACCGAGATCGTCGAGGATACCGGCGAAATCCGTCTCGAAGACCTGGTGCAGGTTGAGGACGTCGCAGTCACGGTAACGCGCGGCGGATACCTCAAGCGCACCGCCGTCGACACCTACCGCCGGCAGACGCGCGGAGGCAAAGGCCGGATCGGTATGTCCACGCGGGCTGAAGACGTGGTCGAGCACCTGATCATCGCCTCCACCCACGCCTACCTGCTGATATTCACTAATAAGGGCCGCGTCTATTGGCTGAAGATTTACAACATCCCGGACGCCACTACCACCGGAAAAGGTAAACACAGCTCCGGCTTAATCAATCTGCAGCCGGATGAATCCGTCACTGCGTTCCTGCCGGTGAAGGAATTCGTCGCCGGCAAGTTCATCGTGATGGTGACCAAGCAAGGCGTCATCAAGAAATGCGAGCTCACTGAGTTCGACAACCCGCTCCAGCGAGGCATCATTGCGCTCGGTATCGATGAGGGCGATGAACTCCTGGCCGCTCGCTTGACCAACGGCGAGAACTACATTTTCCTCGGCTCGCACGAAGGCATGGCCTGCCGCTTCAAGGAAACCGATGTGCGCGCCATGGGACGGCCGGCACGCGGTGTCCGAGGCATGGAGCTGGAAGGCGGCGATTACCTGGTCGGCGTCGAGATCGTCGAAGAGACCGGGCTTATTCTTTCGATATCCGAAAACGGCTTCGGTAAGCGAACGCCGCTTAAGGATTACCGCCTTACCGCCCGCGGCCGCAAGGGCGTCATTAATATGAAGACCACGCCGCGCGTCGGCAAGGTCGTGGGGATTCTGTCGGTAAAGGAAGACTCCGACCTGATGATCATCACCAAGCAGGGCCAGATCATCCGCATCGAATCGGGCACCATCCGCCAGGCGGGCCGCTCCACGCAGGGGGTTCGGCTGGTGAACGTCGAAGCCGGCGATCAGGTCGCCGCCGCCAGCCTCATTCCGGAAACGGAAGTGAACGGACCGCAGGAAGATTTGCCGCTACAGTAGGACTATGGAGCAGAAGGAACGTCGGCTGTTGGCCGCGCTGGAGCAAATGGGAAGCGTGATCGTTGCCTATTCAGGCGGCGCCGACTCGGCATACCTCGCGTGGGCTGCCAATCGCGTACTGGGTAGCCGGGCGATTGCGATCACTGCCGATTCGGCCTCGTTCCCCGAATCGCACAAAGGCGATGCTGAAGCCTTCGCACGGGAACATGGAATTCGCCATGAGTACATCGCCACCCGCGAGTTCGACAATCCCGCTTACGTCGCGAACAACCCGGACCGTTGCTTCCATTGCAAAGACGAGTTGTTTACCCGGCTTGACGAAGTCGCTCGCGAGCGCGGCATCGCACATGTAATTTATGGCGTGAACGTGGACGACCTGGGCGATTACCGTCCCGGCCAGGGCGCTGCAAAAATGCATGGCGTCGAAGCTCCTCTGGTCGATGCGGGACTGACCAAGGAAGAAATTCGAGCCCTGTCACAGCGCGCCGGTCTCGCCACCTGGGACCGCCCCGCCTCCGCCTGCCTCAGCTCGCGGATTCCCTACGGGACGCCGGTGACTATTCAGAACGTCAAGACCGTCGACCGGGGGGAAGAGGCCATTCGCGCCCTCGGATTCCGCCAGTTTCGCGTGCGCTTCCACGGCGACATCGTACGCATCGAAGTTGCTCCCGAGGAACTTGACCGTGCCATGACGATCGAGATGGCCCGCCGGTTCACCGCCATCTTCAAGCCGCTCGGCTTCCACTATGTTACGCTCGACCTCGAAGGTTACCGGCAAGGTTCGCTAAACGCCGTGCTCAGTTAGGTTTCGATTTGTCCCTCTCTGGCC
>JANXXL010000093.1 GCA_025350625.1 Bryobacterales bacterium | reverse complement strand
GGCGGCTGGAGATAAAGATCTTGAAAGGCGAGGCGGAACTGATAGGCTTTGGCCGTTTTGAGGTGGCCTCGGGGGAGATCAAGGGCGGCGAGGGTGATCTTCTGATTGGCCGTCAGATTGTCGGGATTTTTCAACCAGATGTAGCGGCTGCCAGCCAGTTCGGGGTGGTCCTTCAATTCGAGCCAGCGAACTTCGTCTACCGCTTCATTGATTAGTTTGAGGATATGGAACTTGTCAAAGGTTATGGATGCTCAGTTCTTATGGCTCAGTGGAAGGAAATACTTTGGGGCCGAATCCGTTCAACTCCAATGACTATCGCGGGCTTTCCGACTTTGACATTCCGCAACGGCTCGTCGTTTCCGGAATCTGGCAACTGCCCGTCCTGAAAGGCCGGGATGTGTTCATCAGGAACATACTTGGCGGCTGGCAGAGCAACTTCATCTATACTGCGCAGTCAGGCACTCCGATTACGATTCTAAGCGGCGTGGACAATGCGCTGATGGGCGTCGGTGGAAACTTCGCCGACCTCACCGGCATCAATTGGAAACTACAGGACAACCGCCCGAAATCCGATCAGATTGCGCATGCCTTCAACACTGCCGGGTTCAAGGTGAATGCCATCGGCACAGGCTGCCGAAATCAGCTTCGATCCCCCGGCCTCTGGAACATCGACTATTCCGCATTCAAAGAGTTCGGCCCCTATTAACGCGTGCACATCCAGTTCCGGGGCGAGCTATACAACCTCCAGAATCATCCTAACCTCGGTGCGCCTATTACCACCGTAACCAGCCCGGTATTCAGTCAGATCACAAGCGCCATCGGTCCCCGGATCGCACAGCTTGGCCTCAAATTGGTTTTCTGACAAGCGGGAGCGGCGACGCTCCCGCACTCAATTTGCCGAGAGTTTCTGGTCCATGTCCGGCACGCGGCCATTCGGGTCAGTGGCGGCTTGAATGTGGTGCGCAACTTCCTTCATCTGAGAAACAAGGTTTTCGATCGTGTCATCCGCTATCTGCCCAACGGTTCCTGAAATTCCGAGGCTCGCGATGACGCCTCCGTCCTGTCCGAAAACCGGTACGGCCAAGCATCTCACATCGAGTTCTTCCTCTTGGTCGTCCATGGCCCAGCCTCGGTCTACGATGTTTGACAGTTCTCGCATCAGTTCCGGCGATGAGGCAATGGTTCGCTTGGTATGGCGAATGAACGTAGTTCTGCTCAAGTAAGCACGTTGCACCTGCGAAGAACTGTGGGCCAGCAGAACTTTGCCCACAGCCGTGCAGTGCAGATTCGTCCGTTTTCCGACATAGATATCGAACCGAACGAAACCCGGTCCATCTACTTTTTGTACGTAGATGGCCTGTCCCTGTTCAAGGATCGCCAAGTTGACGGTGAGCCGAACCGACTGGGCCATGGATCGCATGAAGGGTGTGGCCACTTTGGGCAGGAGCATGTCCTTTAATACGCTATGGCCCAAACTGGACAACTTGAAACTGAGTGAGAACTTACGGGAGCCCGGGTCCCGTGCAATGTAACCCAACCTCTCCAGGGTAAGCATCAGGATGTGGGTTGAGCTCTTCGGTAGCTCAAGTCGACGGCTGATTTCAGAGATGGTCCACCTCCGTTGACTGGAGTCCATAAACTCGAGAATCGCAAAAACCCGATCCACCGAAGTTGAAGTTTTGCAAGATAATTGTGGCATGGGCACCTGCTTGGCATCTTGATTCTACGTTTCCAGACAATCACAACTCCAACCGTCGTGCAATTCGAAATCTCAAAAATAAAATTTCAATCCGAACTGATACAACCGCGGCTGATTCCGGGGCACTGTTACTTGGCCGTCCGTGGCCAAATTCACCGTGTTGTTCGGGGCCGCAAAACCGGCATTATTGGTCGGATTGAAAACCTGGGCCTGAAACCCGTTCGATTCGGTAATGCGGAAGTTCTTGAACAGCGACATGTCGAGTTGCACCAGACGGTCTCCGCTAAGGATATTCCGTCCGGCGTTAACATACACGTGAAAAGCGGGTAGCACAAAGGTATCATTCTGGCTGGGCAGCGGAGCCCGGCAGTCCGGGTTGGACGAAGTGAAGTACCAGCAGTTCAGCGTTTTCGACCCCACCGGGATAGCCAGCGAGTCCGGGTTTTGACGCACCGCCGTATTGTCGCGATCCACGCTAATGCTCACGTTCTACGGAACCCTGGATTGCTGCGTGTTGATGCCCTGCCGATGCCTGCCGCCGGTGAGGAAGTCGACGATCTTCGGGGCGTTTGCCAGGCGCCGCCGTCACTTACCGAACGGTAGTTCCCAGATGTAGCCCGGCACGAAATTGTGCGGAACGCCGCACTCGCTACGCCTTCAGTACAGGTTGTCGAGGTCATACACCGGAGATCCGCCGTCTTCACTGCCCGGGGCATCCAGACACTTTGGCCACGTGTACAAACCGACAAACGAGAATCCATTCGAGAATCGTTTTTCAACCTTGGCCTGCAAGCTATGGTAATTGCTGGAACCGCCCCAGGTTTCGTAGTCTATCATGCAGCATTGCGGGTAGGGGGCGGCGCGCCTGCCCATTATACGGCCCGGGCATCGGGATGTTACACTCCGACGACGTCTAAAGATGCGTTCCCTTATTGGCAACATAACCGGCCTCGACCGCGATATTGTCGGCAAACTCTCGTTGCACATTGAAGTTCCAGGTCTGGGTATAGGTGATTGCGTAATCCGTGCCGCCCGTCGTGGGCGCCGGAGTTGCGATTACATCAAGCAGAGATTGGCCCAGAAAGTAGTTCGCGAGGTGTCGATGGGGAAGTATACGAGGCTCCGGCGGGGAACCGGCGTGGCGGCCGTGGGGACGTCATTGTTAATTACCTGAAGAAGGACGAAGGGTGGAGTGCGCACCTGTCCCAACAAAATGTTCGAATCCGGATAAACAAAATATCGGTAAGCGGCCCGCATCACCCATCGGTTGCTGCCGAAAGGCTGCCAGGCAAAGCCGATTCGTGGCGCGATGTCATGCGGATTGGGGTGGCGCAACGACCAGGGCAGGTTTTTCTCTTCTGTCGTTTCCAGCAAGGGTCGGAAAACCTTCCACGCCTGCTCCGATCTGGGCTGTGCCGTCAGATCAGGCGATCCGTTTCGGCTCGGGATGATGATCTTACCCGTCGCGAAATCGAAAACGTTTGACTGCCCGCGAATGCAAACAAGCATGGAGTTCACTGTCCCCATCTGGGAGGGGTCAAGCCCTCGCCTTTAGGCGACGGCTTCAGCTAGGAG
>JANXXL010000067.1 GCA_025350625.1 Bryobacterales bacterium | reverse complement strand
CGAGTTCCGGTCCGGCCTGGCCTTCGCGGGCTCCGGCGTGGCCGGCGGCACAACGAGCGTGGCGGGTGCGCCTATCAAAGCCTCTCTCACGGTTTCCACCGCGGCGGGTTGACCTGTGCTTGGTACTGATGTCGCTGCCACCATGAGAGGTCCATCAGTCAGCCGTTCATAGGCCTCTTGCGGCGCATCAGTCAGGATGGCGACGGGCTTCAGCGCGGTAGCGATCGTACCCTCAGAGACTAGAACCTCCCGCAGATACCCTTCGACGAAAGATTCGACTTCCATGTCCACTTTATCGGTCTGGACCACCAGCAGGGGTTCCCCCCGCGAAACTTTTTCCCCGGTCTGCTTTAGCCACTGCAGAACCGTCGCCTCGCTGGTAGTCTGGCCCAAGTCAGGCAGTAGGATTAGGTGCCGCATCAATCAGCTCGTCCCAAGACTGAACGTAAGTTCTTAAGAAGGTCCATGTTCTGAACAATATTCAATCTTAGAGTGCGCCTATCAATTTTGTCAAACGCTTTAAGGCCGCTTAGGCGATGATTTCTTTTACCACTTGGCCGCTGACGTCGGTAAGCCGGAACTGACGGCCCTGAAATTGGAAGGTCAGCTTCTGGTGGTCAATGCCCAGCAGGTGCAGAATGGTCGCCTGCAGGTCGTGGATATCAACCCCGCCGCCGGCCACGTTGAACCCGAAATCGTCCGAACTGCCGTGAACGAAGCCGCGCTTGACGCCCCCTCCAGCCATCCACAAGGAAAAGACGCGACCATGGTGATCGCGGCCGTAGTTGTCGCGTTTCAGTGGGCCCTGAGCATAAGGGGTGCGGCCGAATTCGCCTCCCCAGATGACCAAGGTATCGTCGAGCATCCCACGCTGCTTCAAGTCAAGGATCAGACCAGCCGAGGCTTGGTCGGTATCACGGGCCAGCACCGGCAGCTTCTCTGTGAGTCCGCCGTGGTGATCCCAGCCGCGATGATAAAGCTGGATGAAACGGACATTCCGTTCGGCCAGGCGGCGCGCTAGCAGGCAATTGGCCGCAAAGGTCCCCGGCTTGTTGGAGTCTTCCCCATACAGCGAGTGTACGTGCTCGGGCTCCTTTGACGTGTCGGCCAGTTCCGGCACGCTGACTTGCATCCGGAACGCCATCTCATACTGTGCGATGCGGGTTTCAATCTCAGGGTCGCCAACATGGTGATGCAGCTCGCCGTTAAGAGCGGCTAATCCGTCAAGAAGAGTTCTCCGCTGTTCGCGGGTGACACCGGGCGGGTTGGAGAGATGCAACACGCGGTCGCCGGCGGAGCGGAACTGCACTCCCTGGTAGCGGCTGGGCAGGAAGCCCGCTCCCCAAAGACGCGACAGCAGCCCCTGGTCCGCCATGCCGTTGCTTGGAACCGAATTCAATACAACGAACGCGGGGAGATTCTCATTCGCGGTACCCAGGCCGTAGTCGATCCAGGAGCCTATGCTGGGCCTTCCCGGCAACTGGCTGCCGGTCTGAAGGAACGTAATGGCGGGGTCGTGGTTGATCGCCTCCGTGTGCATGGCGCGGAGCAAGCAGATCTCGTCGGCGATCCTGGCGGTGTGGGGCAATAATTCGCTGAGCCACGTGCCGCTCTTACCCGCTTGCGCAAAGCCATACATGGTGGGCGCCACGGGAAAACGGTCCTGCTGCGCCACCATGCCGGTGATCCGCTGGGTTCCGAACACCGAAGGGGGAATATCCTGATCAAACCGGCCTTTCATCTCCGGTTTATAGTCGAGCAAATCGAGGTGCGACGGGCCGCCGGCCTGAAACAAAAAGATTACACGCTTGGCTCGCGGCGGAAAGTTTGGGAATGGCGGTGTGGCGGCCAAAGCTTTGGATCCGCCAAGCAACGTATGCAGTGCGGCTGCGCCCAGCCCGTATCCGCTTCGTGCCAGTAGTTCGCGGCGGGATGAGAAGCGGGAGTAGTTTCCACATTCCATAATTGAACCTTAGCCTTTCGTGATCACTTCGTCCATATTAAGAATCATGTTCGCGACCGCGGTATAGGCGGCCAGCTCACTTACCGCAATCGAGGCATCGGAGCTTGACGCTCCGACGCTAACAAACAACCGGGCTGCCTGCTGATCCGCGCGATAATCGCTAAGCATACGCTCAAACATTTTGTGCAGAATTTGTCTTTCGGTATCGTCCGGCGCGCGCCCCGCGGCAAGCCGGAAAGCATACTCCAGGCGGCTCTCCGGCGTGGCGCCGCCTTCGTGAATCGCGCGCTCCGCCAGCTTGCGCGCAGCTTCCACGTAGATGGGATCGTTCAGCAACGTCAACGCCTGCATGGGGGTGTTCGTGGTGGAACGCCGGACGGTGCAGAACTCCCGGTCTGGAGCGTCGAACACGTTCATTGTGGGATGCGGCACTGTGCGCTTCCAAAAAGTATAGAGACTGCGGCGGTAGAGATCGTCGCCCCTACTGTCGATATAGGTGGAGCCCGGATAGTCGGCAGCCACGACGATGCCCTTGTAGAGATCCGGCGGTTGGTATGGAAAGACACTGGGTCCGCCCAAACGTGGTTCAAGGAGTCCGGAGATGAGTAACGCCTGGTCCCGAATAATCTCACCGGGTAGCCGGAAACGCGGCCCTCGCGCGAGCAGACGGTTTTCCGGATCCCGCGAGAATACTTCCTGCGATGCGGCCGAATCCTGGCGATAGGTAGCCGACAACACAATCTCCTTCATCAGTGCTTTGACGTTCCAGCCGGAATCGATGAAGTCGCGCGCCAGCCAGTCCAGCAGTTCGGGATGGCTGGGCGATTCGCCCTGCAGTCCAAAATTATCGCTCGTCTTGACCAGGCCGATTCCAAATAGTTGCTGCCAGAAACGATTGACCACCACGCGCGCCGTAAGGGGGTGGTCGGGCTTGGTGAGCCATTGCGCCAAACCGAGGCGATTTTTGGGCGCACCGGCGGGCCACGCTCCCAACAATTCTTCCGGCACTCCGGGTTCGACTTTCTCACCGGGCGCGTTATAACCGCCCCGCAATAGTACGTGGGTCTGGCGGGGAGAAGGCATTTCCTGCATCACCATTACGGTAGGAGCGTTGCGCCGAAGGGCGAACAACTCCGCGCGGCGCGCGTTCAGTTCGCGCTGCTCTTTGGCGAGCGCGGTGTTCGTCCCTTGCAGCAGTGCGGACCGGAGCCAATCAGTCTCGATCGGCGAAGCTTTCCGCTCCTGCTGACGCTCCACCGCATACGGTAGCGCTACGCTCTCAAACAGACCGGTGATTTCGGCATCGTTAAGTACGCGGGTCCAGGCGGCAAGTTCGTCCAACCGTCCGGCATAGCGTGCGCCGTTCGGGCTGTTGTCCCAACCGATACGAAACACGGTGGACGTCGCTTTGTCGGACTTCGCATCCGGCAGCGTGACGCCTTCATTCAAAATGCGCGCCGGCACCTCATGTCCATCCACGAACATCCGCACCCAAGCGGCGTCCGCGCGCGTGGCGGCCTTGCCGGCGGCGCCTTCATAGACCACGGCTACGTGCCGCCACTGTTCGGGCATGAGACTGGCACCCTCTGAGCGGACTCTTATCAAATACGCGGGCAGTCGATCTCCAAATCGAAATTCCAGTTCGCCACCGATCAAACGCAACTCAATACCCTTTCCATACGTTGTGGCAGCCGGATTGGTGGCGTAGTCCACATCTGAAAGAAGCGCCACATCGGTATCCGTCTGTGAAGGACGCAGCCATGCGGTGATTGTTAGCGGTTGCCGCTTTGAGATCGGCACGCCCTTTCCGGCAATCCGCGGCTTCGGAATCATTTGGGAGGTGACGCACGCCTTACCCGCTATGCCGTCCGCTGGCACGAATCCACTTACCGGAGCGGCTTCAAATTCGTCAGCCGACTCGCAATGCATTTGCCACGCGGCGTTGGTGGGAGCCTCAGCCTGCGCGGCTAGGCGTTGAGCCAGTGCCGCGCTGCCGCCGCGCCAAGTCCAGGATTTCTGCCGCTTCCCGATCCTCTCCGTGAGCTTCGCGATTCCCGCCTCGAGTTCATGCATTTGCGACTGCTGGTCATCGGTGGGCGCTGAAATCAGCGGAGCCGCATTTGTCACGCGGCCGTCCTCCCCAACTTCCGGCACGTTATTAAAGAAGGCGAAGAACCGGTAATGGTCACGTTGGGTGAGGGGATCGAATTTATGGTCGTGACACCGTGCACATTCCAGCGTCAGCCCCAACCAGGACATCCCCAGAGTGCGAACCCTGTCCGAAACGTATTCAACCCGATACTCTTCGTCAATGATCCCGCCCTCGGAGTTGATTACGTGATTGCGTCCGAAGCCGGTGGCGATGCGCTGGTTCAGAGTGGGGTTTGGCAGCAAATCCCCGGCCAGTTGCTCGGTAAGAAAACGGTCATAGGGCATATTGGCGTTGAAGCTTTGAATCACCCAGTCCCGCCAGCGCCACATGGAGCGCCCGGCGTCGTTGTTGAATCCGTGCGTGTCGGCGTAGCGTGCCACATCCAGCCAATCCATTGCCATACGCTCTCCATAAGCCGGAGATGCCAGCAGGCGTTCGACCGCGGCAGCGTAAGCCGAATCGCCGTGAGCTTTCGCCTCGTTCGAAAAGGCGTCCAGTTCAGCCGGTGAAGCAGGCAGCCCGATGAGGTCAAGCGAAACCCGGCGCAGCCATTTTCCCGGTGCGGCAGCGGAGTTCGGTTGCAGCCCTTCCGCATGCAGGCGTTGAAGAACGAAGGCGTCGATTGGGTTCTTCACCCAGATTGGATCCACGGTTTCGGGCACAGCCGGCCGCCTAGGCGGTACGAAGGCCCAGTGTTTCGAATATTCGCCACCCTCGTCGACCCAGCGTTTCAGAAGCGCCACTTGTTCCGTGGTCAGTGTGCGATTGGAATAGGCTGGAGGCATCTTCCTGGCGCCCTGCTCTATCGCGGTGCGCTGATAAATGCCGCTTGCCTCCGGCTTTCCGGGCACCAGGGCAGCACGGCCTCCGCGATCCGCGATGGCTCCTTCGAAGGAATCCAGCCGCAGCGAAGCCATTCGCTTCTTTCCGTCTTGCCCATGGCAAGGGAAACAGTTCTCTGAGAGAATGGGGCGCACGTCACGGTCGTAATCGAGACGCGGCCTCTCAGCGGCGCCCACGA
>JANXXL010000415.1 GCA_025350625.1 Bryobacterales bacterium | reverse complement strand
AGCACCGCCACCTGATAGCCGTTCTCGATGGCAATGATCGCCGCTTCAGCAGCTACCAGTGTCTTGCCGCTGCCTACGTCGCCTTGCAAAAGGCGGTACATCGGGTGCGGGTCGGCCATATCGCGCGCGATCTCGGCCAATACGCGCTTCTGCGCGCCGGTGGGGCGGAACGGGAGCATCTCCTTGACCCGCTCGCGTGCGCGGTCCGTCAGTGCGAAGGCGATTCCCGGCTGCAGCCGCGCCTTCGACCGCTTCAATTCCAAGCCGCATTCGAGCCAGAAGAATTCTTCGAAGATCAGGCGGTAATGCGCCGGGGAGCGGAATGCGTTGAGCACGCGTAAATCCGCTTCTGACGCTGGAAAATGCAATTCGCGAATCGCGCTCCAGCGGTCCGGTAGCTTCAGGCGCGCGCGGATGTGTTCCGGCAGCTGGTCACTTTCTTGCGGTGCGAGCGTCTCCAACAGGCGATGGATCAACGTCCGCAGCGCTCGCGTGGTCACCTTGCCGGCGGCTTCATATACTGGCACGATCCGGCCGGTGTGTAACGATGCGTCTCCGTCCTCGTCCTCGGCCAGGATTTCGTACTCCGGATGCATCATCGCCAGATGGCCCGAGTAGGTATCGAATTCCACTTTGCCGTAGAGGGCCACTTTTTGCCCTGGTGTCAGCACGTCCGCGAGGTATGCGCCATGGAACCATTTGCCGGCCAGCACGGCGCGCGAGGCGTCGGTGAAAGTCGCTTGAAACAGGCCCAAGTTGCGGCGCTGGAATCCCGACACTTTGGTGGAACGCACTTCCGCGAGCACCGTCGCCATTTCGCCGGGGGCGAGGTCCCGCAGCAATTTCACGTTGCTGCGATCTTCATACCGGAAGGGAGCATAGGCGAGCAGATCTTCCACCACCTTCAGCCCCTTGCCTTCGAGCATCGCGGCGCGCGCCGGCCCGACGCCTTTCACGTACATGAGTGGAGTGGAGAGGTCCAATGCTAAGCAGATTAGAGCAGACTACTCGTAGTGTACAATGCGGTTTCATGTCTCAATTATTGGAAGGAAAAACCGCGCTGATTCTGGGCGTGGCCAATCGCTGGAGCCTGGCTTATGCGATCGCGCAGGCGTTTCAGCGCGAAGGGGCGCGGCTGCTGCTCACCTACCAGGGCGAGCGTTTGCAGAAGACGGTTGAGGAACTGGGAAGTTCGCTCGGCGCAGCCCGCACTTTCGAGTGCGACGTCGCGCGCGATGAAGACCTGACGAAACTCACCGATACTCTGGCTGCCGAAGAGCGGCTTGACGCAGTAGTGCATAGTATCGCCTTCGCGAATCAAGCTGACCTCGCCCGGCCGTTCGTCGAAACCTCGCGCGAGGGCTATCTGCTAGCCCAAAACATCAGCGCTTATTCGATGATTGCGGTGGCGCGCGCGACGGCACCGAAGATGACCAACGGCGGTTCCATGATGACGCTGACCTATCTTGGTTCCACGCGGGTGGTGCAAAACTACAACGTAATGGGCGTCGCCAAGGCGGCACTCGAAGCCGCAGTCCGCTATCTCGCAGGCGATCTAGGCCCACAGAACATCCGCGTGAACGCCATTTCGGCGGGACCGGTGAAAACTGCGGCCGCGCGCGGCATCAAGGACTTTTCAAAGGTGCTCGAAGCCGTGGAGGCCCACGCTCCGATGCGCCGCAATGTGACTCCAGGGGAGGTGGCCGACCTCGCCGTTTTTCTCGCCAGCGATCTCGGACGCGGCGTTACTGGCGATGTGCTTTTCGCCGACGCCGGCTACCATATCATGGGCCTCTAAGTGAAATCGCCGGCCGCGCTTATTTTCTTGGTGATATTGAGTGGCTGCAGTCGAAGCAAGCCGGACGCAGCCAGTTCGCTTGCCGACTCCGAAATTTTAAGGGAAATCGGGCGCATTCGAGCCGTCGATCATCACGCGCACCCGGTGAGCGTGGCCGCGCACGACCGGGATTTTGACGCGCTGCCAGTCGATAACATGGAGCCGCAGTCCGATCCGGGCTACTTGCGTCCGGGAGCGCCCGGCGTCGTGGATGCCTGGCGCGCACTGTGGGCTTATCCCTATCACGATCAAACGCCCGAACATCAGCGCGAACTGAGCGCCGGCCGCGAGCGCGTGATGCACGAAAAAGGCGATCAATACCCGGCCTGGGTGCTCGACCAGATGGGCGTCGAAATAATGCTGGCGAACCGAGTCACCATGGGACCGGGAGTCGCGCCCCCTCGCTTCCGCTGGGTAGCGTACGCCGACGCACTGCTGTTCCCGCTCAATAATTCGAAGCTCGCCGCAGAAACTCCCGACCGGAAGGCATTCTTTGCGGATGAAGACATACTGCTGGCGCGCTATTTGAAAGCTGCTTCTTTGGACGCGCCGCCGCGAAATCTGGGCGATTATTTGGCCCGCGTGGTTACGCCCACGCTCGAAGACCATAAGCGGGGCGGCGCGGTGGCCGAGAAGTTCGAAGCGGCGTACCTGCGGTCACTGGCGTTCGTTCGTACGGATCGCGGCGCAGCCGAACGCGTGTACGCTCAATACGCAGGCAAGCCTGGGCCACCACCTGCCGCCTACAAAGTTTTGCAGGATTACCTTTTCTGGTACATCGCGGCAGAGTGCGGACGGCTGGGCATGGCCGTGCATCTGCACACCATGGGCGGGGCAGGCGGCTATTTCGACGTGGCAGGAGCGAATCCGCTACTGCTCGAACCGGTGCTGAATGCACCTGAGCTGCGGAAGACGAACTTCGTGATGGTGCACGGCGGCTGGCCGTTTACGCGGGAAATCACACCGCTGCTCAATAAGCCGAACGCCTATCTCGATTTTTCCGGCCAGGGACTGATGCTGCCGCCGGCGACGCTGGCCCGAAGCCTGCGCGAGTGGCTGGAATGGGTTCCCGAAAAGGTGATGTTCGGAACCGATGCCTATCCTTATTCGACGGAAACAGGCTGGGAAGAGACGGGATGGATCGGCGCGCGGAGAGGACGCGAGGCGCTGGCGATCGCACTCACGGCCATGATGCGCGAGGATGGAATTTCGCGCGCCCGGGCGCTCGAATTGGCGCGGATGGTGTTGCGCGAGAATGCGCGGAAGCTTTACGGACTGCCTTAGTGCGTCATCGCGTACATGATGTAGTTGACTCCGATGCGGATTCCAAGCGCTGAAAACCTTTCTTCATAGTGCGGGTCGTCCGCGAACTCCCAGGAATCCCCCAGGTCGGAGTTGACCGTCAATCCCACCATAATCCGGCCCTCGCCGTCTGAAATTGCACGCCACTGCGCCGGGCAGCCCTGGCATTTTTCATACGACCCGGTGTACAAATATCGCGCGCCGGGCACCTGATAGCGGTTCTCTAAATCGTAAACCGTGTGAAAAATCGGGGAGTCGTCGTTCAGATCGACCGGCTTCGATTCCGGAAATACGCGGTTCATGCTGGCCGAGAAAGTTTCCCACTGGTACGTGCCCCAGAAATCGTCGCCCATGAAGAATCCGCCGCGCAGGATGAAATCGCGCAGTTTGGCGGCCTGAGAGTTAGTTAGATTCCATTGGCCAACCTGGACGGCGTAAAGGAATGGATAGTTGTAAACGTCATCGCCGTCGTCCAGATTTACGGGCTGTTCGACGGAGCGGCTGTCGATGCGGGTCAAGCGGCGAACGGCCTGCAAGAAGTGGCGATCGGCGCGGGGATAATCCTGGGTCCAGATGGAGAGGCCTTTTTGCCAACCGTGGGCGGCGAGGCCGTCATAACCGAAGGCGCCCCGGCCGCGGAAGGGCGGATACATCAGCCGGGCGAACATGAACTCGGCGGGGCGCTGCCAGTCGGCCGGCAGCGGGAAATCATTGTATTCGATGCCGGGATACTCGCGAAAAGGCCGCTGAAAAGCGTGCAAGCTGCCGAAGAACATCAGTACGCTTGCGGCCGATATCCACGCCTTGGTCGGCATCATTGCTGTCGAACCAAGCGTATCAAATGCGCGCTACTGGAATGGTCGAGAGTAAGGCGCTACTTGCCCACCATGTGGACCAAGTCGCGGTTGTTCTCGGCGCAGATAAACTCGCGGATTTCCTCGCCGGCGGCCAAGTCCGCCACCTGCTTGAAGGTCCACGGCTTGGCGAGCACACCCGGGTCGTCTACGGTCACTTCTTTTTCCAGGTGACCCAGGTCCGGCCGGCGGTAGCGCTCGATCACATGCAGCTTATCCGAGTGCGGATGCGCGGGTTGATCCATCCACACGCCTTCGTTGAAAGTAACGCGGTCGACGACCAGCGTGTCATTTTCCCAGTGGCCGATCGAGTCGCCGTACCACAGGTCGGGGTCAGGCTCTTTGAGATGCGTAGCGCGGTCGAGATGAATCTGATGGAAACCGGGGCTCTCATCATCGGAAATCACGACTACAAATTGCCGCGTCTGTGCCAATTCGAACAGCGGACCCAGGCGCACCACCGGCGACGGCAGGCAATGAGCTTGCGGGCTGTCGATGGCATTGTTTTCGAGCCGTTTCTTGGCGATGGCTTGCGCGCCCGGCAACCACTCCGCTGTGCCCGGTTCGACAGTTACCGGCGACCACCAGACCCCTGAAAGATCCGGCTTGCCTTCGACCGTCCTTGGCGTGGGGCCGGTGGGCGGGTTGTGCCGTTTGCGATCCGCCATAATTGCCAGCGAGTCTTCACCGAGCGTGCTCAACTGAGTGCCTTCCTCCAGCTTGATGTTCAGGTCCAGCGTTTTAGCGGCGGCGACCATCACTCCCTTTTGCTCAAACGGTTTCACTCCCTGCAGCGCTACGGAAATTTCGTAGGCGCCCGTTGGAACATCCGCCAGGGTGTATCTTCCGGTCTTGTCGCTTACTGCTTTCGAAACACTCCCGGTGGCGGCGTTTTTGGCCTGTATGGGGGCGTTCGCGACCGGGTGCCCGAGCGGGTCCTTCACCGTGCCCGAGATCGCGCCGCGATCGCTTTGGCCGACGCTTTGTCCAAACGATGCCGATGCTAGGAGATAACCAATGATGAGGTAGCGCATAAACTTGCTTTTTAGTATACGACGCTCGAAATCAGGTTGGAAGCGGTTGGGTATTACGCGAAAGATCCGGGGGCGTCCCGGTGACAGTCCCAGGCGCCCCTCTTTTGAATGCCAACGTCCTTCGGAGCAGGACATTGCACTAATTGGATTGTAGTGTTGGCGCTCGCAACCAGGAGCCTATCTTACGGTCAATCGCCCGCCAGCGCTCGCGTTTAGTCCTGGTACTTTCCGCGGAGAAGAACCGCTCTAGGCCCTGCGCCGCTGCGCTTCGGTGCGCATGGGCAACTCCACCACCGGCGTTAGTTCCACACTCGGTTGCAGCCAGGCCCGCCCGCGCTTGAAAGCGACGCTCAGCGCCACCATGCCTATGATCATCGCAGCCGCACTCAGCAGGACTGCGGGCACACTTAGGTTCTGCCGGAACTTCGCGAAAAAGGGGCCGTATTCCAAATCCACATGCACCCAATACACCAGCAGAGAGGTGGTGCCCAGTTGCCGGACCCAACTCCAATCGCCGGGGGCCAGGTATTCACACCACAGGTATGCAAACGCGCCGAGAAGAAGGGCGACTCCCAACTTGCATGCCACTAAAGCTGGACTGTTCAGCCAGAAATCAGAGTGGGAATAGATGGTAAAAGGAAGATCGCCAAAATAGCGGCCGCCGAACAGCAGGCCCAAGCCCAATACGCCGGACCACTGCATCACTCGATTCCAACCGCCGCGATCGATCAGCGGGATCATGCTGCCCACGCCTACACCGAACGCCAGGAACGCGCCCCACGGAAAAATGCTGAACATATCTCCGCTGGGCACCAAATAATCGCGGACCGGGGCGGGGATCGCTTTGAGGTCGAGCGCCGACATCACGGGGGAGAGGACTGCAATCGCCGTCCCTGCCAGCACGGCCCAGCGCACGCGATCGCGACCGCTCAAGAGTGCCAGCAGCGAGAGCAGCGCGGCCGTTGCTCCCATTACGTTGAGGATGTCCACCTTCAACAAGTCCTTCCATGGACTGGTCCCCCAGGCGAAAATCCAGCCTTGCAGCCGGAACAGAACGGCCAGAATAAACAAGAAACGCGCTCTCTTCAGCGCCTGCAGAACCCGGGCTCCTGGAGGCATGTGCTCCCGCCGGTTCATGCCCATGCCGTAGGTGGCTCCGGTTAGAAACAGGAATATGGCCGCAGCTTCGCCGCCGAAGAACTGCGAGTAAGTAAACCAGGCGCCGCTACGATCCCCAGGGCGTAGAAAGGCATCGAAGGTGTGCCCTTGCAGCATGATTACGGCCGCAAGTCCGCGTAGCCAATCGATGAACGTTACTCGTAGCTTAGAAGCAGGGGGCATATCGACCGACGGGGGGTACTTTTAGTTTAACAAACACCCGGCGCTCGAAACGGAGAACGCTATCGAAACGGCGTAACCACGAGTTCAGTGGTTACCTATATTTTATACTGTAAATCGCCTAGCGGGGGGTGACGGGCCGCGTGATATCAATGCCGCCCTTAAAGTACGCCCCGTCTTCAATCACGATGCCGGCCGTTTTCACATCACCCACCAGGTTGGCCCCGGAGCGCAGGGTAATTCGTTCCGACGCATCGACGTTCCCTTTTACGGAGCCCGCTATGATGACTTCTTTTGCCTTGACGCCCGCTTCTACCTTGCCTTTGGCGCCAATGGTCAGACGGTGATTCAGTTCCAATTGACCGCTCAGTTCTCCGTGAACCACGACTTCTTCCTTACTGGTCATGGTGCCTTGAATGCGGAGAGTTTCGCCGACTAGGGTCACGCCTCCGGTTTGGCTGGTAGGCGATGATGTGGCGACCGACGGTGGGATTCCGGCCGCGGGTTGAGGAGTTGGTTGAGAAGGCTGCTGTTCTTTATTCCACATGGTTGGGACTACGTTAGCACGCTTGAGTCCACGAACGCCAGGTTGGTTGAAAACCACCGCCCACGGTGGTTTTGAGCAAGGCGGAGGGCTTCCTGTGTCGACTTTTCTTAAACTTGCATCGCTTGTTTCTTTGGTACTTGGGATGCGTACAACAATGGACAAGAGGATCTTATGAGTACGAATCGTACGGTAAAAGTTGGACTCCTAGTAAGTTTTATCGCGGCATCGGGACTGGTTTTGGCGCAGGATGACGCGCCCGCGCCGCTTCCACAATTTTCGGCGCAGGACGAAGCAGGTCCTAACGGAGCTGGGCCTGGACTGCAGAATAACGACGGCTGGCGACGCGTTGGCGACAACCAGCGCGATCCCCGCGACGCCCGGGACGACCGTCGATACGGCCCGCCCCCGCCCGCCGCGAACATTCCGCCGCAACTTACGATTGCACCTGGGACATTTCTCATGGTGCGCATTAATCAACCGATTTCTTCGGATCATAACCATCCAGGTGATGCCTTTTCGGCCACGCTGGTCAAACCCATCGTTGTCAACGGGGTGATTGTCGCGGACCGCGGCCAAGTGATCGAGGGACGAGTTTCAGAGGCTCAGAAAGCCGGACGCGTCCAGGGCACTTCCCGCCTGGGCATTGAGCTGACCGATCTCACCCTGATCGATGGCGGCCAAGTTCCGGTTCGGACGCAACTGGTCACGCGGAACGGATCTACGTCTGAGGGTCGTGACGCGGTCGGTATTGGAGCCGCCACTGGTATCGGCGCCATCATCGGCGCTGGAGCAGCCGGGAGACATGAGGTGGGCGAGGGTGCGGCCATTGGTGCGGGAGTCGGCGCGGCGGCCGGCATCATCGGAGTACTCCTGACCCGCGGCAACCCGACCGTGATTCATCCGGAGCAGGTTTTGACTTTTCGGGTGGAGAATCCTGTCTTGATTTCCACCGAGCGTGCGCCGCAGGCCTTTCGTTACGTCGGCCCGGGCGATTATCAACAGCCTTCCGACCAGCCGCGCTATCAAAACGGACGCCAGCCGCGTCCTTATTATGGCGGCGGGTACGGAGTTTATGGACCGTGGGGTCCCTACTATGGGTATGGCTATCCGTATTACGGACCGACCATTGGAATTGGCTTCGGCGGTTACTACGGCGGCCGTTTTTATGGTGGCCGCGGGCACTTCCGCCGTTAATTCACTCGGCTGGGATCGTCGCTGCAAGGCTGCGATCCCATTCATCCGTCCGCCAGACCCATGTTGTAACTTCCCAGGCCCACCTCAAGCTGGACCGGCGTTTCAAATAACTCTTGCATTTTTGCTGCGGTAAGCAACGTTTCTTTTTTTCCGTCGAAGAAAATTCGCCCGCCTTTTAGCGCCACTACTCGCTCGATCTCGGGGATGATATCGGGCAGGTGATGCGTGACTACAATCACCGTTACGCCGTTTTGCGCCAGTTTCCGCATGGCATCTCGCACCTCGCGCTGCGCCCGCACGTCGAGACTGTTGCTCGGTTCATCCAACACCAGCGCCTTGGGATCGTGCGCCAGCGCGCGCGCGAAGACGACACGGCGCGCTTCACCGCTCGACAACTCCGTCATCAGGCGCTCGGCCAGATGGCTGACTTCGAAAAATTCCAGTACCTCCCGCGCTTTTCGCTCCATCGCGCTGGTCACACGGTGGTTGGGCCAGATGCCGATGGATCCGAAAAATGCGCTGAGGACCGTTTCGAGTGCCGAGTAAGGCTTGGTGCAAGTGGCCACCAGATCGTTGGTCACGATGCCCAGGGTAGCACGCAATTCGAATAGCGTCCAGACCTCTTCGCCCCAGATGCGCATGCTGCTTTCGAGCGGATAGCGCGGGTAGCATTCGCGGGTCACCGTTTTGAGCAGCGTCGACTTTCCGCTTCCGTTCGGGCCCAGGATGGCGACGTGCTCGCCGGCGTCGATAGAAAAGGTGACGTTTCGCAGCGCCATGGTCCCTTCGCGCTCGACCGAAACGTTTTCAAATTCTAAAAGCTTGGGCATCAGCCCATGCTAGCAAGAGTGCCTTGGATATCCTTATAGTTAGTGCGACTTTTTGCTATTCTCGCCGCTGCGCTTCTCACCGCATGCGAGCCGGTTCCCCGGCCGCGGATCGATGCCGTTCAGGAGGCTTGGTATAACCAGACGGTGGAAGAACTGGCGGGGATGAACCGGGAGGCCGTGAGCGATTTTGAAAGCGGAAAATCCGACCAGGCGGCCGCTCTGATCGAAAAGGGACAACCTTTGATGAAACGCCTGCTTTCCGTACCGAGGCCCACGCTCGAAGCTACGGAAGCAGCCTCCGATCTGGACGATCTATACGGCCGTATGCTGCTCGCCAACCGCCACTACGGATGGGCGCGGCTGCTCTTCCAGAAAAATCTGGCTCGCTGGAAACACTGGCAGCCTCCGACGGCGGAAGCGGCGCGGCGTTTGAAGCAGGCTGAATCCGCCATAGCGGAATGCGACCGGCATATTATTGAGTAACAGCTAAACGGGCCGGATTCGGCGGCCGCAGCCATTTTGCCGGTTCTCGAATCAGAAATTGTTGAACTAAAGCATCCCGCCGGCAGTTGTAAGCGATCCGTGCCTGTTCAAGTTCAAGCGCCGCCAGAGACAGGTTCTCCGGTTGAGGATGGAGGGATTGCAGCTTCTGTATGTAGCGCGCTTTCCTGGAAAACTCTTCAAACGCGCGCCGGTACTCCGGCCACAATCTGGTTGCTGGAGCGGTTTCACATTCTAGGGTAGCCATAAGTCGAACCTCGCTTCCTGTGATTATGATCATGCATCGGAGGGGGGCCCGATTTCGTGAAGAACGCGTGGAGAAATCGTGAAGAGTTTGTCCGGGCCGATTTGGAGACCTCTGCTAACGTGGTATTTCCGCCCCTTTTATGGTTTCTTTTTCGAATATCAATAAGCAGTACGGTAAGCAGCTAGTCTTCGTCGAAGCCTCTTTCCAATTGAATCCTGGCGAGAAGGTCGGTCTGGTGGGACCCAACGGGTCGGGCAAGACTACCCTGTTCCGCATGGTGGTGGGCGAAGAGGAGCCTGACGAAGGGTCCGTCTCGGTTCCGAGGAAGCTGACCATCGGGTATTTTCGCCAGGATGTGGAAGAAATGCAGGGGCGCTCGGTTTTGGATCAAGCCATCGCCGGCAGCGGCCGCGCGGGCGATCTGCACCACGAGCTCGAAGCCCTCCAGCACGCGATGGAAGATCCGGCGCAAGCCTCTCACATGGATCGCACGCTCGCCCGCTTCGGCGAAGTGCAGGAGGAGTACGAGCACTTAGGCGGCTATACCCTGGAAGCGCAAGCCCGCGAGGTTCTGCACGGCCTGGGATTTGCTGAAGACCAGATTGACGGCGACGTCGGCGCTCTATCCGGTGGATGGAAAATGCGCGTGGCCCTGGCCCGCGTGCTGCTGGGGCGGCCGGACGTGCTGCTGATGGATGAGCCTACCAACCATCTTGATCTCGAATCCATCATCTGGCTGGAGCAATTTCTCAAGTCGTACCCTGGCGCACTGCTGATGACTTCGCATGATCGCGAGTTCATGAACCGCATCGTCTCGAAGATCGCAGAGATCGACGCCGGCGAGATCATCGTCTACTCGGGCAATTACGATTTCTATGAGCGCGAGCGCGCCATCCGCGAAACCAATCAACAGGCCGCGTTCGCGCGCCAGCAGTCCATGCTGGCCAAGGAGCAGCGCTTTATCGACCGCTTCCGAACGCACGCGGCCAAAGCGGCGCAGGTGCAGAGCCGCATCAAGGCGCTCGACAAAATAGAGAAGATTGAGCTGCCGAAGCGACGCCAGGTAGTGAAGTTCGAATTTCGCGTTCCGCCGCGCTCGGGCGACCAGGTAGCGGTGATTGAAAATCTACACAAGCGTTACGGGGCGCGCGTGATTTACGACGGGTTCGATCTTACTATCCGGCGCGGTGAGCGTTGGGCCGTGATGGGACGCAACGGGGCGGGGAAGACCACTCTACTCAAGATGATTGCGGGCGCGAGCGCGCCTGACTCAGGCAACGTGCGCCTGGGTGCCAGCTTGAATATGGGGTACTTTGCGCAGCAGTCGCTGGATGTGCTCGATCCGGATCTAACCGTCATCGAGCAGCTACAGTTGGATTTCCCGCAAGACGGGCTGGGCTCCCTGCGGACGCTCGCCGGCGCGTTCCAGTTTTCGGGCGACGACGTGGATAAAAAGATTCGCGCGCTTTCCGGCGGGGAAAAATCGCGTCTCGCGATGGCCCGTCTGCTCTATAATCCGCCCAACTTCCTGGTGCTCGACGAACCTACCAATCACCTGGACCTGGCTACGAAAGAGATGCTGGTGGAGGCGCTGAAGCAATTCGAGGGCACCATGATTTTCGTCTCGCACGACCGCATGTTCCTGCGCGGCCTCGGCTCAAGAGTCCTGGAATTAGGCGGCGAAAGCGGCACCGAACGCGATCCACGCGTCTATCCGGGTTCGTACATAGAGTACGTACAAACCATCGGCCACGAGGCGCCGGGCATTTACGCTTAAATGGCGACTTCACGCCACTTTCGCGCTGCTTTCCAGGGACACCACCAGCCGCTTTCCTAGGAAATCGAGTACGGTCTGAATCCTCGCTAGCCTGGTGGCGTGGCGCGGATCGAGTATGCGGCGAATCTCCTTCTCGTCGAGTCCTAATTTACGCCCGAGTTCGCTATTGGTTAACCCGGCCTCCTGGATGGCGAGGTACAGGGCCGCCTTGGCCGCCATCGGCGCGGGCAGCGTCACCTGGATGTGTTTCCGGCGGGCCACTCTAGGCACTGGCACATCGAGTCCATCCGCGATTCTCCCCGCGACTGCCTCTTCGAGACAATCGGCCGCCTGAAGCAGGGCATCCGCGCGGTTCTTGCCGCTCGTGATCGCTTCGGGCAGGTCCGGAAACTGCACGGTGAAACCGCCTCCCTTTTCGGGAGTCAATTTCGCTGGATAAACAAAACTTTGCATGGATTCCCCTATTCGAAGTCCTTAATGGTGAGGCCTAGCTGCCGTAACATCGCGTGAAGGGTACCAGGCGGCAGTTCTTTCTTCAGATCCTGGAGAATGGTCCTAGAGATTCCGAAATAGAGTGTGCCGTGGCTTCCTTTGCCGCGCTTGGTTTCAAACCTCACGCTAATTCCGCGGCTCTCTCCCATTCGTTTCACCTTCCGAAGGAACTCCACCCCTCTCATTGATTGATACTCGGACACTTGTGTCCGTATGTCAAGGGCGACCTTCGCTGTGAGGCGCTACTTCGCGTGGGCGCGGGCGATGTCGCTAAGCAAGTCCGGCTGCGTCGCATCGCGCTCCAGATCCGGGTAGCGTTCGCCTGTGTAGCAATCGAGCCTAAAAGTCTTGTAAATATCCCCATCTTTGGTGATCAGTTCGATAGGCGTGGCGCCCCCTTTCGCATCCTTGATGGCTGCGCGGATCGTTTCGGCCGAGAACTGGCGCCCGTTCGCGGCCAGCACTTTGGCGCCGGCGACCATCCCGCTGCGGTCGGCAGGGCTGCCGGGGATGACGTCAAGAACATCGCCCTGATCACTCAACACCAGTCCCGCGGAGTAGCGAACATTGACGCCCTTGTGGGCGGTCTCGCCAGACTTGAACATTTCCGACGGCTGATTCTTAAAAACCAGCCGCCACCCGCCTGCGGCGATACCGCCCAGTGGAGCGCGCGTCTGGATCTTATAAATCCGCTGCTCGAAGAAGCCGCGCCAGTCGTAGGGTTGGACGGCATTGAGCGCTGCATAAAGCTCATCCGCGGTGTAAGGCTTCAGGTCCGGCTTGCCGCCAGGCCCGCCGTAAAAGCTCTGAATGAAAGTATCGAGCGAGCGCTGGCCCCGGCTCTCGCGGCGAATCAAAGTATCCGCTTCCAGCCAGATCAGCGAGCCTTCCGGATAATAGTCCACGCTGCGGCGGGAACTCTCTCCGTCCGCGCGGCTCCCATAGAGCAGTTGCGCGGCGGTTGCCGTATCGGAGAGCGGACGCCAGTTACGGCCCGGCGTGTCGTCCAGCGCAGCAGCTTCGTCGGCTAGATTCTGCCGGTATTGTTCGGCGGTCCAAATGCCGCTCCGCGCTGCCAGCACTTCGCCCAGATAATTCGTGAGCCCTTCGTAGACCCACAACAGCGCGCCATCCATCGGCTTTTCAAAGTCGCCGGTCGCGAGGCCCGCCGGGCGACGGAATTTGCCGTTCCAGGAATGCGTCATTTCATGCGGCATTAATGCGCCCTGGGCGCGCCACAAAGTATCGTCGGTGAGGGCTTTCTCAGCGATGCGATCGTCGCTCGACTCATGATGCTCCAGCCCAAAATGCGCCACGCGATCGCTCAGCGTCAGCAGAAAATGATAGTCGCGATAATGCCGCGACCCATACATGGAACCACTCTCCTTCACCAGATTTATCAATTTGTCGATCTTATCCTGCGAAGCTTCCAGCGCGGCTGGGCTGTCGGCTGCGATGTTCAGGTAGTGCGGCGGCGATTGTCCGGGCGACAGGTCAATAGTCTTGAAATTGGCGCCCATCAGCACCGGCGAATCCACCACCGTGGTCAGCGAAGCGGGCTGGAACTCGATGGTTTCACCGGATTCGCGGGCAATGGGCAGTGCGGTGCCGTATCGCCATCCCCGTGGAACTTTCAGCGTGGGCTGCAGATCCAGTTGGTCCGAGGGAGTACCCGCCGGATACATCAGCACCTGATTCCAGCTCATCATGCCAAGTTGCGAAGTGGCCGACGAGCCGGAGCTGAAACCGCCCGCCACGTCCGCGGGCGAGAGAAAATCGAACGACACCTCGATGGAAGTGACGCCTGGCGGCACATCCACGGCGATAATATACAACTCCACCGGATCACGGCGCCAGACCAGCGTCTTACCGCCGCCCGTAATTTTTAACCCGACCACATCGGTTACGGGACCGCTTGGGGCATGCTCGCCCGGTATCCACTTTGGATAAGCCAGACGCAACGTGCCCGGGGAAACCGACATCGTTTCACGGGCGTGCACAATGCGGCGCGCAATATCGCTCGCATCGACCGAAAGCTGGATCGGCGGAGCAGCCGACATAAACCACGGAGCCAGGCCGAAGAGAAGCGCGAGACCATGTTTAGGCATTGTTATTTCGATAATATCAGCCGGGTAGCCGTAACACATGGGATTCAGGTTTTGCTATAAGTCGAGAACATGGGTGAAATCACTGTTCGCCAAGCGACATCTAGAGACGCCGAATTTATTGCCGAAGGCAACGCGCGAATGGCACTCGAAACGGAAGGCCGCACGCTGGACCCTGCTATCCTGCGGGCCGGAGTGCGCGCCGTCTTTAGCGACCCCGCGCGCGGATTTTACTTGATAGCTGACCTCGATGGCCAATCCGCGGGGCAGATGATGATTACCTACGAGTGGTCGGACTGGCGCAACGGCGTGTTCTGGTGGATCCAGAGCGTCTACACCCTTCCCGAGCTGCGCGGCCGTGGCGTCTTCAAGGCACTCTACTCGCGCGTCGACGCCATGGCTCGCGCGAGCGGCCAGGTCTGCGGACTGCGGCTCTATGTCGAAACTCACAACCAACGCGCCGAAGCGGCTTACCTTCGTTGCGGCATGAGCGAGGCTATTTACCGCATGTTCGAAGTGGATTATTCCGCCGCTCCCAGCGCAACGTTAGGATAAAGAAATGGAACTTGCGGCGGAGACGCCAGCAGTCGCGCCGCCGGCCGCTGTTCCCCCGGCTCCCCCGGCGTGGGTCGCGCTAAAGGATGAAGAATTGCTCGCCGTGCGCATCTGCGATCTGGGTCTCCAGATCGAGGGTTCCGAACTTGAGCCTCGCATTGGCCAGTTTTGCGAAGACCTTGCCGCGCGCGGCGTAACTCTGCGTCCCGATTGTTATCTGGGAGACGAGTGGTTCTCTCCTGAAGGCTCCCCCGCGATCGCTATCCCGTTCTATCTGGCGCATCCTCGTCTCAAAGCTCTGGAGCTGCGGCAGATGCTTGAAGTCGAAGGCGGCACGGCTGAATGGTGCCAGATGCTGCTGCGCCATGAGTGCGGCCATGCCATCGATCACGCGTATAAGTTCTCTTCGCGCAAGGACTGGCAGGGCGTCTTTGGAAGCCCCGAGGCCGAGTATGCGCCCGAAACTTACACGCCGCGTCCCTACAGCCGCAGCTTCGTCCGCCACTTACCCAACTGGTACGCGCAGGCCCACCCCGATGAAGACTTTGCGGAGACTTTCGCGGTGTGGCTCTCCTCGCCGCCCGAGGACTGGCGCCAGCGTTACCGCGGCTGGAAGGCGCTCGAAAAACTGGAATTCGTGGATGCGCTCATGGGGGAGATCGCGGCCAGCAAGCCCGTGGTCAAGCGCGGCCGCCGCATCTCGGACGCACGCAAGCTGCGCACCACTTTATCTCGCCACTATGCCAGCAGGCGCAAGCTCTACGCTGAGGATTTTCCGGATTTCTACGACGCGGATCTCCGCTCCATTTTCGGGAATGGCGAACCGGGCGGGGAATCCGCGGAGCGCTTCATGCGCCAGCATCGCGCGGCTCTCATTCCCTCCATCGTGCAGTGGACCGGCCAGCGTAAGTACACCGTCAGCATGCTGGTCCAGAAGCTCATCCTGCGCTGCCAGGAACTGAAATTGAAAGTGCCCGCCGAACCCGCGCGGCTCTACTTCGACATCGCCTCTTACCTGGCTGCGCTGGTCACCAATCATCTTTATACGGGACGCTTCAAAAGGTCCGTCTAGCATGAAAATTCTCGCTCTCTTCGACCTCGCGCACGCCGTAGATCCCAGTCAGGATTTTTCGCCCGAGTCGCTCAAAGAACAAGACAAACCCACCGAGGCTTCGGTTCTCGAATGTCTCACGCGCCTGGGTCATGATGTGGAAACTCTCGCCGTATTCGACAACGTTCCCGCCATCGTAGAAAAGCTGACGGCTTATGCCCCCGATCTGGTCTTCAATCTCTCAGAATCGTTCCATCATGACCGCTCGCATGAACCTAACATCCCAGCGCTGCTCGATCTCATGAAGGTACGCTATACCGGCGCCGGTCCCGACGCCTTGCTTCTTTGTAAGGACAAGGCTCTCGCCAAGAAAGTGCTGGCCTACCATCGGGTCCACTCGCCTAATTTCGTGGTCTCGCGCCAGAGTCATCCGTTACGTCATCTCAGCCGCTTCAACTACCCGGCTTTCGTCAAGCCGGTAGGTGAGGAATCGTCCGACGGCATCAGCAAAGCGTCCTTTGCCCGCGACGAGGCCGAAGCGCTCGAACGCATGCGCTATATTCACCAGAAGTTCAACTGCGACGTCTTAATTGAGGAATACATTGAAGGCCGCGAGCTGTACCTCAGTGTTCTGGGAAACCACCGCCTCACGGTCTTCCCGCCGCGCGAGATTTTCTTCGAGCAGGTGCCGGAAGACACTCCCAAGTTCGCCACTTACCATGCCAAGTGGAACGAAAAATACCGCAAGAAGTGGGGGATCACGAACGGACCTGCCAAACCTCTGCCCGACCGCATGCCCGAACGTCTGGGGCAACTTGCCAAAAAGGTTTACCGCCTGCTTAACATCCGCGGCTTCGGGCGCATCGACGTCCGCCTTTCGCCCAAGGGCGACGTATTCGTCATCGAAGCCAATCCTAATCCCTCGCTCGCGGAAGATGAGGATTTCGCCCAATCCGCTGCCAATGCCGGCATTACTTATGACACGCTTATCCAGGAAATTCTGAACGCGGCCCTGGCTTAAGGCAGTGGCTCCGCGCTATGCGGGCACGGCGGAGTTGCTGTCGAGAACCGCGCGTACGGTATCGAGCAGGGCGCGGTTTTTACACGGTTTCGGCAGCAATGCTTGGGCGCCTAGTTTCGTCGCTGCGGGAAAACAGACTCCCTCCCAGGCGCCCGACATGGCGATCACCTTGGGCGAATTCCGCTCGTGCCGCAAGGCCTCCATCATCTCCAGGCCATCGCGCTCGGGCATCGCAATGTCGGTGATCAGCAGGTCGAATTGCATAGTCCGAAGGGCCGTCAAGGCTTCATTGCCGTCGGCCGCTTCGACCGTCACATAGCCGGCCCGCTCGAGCGCGTCCCGCAGGATTCCCCGGACTTCTGCGTCAACGTCGGCAATCAAAATGGTTTCATGCATAGGCTAAAGACTATTAAAGCGGGCGCAAACCGTGTGATCAATAGAGCCGTTGTACTGTTTCGAGGGAGGCCGCTGCTTGCTACCCCGTACCGCCGGCGCGCGTGTACTAAGTAAGAAAGCGCTGCCAAATAACGTAAAGTAAGGACGGCTAAAAACGACGGCGTCTTTTATACTTTTTACGTGAACAGTATTTCTCAGCCCAGTTCCGCCGGCCGGCAGGGCCTCGCCGTGGGCGACTTTGCCAAGGTGAAAGCTCAGGATCTGTCGCCGGCATCTCCGTCAAGCGTCGCGCAGATCGTGGAGTGCTCCGCCAAGGGGGTCATGTTACGGGTCCAGCGCTACCTGGCCGTCGGAACCGTTGTCGAACTTGACGTGGCAGGAGAATTTTCGGTGTGGAAGGTATTTTGCTGCGTTCCCACCCGTAGCAGCTTTCATGTGGGCCTTGAATCGGCAGGCTGACGGCAATTCCTCATCCTAAAATCTTTTTCGCGATGGTAAGCCGCTGCATGTTGCTGGTGCCCTCGTAAATCCGTCCGATCTTCGCGTCCCGGTACAGCTTTTCGACTGGATAGTCCTTGGTGAATCCGACGCCGCCGAACACCTCCACCGCCTTCGAAGCGACTCGCTCCCCCACTTGCGACGCGAAATACTTGGCCATGGCCGCTTCCGTCACAAACGGCAGACCCGCATCGCGGAGGCGCGCGGCGTTATACGTCATCAGGCGCGCGGCTTCGACATCTACCGCCATTTCGGCCAAATCGAACTGGACGCCCTGGTACTCCGCAATGGGCTTGCCGAACTGCTTGCGCTGTTTGGAGTAGGCGAGCGCGTGATCGAGCGCTCCCTCCGCCAGGCCCGTCATCTGCGCGGCGATTCCGATGCGCCCTTCGTTCAAAGTTTCAATCGCTACCTTGTAGCCCTTACCCACTTCACCCAAAACGTTCTCTTTCGTCACGGGGCAATCGTCCAGAATTACTTCACAGGTGGACGAGGCGCGGATGCCGAGCTTGTCTTCCTTCTTTCCAACCTGGAGCCCGGGCGCGCCGCGCTCCACCAGAAAAGCTGTGATGCCGCGATAGCCCTCGGCCGGGTCGGCATTGGCGAAGACCAGGAACAAGCCGGCCTCGGCTGCGTTGGTGATCCATAATTTGCGTCCGGTGAGCCGGAAATTGCCGTTCTCTGCAATGGCGCGCGTTGAGAGCGCAAAGGCGTCCGATCCCGATCCGGCTTCTGAAAGCGCATAGGCGCCCACCATATCCCGTGCGAGCCGGGGCAGGTAGAGGCGCTTCTGCTGTTCCGTTCCCCAACGCTGCAAGGCCGAATTGCAGAGCGTGTTATGCACGTCGACGATTACCGAAGCGGACGGGTCCACTTTCGCCAGTTCCTCGATCGCCAGAATGGTCTGGAAGAAGCTGCCGCCCTGGCCGCCGTAGTCTTCGGGAACATCTACGGCCATCAGGCCGAGATCGAAGAGTTCGCCCAGCAAATCCTTGCGAAAGACGCCGGTTTCATCCATCTGCCGAACATGCGGCGCCAGCCTTTCGCGTGCGAACTGGCCTACTGTCGACTGGAATAGCTCCTCTTCGTCGCTGAGGCGGGTGAGGGGCTCCATAGGTCCAGTTTAAACTGTATCCAGATGGATGATCTTCAGAGTCAGGCGGCGGATCTGCGAGCCCGCAAAGTGTCGTCGCGAGAATTGGTAGAGCGGTCGCTAAGCCGGATCGAGCGCATCGATCCCAAACTAAACTCGTTCATCACCGTGACTGCCGAGACGGCGCTGGCCGAGGCGGACGAGCGCGACCGCGAACTGGCCCGTGGCTTCGACCGCGGCCCGTTGCATGGCATTCCTATCGCCCATAAAGATCTGATGCGGACGAAGGGGGTGCGCACCACAGCCGGCTCGAAAATCTTCGCCGATTACATTCCGCGGCGGGACGCCGCTATCGTGATCAAGCTGCACCAGGCGGGCGCAGTTTCTCTCGGCAAGACCGGTTTGCACGAACTGGCTTACGGAATTACGTCCAACAACCCGCATTTTGGAACCATCCACAATCCCTGGGACCTCGCGCGCATTCCCGGCGGATCGAGCGGCGGATCGGCGGTGGCCGTGGCAGCCGGATTGGTGTCCTTCGCCACCGGAACTGACACTGGCGGCTCTATTCGCGTGCCCGCGTCCTTCTGCGGCGTCGTGGGTCTGAAGCCGACTTTCGGACGAGTCGATATCCGCGGAGTGCTGCCGCTCGGTTTTTCGCAGGATCACGTGGGACCCCTGACCGGAAGCGTCCGCGATGCCGCCATCGCATTCCAAGCGATGGTGGATGATTCTACCGGCTACGTGCCGCCTGCCAATGCGGATCTTGGGGGTCTTCGCATAGGCCGGCCCAAAAACTTTTTCCTGGATTGCGTGGACCCGGAAGTGGAAGCCGCGATCAACGCTGCATTCCGGCTCGCCGCCGAAGCGGGCGGACGAGTCGTCGAAATCGAAGTGCCCGATATGGAGACCTTACGTGGGGCCGCCGCCACCTGCCTGCTGGTCGAAGCCGCCGCCGCGCTCCGCCCGTATCTTGATCGCCGCTCAGATTTCGGCGCCGATGTGCTGGCGCTGCTCGATCAGGGCAAGAACATTGCCGGCATCGACTATATCGAAGCCCGGCGCACCCGCCGCCGAATTGGACGAGATTTCGCTAGACTTTTCGAGCGGGTAGACTGCGTCTTCACGCCAGCCACGCCTATTACCGCGCCCCGGATCGGTCAAACTACGGTGAAGATTTGCGGAGTGATCGAGGAAGTCCGCACCGCGGTGACGCGCTTCACACGCGTGATGAACGCACTGGGCTTACCTGCGATCTCGATTCCCTGCGGATTCAGCCGGAGCGGGTTGCCCATCGGCCTGCAAATCATCGCCGCCACCCGGCAGGAAGATCTGCTCCTGCGCGCCGCCGCCGCAATGGAAGACGCGATGTCTTGGCCGGTCCGTCATCCGCAGTTATAGACCATCGGAGCTGCCGCCAGTTTCCGTAACATTGCGGGCAGCGTCCGATGCTCCGGATGCGCCGCAATTCGTTGCTGTTCCCGTTCGGCCAAGCGCGCTACTGCGGGCGATTCCGGACGGAAACCCAGCTTGTAATAGAACCAAAAGGAGCCGGACTCGATGGCTTCCTCGTTTTCATGTCCTAGCTGATAGGGATCGATGACAAACGACGTCACGCGGAAGCGGTCGTGGAATAACTTGAGCAGCCGCGCGTAGAGCCACGCCGTTTCGCCCTGGCGAAACGTATAGTACAGATTGAAACCCACTTCCATGCGGACGCGTTTTTTCCGGTGGGCCCATAGCACTTCCACATAACCGATCGGAACGCCGTTCTTGAAATACATTCCTGCACAGTACTCGCGTTGGCGAAGCCGCCACTTTCGTGCCACGCCGAAGAAGTAAAAATTTATGCCGCGGCCGAGATCGGCGTGAAACACATTAGCGGTATCCGGGTAAAGGAACCCATACAATTCGCGATAGCGCACGGCGGAGGCGTCCACGATGACATCCACAATGTTTTGCGCCTTCCGCCGCGATAACCGGGATGCGGCGATCTTGGGTGTTGCCAACTCAATTTCAATGGAAACGTCCTTGCGGGAGAGGAACGGTCCTTGGTGATAGAAGATCTTCTTGCATGGTATGCGCGCACGCGAGCGGGACGCTTCCGAATTGCCCATCTCCCAGCGAAGCGGCAGCTCCAGCAAGTCATACACTTCGGGCGTGACACCTTTAAGAAGCCATGGCACAGTGCCGCCAGCTTTTTCGTACCACCGCCGCCAATCCGGATGCGGCGCAACCGCCCAGTCCTCGAAGGACTGCGGAATCAGACGGGCAAGAATGGGGCCCAGGCGATCCGCATGCTGGTATTGGTCCCAATCGATTCTCACCGAGCGTCCATGACGTGCGGCCAAACTTCGTGCAAAAGGATAACTAAAGTTGGTGGTTAAAGCCGTGCCTGCGATTCCCGAAATTTCGGCATATTCGAACTCCTGTCGCGGCATCCCGCGCATGCGCTCGCCGAAAGAGAACAAAATCTGGTCTGCGAGGTGCAAGACGCGGGAATTCTGCGGATAGGCCCTTAGGAACATCGCCGTCTCATGAAATCGAATCAGTTCCTCGGGATCGCGAAACCGCGTTCGGGCGATGCGCCGGAGCAGCGTTGTCACCTCACGCCCGGGCATTGCGCCGAATTGTCCCTTGTACTCTTCGAGCTGCCCGACGAGTGACATTCGCTTAGTTTAACGAATGCTAGAGTAGAGAAACATGCAGACCACGAGCAACGTGGACCAACTGGCGGCCCTCTCAAAGAGCATGCGCCGCGAAGTGATCGAAATGATCACGGCCGCTAAATCCGGCCATCCTGGCGGGTCACTGTCGGCGGTCGAGATCATCGTCACTCTCTTCTTCGATGTAATGCGCCACGATCCGTCGAATCCCAAGTGGAAGGACCGCGACCGGTTTATCCTTTCGAAGGGTCATTGTTGCCCCATCCTTTATGCCGTGATGGCCGAATGCGGATACTGTCCGAAAGACCAGCTAAACACGCTGCGCAAGCTGGGATCTATGTACCAGGGGCATCCGGATGTGCGCTTCCTGCCGGCGCTCGAAGCCTCGACGGGCTCGCTTGGCGAGGGTCTGTCGCTGGGGATCGGAATGAGTCTGGCGGCGCGGCTCGACAAAGGCTCCTCGCGGACCTACGTGATGTTGGGCGACGGGGAAATCCAGGAGGGGCAGATCTGGGAAGCCGCTATGTTCGGCGGTTTTCACAAGCTCGATAACATCGTCGCGATCGTCGACAGCAATGGCATTCAACTCGACGGGTTCGTAAAGGATATTCTCGATGAGAGTCCGCTGCCCGACAAGTGGCGCAGCTTCGGCTGGCACGCGATCGAAGTAGACGGTCATGACATCGCTGCCCTGCAACGAGCCTTTGCGGATGCCGCCGCGACCAAGGGACAACCCACCGTGTTGATCGCGCACACCATCAAGGGCAAGGGCGTTTCGTTCATGGAGAACAATCCGAAGTTCCATGGGACGGCTCCGACTATTGAGGAAGAAACCCGGGCTCTGGCAGAACTGGCCTGAGAAAGGAAACGAGCGATTGTGCCCGCTAAGACTAAATTCGAATTGAAGCCCGGTATGGCAACGCGCGAAGCCTTCGGCAAGGCGCTGGCGGAGTTGGGGCGCGTGAATCCCAACGTAGTGGCGCTCGACGCCGACCTTTCCAAGTCGACTTTCACCGCTGAATTCGGTCACGAGTTTCCTGACCGGTTCTTTGAATGCGGAATAGCCGAGTCTAATATGGTCGCCATCGGCGCCGGCTTGGCCTCAGCGGGGAAAATTCCCTTTGCGTCCAGTTTCTCCGTGTTTTTATTGAACAAAGGCTTTGAACAACTGCGCGTCACCGCCGCCTACCCCAACGTCAATCTGAAAGTTGTAGGGACCCATAGCGGAATCTCGATAGGAGAAGACGGACCTACCCAGATGAGTGTTGAAGATCTAAGCCTGGCCTGTTCGCTGCCCGGGTTCACCGTAATTTCACCGGCCGATGAAGTGTCGATGATGGCCCTGGTGAAGCTTGCTGCCGAGACCTACGGACCCACCTTTATTCGCGCAGGCCGTATGAAGGTGCCGGTGATCTATTCGCCGGATCAGGAATTCGCCATCGGCAAGTCCATTCAATTGATCGAGGGCGCCGATGTTACGTTGATTGCCACCGGTCTGATGGTCGCCGAATGTATTCGCGCCGCGCAGACGCTCGAAACCGAAGGCTTGTCTGCCCGCGTGATCGACATGCATACCATCAAGCCGCTCGACCGTGCCGCCATAACCCGCGCAGCCGAGCAAACCGGCGCACTGGTGGTGGCCGAGGAGCATTTGCTCGATAGCGGCCTGGGCGTTCGCGTCGCGCAGGTAGTTTCGCAGACTCATCCTGCGGTAATGGAGTTCGTCGGGATTAATAACACCTACGCCGAATCCGCCTCGCCGGATCAGTTGCTCGATAAATATGGCCTGCGCGCGGTGAATGTTGCCGCCGCTGCGCGGAGCGCGATCGCACGCAAGCGTTGATGCCCAAGTCCACGGCAGCCGACAATCTGGCGCGGGAATGCGTCCGCACCTACCGGGAATTGCGCCGGGCCGCCGGCGTTCTGCACGACGATGTAGGCTCTCTGCTCGCAGTGGCTGGACTCCGTTTGCAACTACTGTGCATGGATCTTCCCGAAGCGGGCGCGCGTGCGGCAGAGGCGGCTGAAGCGCTCGAAGGCGCAATGGAGCACGTTCGTAAGCTCAGCCGTGAGCTGGAACCTTCGCCCGTCCGCCGCACCGGGTTAAAAAACGCGGTGGTGAATCTCGCAGATAAAGTAGGCGGAGTCATCGTCCGCTTCAGCTCCACGGCCGAGTTGGCGCCGGCGGCGGCCGACGCCGTGTACCGCGCCATCGCGAGCGCATTAGCGGCGGCGTCTGCTGCGCCGGGAGTCAGTCGCATCGCGATTTCGGTATCCGGCTCCCGTTCCGTCACCGCGCGGATAACCCATAACGGCCGCCATCGCACTGCGGAACTCGACGCGGCCGCCCTGCTGGCCCGCCATGCCGGGCTGGCCTTCAAAGTGGAGAAGCAACGCACAAAAACAGGACAGGGTACAATTGTTGTGATCCAATATGCCATTCGACGTTCTGCTGGTGGATGACCATAAGATCATGCGGGATGGTATCAAAGCCATCCTGGAGCGCGATCCCGAATTTCGTGTGGTCGGTGAAGCCGAGTCGGGCGCCGACGCCCTGCAATTCGTTAAGCTCCATCATCCTGAACTGGTGCTGATGGATATCGGGCTTCCCGGATTGAATGGAGTCGAGACCACCGCTGAAATTCTGCGCCACCATCCCGAATGCAAGGTTGTCATCCTCTCGATGTACGACGATGAGAACTCGGTGGTGGGTGCGGTGCGCTCCGGAGCGCGCGGTTTTATCCTCAAAAAGGTTTCCGACAACGATCTGCTCGAAGCTCTGCACGTGGTAGCGCGTGGCGGAGCTTATCTTAGCCCGCAGGTATCCGATCGCCTGCTGAATCGCATTCAAAAAGGCGATCTCGAATCCAAACAGCATTCCTCCGTCCTCGAAGGGCTTTCTCCCCGAGAAGTGCAGGTGTTGCGCATGGTGGCCGAGGGCAAGACCAGCAAGGAAATCGCGAACATGCTGGACCTGCGTGAGCAAACCGTTCGCAGCTACCGCAAGACCATGATGAAAAAACTCGGCATCAATAATGTTGCGGGGCTCACTCAACTCGCGCTTTCAAGCGGCCTGACGCAACTCGCCTCCGACAGCGCTCATGGCGGACATGAGTGAACCCGCTCTCCATCAAAAGATCGCGCGGCAATCGCCGTGGGGGCCGTTGCTGGTTGCCGACGCTCACGTGCATTTCTTTTCGCAGCGTTTCTTCGAGCTGCTTGCCGCGCAAAAACCCGAGCTGACCGTCGAAGGCATACACGCGCAGCTCGAATGGAAACTCCCGCCGGCCGAGCCAGCGGTGCTAGCCGAAACTTGGGCCCGTGAACTCGACCGCCAGGGCGTCGACCGCGCCGCCCTCATCGCCAGCCTGCCCGGCGATCATGATTCGGTGACCGCCGCCGTAAACGCTCATCCTGACCGCTTCTTTGCGTGGGCGATGGTAAACCCGCGCTCCTGGGACCCCGAAACATTTTCCGCGATTCACGTCGCCTGCTTGTTTCCCGCCATGCATGGCTATTCCATACAGGATCCGGCGGTCGAACTGGTGCTCGAGTGGGCCAGCGCGGGTCATCGGGCCATTTTCGTACACTGCGGCGCTTTGAGCGTCGGCGTCCGCCAGAAACTGGGATTGCCGTCGCCCTTTGACCTGCGCTTCTCGAACCCCATCGACCTGCACGTGGTTGCGGCACGGCACCCGCAGATCCCCTTTATAGTTCCGCATTTCGGAGCGGGCTATTTCCGCGAGGCGCTGATGCTGGCGGACCTGTGCCCTAACGTGTACCTCGATACCTCCAGCAGCAACCGCTGGATTCGCTACCAGGAATCGCGCCTGGATCTGCGCCAGGTGTTCCGGCACGCTCTCGACGTGGTAGGGCCGAAGCGCCTATTGTTCGGCACCGACTCATCCTATTTCCCGCGCGGCTGGCACTATCAGATTTTCGAGGAGCAGAGTACTGCTTTGTACGAACTGGGCGTGAGCCTGGGGGACGCCCGCGCCATTTTTGGTGAAAATCTGCTGAGAATAATGGGCTCCTGAGCCGACGATCTATTCGTGACTGGCGGCTTATTCCGAAGCGGACGGAGGGACACGTTTGTGTACCCCGTCCATCCCGCGCCCCGTACGGCCATTCTGGTTCCCTGGTTTCACGGGGGTCTTCGCGCACAGCGCGCTTTGCGCGTGTTCCCGCATGGATGGAATAGAGAAGCGCAGGCGTTCATGCCCGGGTCCATTGCAGGCACCATCGAACAATTGACCGCGATCGCGGGTTCTGGCGCCCCTTTTCTCACTCACTCGGTCATTGTCCTTTGGCGGCCTGGTCAGGTCCGCCTGAGCGAAGCTTGTCGCGACAGCCTATGGGCTGCTTTTCACGTTCCGGTGTTTGAACAGGTGATTGGCAAGTCCGGCGAACTTCTCGCTGCCGAGTGCGAGGCGCATGACGGTCTTCACGTGGTCGAGCCATTTTCGCGCGGCGAGAACGATTCTCTCGACGATTCGCTTTGCCCGTGCGGCCGCAAAACTCCACGCATCGGCGTGACGCTGGGGGCGGCGCTGGAACGCCGTATCGCGTCTTATGCGAGGTAGCCGGCGCTGCGGTTAGGGCAGTTTTTTCAGGCGAATGTTGCGAATTTCGAGCTTGGCGGACTCTCCCCGCAACTCGATTCCAATTAAATCGCCGCCGCTCCGATGCGCCGCGTCATCATCAATCAACATACTCATGGCGTTTCCATTGAACATTTGCGAAATATTGTTGCCCCGGGCGATTATGTGGATCTCGTTCCAGTCTCCACTCTCAAGAAGAGAACGGAGTCCGGCAGCCTCACCCAGCGTCCCGACTATTTGAGGAGGCTGACCGCCGCCGGCATGAGAGATCTGCCCACGCAGAGCGAGCGATCCGCGCCCGCCGGTCTCGACGATACCTCCGGTGCGGTCAGCTGCGGGATCGATGTCGGCGCGGTATCCACGCATGGCCCCGCGAGCGCCTGGAAGCTGAACGCTTCTATACTGGATGCCGCCGGCGCCGCCAGTCAAGCGATACTCAGCTTTTAGCTCAAAGTCGCCTGCGGCCCCGCCCCGCCATAGCAAGAAGCTCTCTTCGTTGCCAGCGTTGCCTTGACCTACGATCGCGCCGTCCGACACTCGCCATCGATCAGGGTCCCCGTCCCAGCCCTGGAGCGTTTTGCCGTCGAACAGAGACACGAAATTTTGCTCGGTTACGACGCCGCGCAGCCCGGCATCCGGATTTTCGAACAAAACGGCCCCTACATCGCCGAAGCCACCTAACTTTCGAATGTGCCAGCCGGCCAGTTCAGGACGCCGGGAGAAGAAATACTGCCAACGGTTTACATTTGAATCCCCGCCATAGACGACGAACTTTCCCGAAGAAGCCAGAGCGCCGCCTGCGATGCTGGCGGCATATCGTTCCGCTTCTGGCGATACGGTAAACGGCAGCAGATACGGCGTGCCACCCACCGGATACGTCAATATATGGCAATAGAGAAAGCTGGGGAGCATATAATTCGGTTGCCACACCGGGCTTCTCGCTTCGATAAACGGGCTGGGATAAACCACCGGCGTATCAGGCCGAATGCCGGTCTCGCGGATTTTCCTCGCCGCCTCCCGCCAATTCGAGTTGTGATGCAGCATCGGAAAGTGGGAGACGCCTGTGACAAACAACAACGCCACCGTCCCCAGGGCAGTCGATGCCGGAGCCCAAGCGGAATTCGGAAGGAAGACCGCAACCGCTGCTGTAGCGGCAAGCGCCGCTCCCGGGAAGGAAATCGACAAATACCGGTCTAAGAACACGTTATTGCCGGTAAGCACCGAAAACGCGAACAGCGCCAATGGCTGGATTGCCCACCACCCGAGGATTAGCACCAGCGCGGACCAGGAAGGCGCTTTTTGCTTCGGCCATTTGAATTTTAGACTCAGCAGCAAAGCCCCCGCGCCGGCACCAGCGACCAGTCCGAACTTAAATGCGTTGCTAAACTCCCGCCACGTAGGTGGCTGTGGCAAAATCACATGGGCATCGGTCTCGCTGAACAGCTTCAGGGCTGACAGCAGCACCGGGATCAGGGCTGCCGCCAGTACTGCGTACACAGGTCCGATGCGCCGCCAGGTTACTGTCGTTTCTCCGCCCACCGCCCTCAGCAGCGTGTACCCTGCCAGCACCCCGTAGAAGGGCCACAAAATCAGATGGACACGCCACAGTAACGCCGCGAAAATCAAGTAGAAAAACGCATCCAGCGAGCGTCCCGTATCCAGCCATCGCACCAGAAACCAGGCGGCAGCGAGCGCCACGCACGTCGCCAGAGCATAAGGCCGCGCATCTGCAGCTTCGTAATTGAATCCGCGCAGCGTCAAGGCCGCGAATACCGCGAACCAGCCGGCGCGAGGGTGAATCAAACGCACGGCCAGGCGGGCCAGCAGAAATAGGGACAGACCCATTAATAGAGTGGAAGGGATGCGGTACACCACCTCGGAAAAGCCCCACAGGCGCTCGGCTGCCCACGGCAGCCAGTAGTAAATCGTTGCCGTTACCTGCGGCGCAACCGTGAGCGATGGATGTGCATACCCGTAATGCATTACAAACGCCGTTACCATCTCATCCACCCAGAAACTGGAGCGCAACGGCAAGATCCAAAGTTTGAATAAAGCGGCGGCCAAGAGGACGCTCAGCGCCCAGAAATAGCGGTTCGCGTGGCTCATCGGCGGTCCGCGAGCGATATCGGCTGCGCGGCGCGCTCCAGGATTCGAGCCGGAAATTGAAAAATGCTGGAGCGGAACCAGCCCCATTTAGCAAGCCGGAACTGCAGCGACGTTTTCAATACGCCCAATCCGTAGACGCAGCTGCGGCTGAAATTGATGGACGACGCCTCCGGAAAATAGCGTGTCGGACAGGAAATTTCGCCGAATCGGGCCCCAGCGAAAATCGCCTGTGCCAGGATTTGGTTGTCGAACACAAAGTCCTCGGAATTGTTGGCGTAGGGAACTGTTTCCAGCACCTCACGGCTAAAGGAGCGAAATCCGGTGTGATATTCCGATAAGTGTGCGCCCGTCAGCAGGTTTTGAAAATGCGTGAGCGCGCGATTGGACAGATATTTGTAGAACGGCATGCCGCCGCGGCGGGCTCCGCCTAATAGCGTGCGCGAACCCAAGGCGATGTCGTATTCTCCATACGCCACCATGCCGGCCAGGGACATCACCAGCAGGGGCGAGTATTGGTAGTCGGGATGAATCATCACCACAATGTCCGCGCCGGCGGCGAGAGCGCGCGCATAGCAAGTCTTCTGGTTTCCTCCATAACCGCGGTTGATTTCATGAACCTCCACCGTCAGCCCCAGGCGGTGCGCGACCTCTACAGTTCCATCGCTGCTTTGGTCGTCGACCAGGATGCACTCGTCGACAGCATCCGGCAGCTCTCGAACCGTGGCTTCCAGCGTCTCGGCGGCGTTAAAGGCCGGCATCACGACGACGACGCGTTTTCCGTTGATCATCTTTTACCGCGGACTCACTCCTTGTATGTTAACGCCTGACCCGGAAAATGAGTCTCAGTCATGCTATCGTTGTGGTGATTTTCGGCGCGATTTCGCCAAAGGACACCATCATGAATAAGATCGAAGCGGATAGTCTTAAGCGTCGGGGGTTTTTATGCAACATCTCCGCTGCTGTCGGGGTCGCGCGTCCCCTTTTATTCGGGGCCGCTGCTTCCACTGTGGCACTCTCTGCAGAAGGCGAAACTCCGGAGACCGAAACCGGGCAAACCGTCCGCCTCGCAGAATATGCCGTCGGGCTTCGCTATGAGCAGATTCCGCCGGAAGTCTTAGAACGCGCCAAGGATTCGATCGCCGACACGGTAGCCGTCATCCTATTTGGGGCACAATTTCCCTGGAGCAAGATGATTATCGCGCAGGCCGAGCGGATGGGGAAGGGCGGCAAGTGCAGCATCCTCGGCACCGGATCGAGGGTTTGCGCGCCGGCGGCCG
>JANXXL010000401.1 GCA_025350625.1 Bryobacterales bacterium | reverse complement strand
CGCATCCGCTAACTGAACATCCCGTAGTCGATCCGTCCCAGGATCGTGAGGATCTCGCGCTGTTTCGCCACATCGCCTGAGGAGGAATAAAGCTCCGGCGTCGATTGCCCGAGAATCGGCAGTGGCGTATCCATCCACTTCCGCGCCAGCTCTTCGCTGCTGCAGACTTCGACGGCGCGCTTCCCAATGGCTTCCGCAGTCGGATGTTCCAGTTGATAGGACTGTTCGGGAAGCCCTGTGGCCGCGCGCCTGCCTGTGGCACCCACGATTCAAATGTAGCCAATCTGCTGCCGGGTACGAAAAACCCGCCGGTTTTACGGTCGAGTGACGCGCGGTCGAGACTTTGAGGCCGGAGCATTCTCCCGGCTCATTGACTGCGACAATTCCGCCAGTTCCCGCGTTAATTCCGCGGGCTCTGAATCCGCAACTCTTGCGCGTGCCGTCACTGGCACCACTTCGTCCCAGGGCGCGCGAGCTGCCCGAAAGAAGCCCAAGCGATATTGCAGCACCAGGGCGATCATCTGCATTCCCAGACAGAACGCCTTCCACAGGTCTCCGGTAACCGAAGACTCGCCCACGCGTGCGCGGTAATTGACCGGAATCTCTACAAAGGGAATGCGGTGCGCCACCACTTCCATCAATAACTGCGGACCGAAATGCGAGCCGCCGATCGTGAGATGCGGCCGGATCAGCTCCAGCACTTCCCTATGGAACAGGCGGTGCGTGCATCCCATGTCCGTAAGGATCGTGGTGTTAAAGAGCATTTCCGTCATCTTTGCCACGGCCCAATTTCCCCAGCGCAGGAAGCGGCCCATGTTGGCCCCCGCCCATATAAATTCACGGCTGGTTCGAGTCCCGAAAACCACCGGCAGGTCGGCGGAGAACGCCAGCAGTTTGATGACGTCATTTCCGCTAAAGGTCCCGTCGGGTTCGGACAAAATAATCAGATCTGCGGCGCACTCATCAATGCCGCGCAGCAACGCGTGGCCGTAGCCTTGCTTCGATTCGAAAAACTCACGAGCTCCGGTGCCCGCGATTTCTTCGGAAGTTCCCGGGGCGGCATTGTTGTTGACGACAATCACTTCGTCGACCAGTCCCGTGCGCAGATATTCCAAGGTGGCGGCCCGAATCGAGGCCTTTTCGTTATAGGTGGGAAAAATCACCGCGACTGTTTTGCCGTGCCACATGCTTGCAATCGTTAAATCGGCCGTTTAGGCGGTGATCTTGAGATCCGGCTCCGGATTTTCATGTTTTTCGGCCACCAGCAGGAACTGGCCCGCGAAGGGCCGCACCGGCAGAGCGAGGTACAGCCGTACCAGCCACTCTGCTGTCGGCAGGCTGGATTTCATGCTGAACGGAGTAAAGCGAGGCTCCGAGTGAAGGACGCGCCATCCGTTAGCCTGCACAAAATCGCCGAACCCGGTGTCGGTGAAGATCGTGCGGTGTGTATAGTCGTCGAAATAGCGGCGCGGCTCCAGGCGGAAATTGGGCTGAACCACGATCAGCCTGCCGCCGGGCCGCAAAACCCGCATGGCTTCCGAGAAAACCGACGCGCCTTCCTCAAGCGTAAGATGCTCGAAGAAGTTAGACGCGAATACCGTGCCCAGGCTGGCGCTCGATAAGGGCCAAGGGTCGGTGGCGGGCTGTATTATAGGCATCACCGACGCGTCCCAGTGCTTTACCAACTCCCGATTCAGGTCGAGCGACCATTTCCGCGCCGCTTGGATTTCGCGCGAGAACTCACCGTAACCGGCCCCGAGTTCGAGCAGTCCCTCCTCCGCGCGAACCCATTTTTGCAAGTAGCGCGCGATCGCTCTCCAAACCACCGCGCGGCGCTTGTCGTAAACGAACCGGATCTGATGATAGGAATCCGCTGCGCCCATCAACGGCGGCAGTGACGAGGTATTCATTGCCCCCCCCGGTGCGCCGGCTTGTAGACGAAGACGCCTGACAGATAAGGCCCAGGGATATGGGCGACTAACTGGTAATGCTTCCGTACCTGGTCGAGCTGTGCGTCGGTGAACGCCAGTAACTCCAGATCGGCGCTAAACGGGCGATTCACGTCCCTATAGAGGACGATGGTCGAAAAGGTTTCGGCCGCGATATCCCGCAGCACCGGCTGCGGATCGATTCTTCCTCCGCGGACCAGCAGCGTATAGATGAGGGGCTCCACTTCGAGATACCCGCGGAGGTGCGTTACCCCGTTGATGTCGGCCGAAAGCACGCGTCCGCCGTCGGCGAAGTAAGGCCGTTCCGCCGCAACTTGCTGCCTGAACTGCCGCTCGTGCATAAAACGCGTTACCAGGAACGGTTCCACGATTCGGAAATTCAAAACCAGATGAATCGCCAGCGGAAGTTGAAGCAGGGTCACCCAGCTCTTGCTGTTTCTCATCAGGCTGGGGAAAAAATCGAGCGCGTCGAGCGACACGCACGCGCAAAGCACCAGCAGAATGGTTGCTTCGATTTGATAGTTGGAATCCGATCCGACTTTAGGCGCCGTGATGCCCAGGACACACATCGCGAATCCCAGATAGAGAAACAACGCCTTGCCCGGATGGCGCCGTAACGCTCCGAACCCCAGTAGGGCAATGATCGCCAGTTCTCCCGAGCCGATCAGCATATAGTGAACATGCGTCCACAGTTTGTCCCAAGCAAAAGGATTGAGATTCGCAAAGAGCGTGTTGGAGAGGAAGCGTCCATGCGTGATGGCGTTGATCGCGAGCACTGCGGCCAGCGCAAATCCTCCCACGCCGCCCGCAAAGAGGAGCGCCGACCGCCGGTTGCGACACCACAGCAAAACGACAATCGCCGCAGGGCAGGCAATCGCCGTCTGTTTCGTGAAACAAGCGATCACAACGCACGCGCCCGCTATTAACAGCGTGGGCTTGCCCTCGACGGCATAGCGTGAGTATTGAAAAAAACCGAGCATCGCGAAAAAGATCGCCAGCATATCCACCTGACCCACCGTGCCCCAGCTCAGCACCAGCGACGTGGACGCACACAGTATGAGCCCCGTCCAGGCGCAGGCTTTACTGCGGGTATACAGCCACAAAAGCTGACGGACCAGAATGAAAATCCCCAGCATCGCCGCGAAGCTGAGCAAGCGTGCCCCGGTATACGCTCCCAACCCGGCTTTGATCAAAGCCGCATCGAGCAAGTAGAACAAAGGCATATACGCGTTCACGGTGTAAGGGTAATCGCGAAGCCCGTAGTAAAGCGTGCCATCGTGCGCGAGCATCATCGATTGCGCTGCCACCACCGACTCGGGCGAGCTGAACTCATGCTGCGCCCACAGCATCAGCGCGAAATGGCACAGCAGTGCAATTCCGGCCATCGACGCAGCCGTCAGCACAACGAAGCGATATCCCTTTGTGATCCCGGCTCGTTCGGAACGGCCGACCGCAGGCGCGGTGAGAACAGACATAAGATCTTATGTCTTCCTAATCGGCACTTCCACGCTGTAACTTCAGGGCATTCTAGGGCCTACGCTTGAGCCAGCAGATACCCCTTCTTCCCCACATTCATCGCCCGAGTCGCGCCCATCTGGATCACCACTCCCTCCGCCTCATGAACGTGTCCGCAGAAAAAATGTGCGGGCTGGTGTTTCTCGATGAACTCACGCACGGCGCGGCTGCCGGCGTGCAGCCCTTCTTTAATGCGATCGAGCGGCGTCCCCAGCGGGGGCGAGTGGCATACCAGCACCTGTGGTTTCCACGGGGCAAACTTCTCCAGTCGCTCGGCGATCTCCTCCTCGCTATATTCGCCTGGCGTGTCGAACGGCGTCACCGTCGAGTAGCCCAGTCCCGCGAAACGCACGCCACCGATCTCAGCCATCGCGCCATGAAAATCGACAAATCCAAACCGTTCGCAAAACGCCGTGATATCACCCGCCGATTCGTGATTGCCAGGCAACACGTAAACGCGATCTCCGCGCTCCTTCAGCACCTCGCCCATTTTGTCGAGTCCGCGAGCCCAACTCACCAGATCGCCCGCGGCAAAATACGCATCGGCATCGACCGCCATTAGCTTTTCGAGCGCGATCTTATCGTTATGAATGTCGGAAAAGATGAGAGCTTTGACCATCAGTTATGATGGTAAAAGAAACCCCGATGTCTGACCCCACCGCTCCAAGTGTGAACAGTTGGCTCGAAGATGAGCTGTATCATCAGTACGTTTATGACCGCCAAACTGTAGACTCCGGCTGGAAACAGGTTTTTGAAGCCGACGGCCATCTTCCCAACCCAAATAGCCCGCCCCAGAATGGCTCGACCATTACCATTGAGCCTCCGTTCGAGTCGCTCGGAGACGCGCCGCCGCAGATAAGGGCGTTGCCTGCTCCGCCGCCCGGGCCGGTGACTATGGGCCCCGATGATTCAGCCGTTCCGCTACGAGGTCCCGCGCTAAAAATTGCCGAGAACATGGCGGCGAGCCTCACGGTCCCCACCGCCACCAGTCTGCGCGTGCTTCCCGTCAAAGTACTGGACGAGAATCGGCGCTCGATCAATGCTTATCGGGAGCGACAGGGCCAGAGCAAGCTTTCTTACACGCACTTCGTGGCCTGGGCCATCGTTCGCGCCATCGAAAAAGTTCCGGCGTTGAACGACGCTTTTTCGGCCGGCGGCCACGAAGCTCTGCGCATTCGCCGGGGCCATGTGAATCTCGGCCTTGCAGTCGACGTAGCCGGCAAGGACGGAGCGCGCTCCCTCAAGGTCCCTTCGATCAAGCATGCGGAATCGATGAATTTCGCCCAATTTCTAGCCGCTTATGACGATATTGTGCTGCGCGCGCGCGCCAACAAGCTGGCCGTCGCCGATTTCGAAGGCACCACCATTTCGCTCACTAATCCGGGCACCGTCGGCACGGTGGGTTCCATCCCACGCCTGATGTCTGGACAAGGCGCCATCATCGCCACGGGAGCGATCGACTATCCGCCGGAGTATCGCGGCCTAACCGAAGACCAGCGCGCCTTAATGGGCCTGAGCAAGGTTATGACGGTGACCTGCACTTATGATCATCGCGTGATCCAAGGCGCAGAATCCGGCTTATTTCTGGCCCGTGTACAGTCGCTGCTCGATGGCGACGATCAGTTTTACGATTCCATTTACGCGGCTCTCGGCATCTCCTTGCCGCCGATCCGCTGGGAATTGGAGCAACCCCCCTCGCCGTTAATCAACGCTGATCCGTTCAAGCAAGCGGCAGTGGCAAGTCTGGTGCGAGCCTGGCGCGAGCGCGGACATTTGGCCGCCGACATCGACCCGCTGGGCATCCCTCGCCCGCCACACCCGGATTTGGAGCCTTCCGCCCACGGCCTCACGATATGGGACCTGGACCGGACCTTCGACACCAGTTCCTTCGGCGTCACCACCCTGCGCGACCTGCTCGATCGCCTGCGCCTGACCTACGCCGGCAAGTTGGGCGTCGAGTTCATGCACTCCGAGAATCCCCAAGAGCGCCGCTGGTTCGAACAGCAACTGGAGCATCCCTGGACACTCAGTCAAGAAGCCAAGCGCCGGGCGTTGCTGAGCGTGACCATGGCCGAAGGCTTCGAGATGTTCCTCGAGAACCGCTTCAAGGGCCACAAACGATTCTCGATTGAAGGCGGTGAATCCACCATCGCCATCGTCGATGAGCTTTTGGATCGCGCCGCATCGAACAACGTCGAGGAGTGCGTCATCGGTATGGCGCATCGCGGCCGCCTCACCATGCTCGCCAATGTCATTGGCAAGGGCATCGCGCAGGTGTTCTCCGAATTCGAAGGAGAAATCTCCGAAATCGATTTTGAAGGCACCGGAGACGTGAAGTACCACCTGGGCGCGAGCAATCGCCGCCAGCCCCCCGGCGGAAACCCCATCATTGTCTCGGTGGCCCCGAATCCAAGTCATCTCGAAGCCGTAAACCCGGTGGTCGAAGGCATTGTGCGCCCCAAACAGGATCGCCTCGGCGACACCTTGCGCGAGCGCATAATCCCTTTGCTGATTCATGGCGACGCAGCCATGTCGGGGCAGGGCATTGTGGCCGAGACCCTGAACCTCTCGCAAATCGACGGCTATAACACCGGCGGCACTATCCATCTGATCATTAATAATCAGCTCGGTTTTACCACCGATCCGCGCGAATCCCGCTCCACCGCCTACTGCTCCGATGTGGCGCTGATGGTCCACGCTCCCGTGTTGCACGTGAATGGCGATGAACCTGAAGCCTGCATTCGAGCCGCGCAGTTGGCCTACGATTTCCGCCAGCGCTTTCACCGCGACGTCGTGATCGACATGCTCTGCTGGCGCAAACACGGCCATAACGAAGGCGACGACGCCAGCTACACCCAGCCGGTTCTCTATCGCCAGCTAAAGGATCACAAATCCGCCGGGGTTTTGTACGGCGCGCAGCTCCAAAAAGAAGGCATGGTCACGGCCAAAGAAGTCGCCGACTGGCAGGAAGCTCAAAAGAAGTCCCTCTACGAAATCTACGATCAAACCCAGAAGAACAAGGAGCAGTGGGAACTTCTGGAACTGAACCCGATCCCTCCCGGGTCGATGCCGCAGGATCTTCCGCCCACCGGCGTCAGCCGCGACGCATTGGAGCAAGTGGTGGCCACCATAACCGCCTTCCCCGCCGGTTTCTCGGTTCACCCCAAGCTAACCAGGATGGTCGAGAAGCGCGCCGCCGCCTTGCGCGACGACTCCATCGATTGGTCGCTCGCCGAAACCCTGGCTTTCGGAAGCTTGCTGCTCGAAGGGACTTCGGTCCGCTTGAGCGGCCAGGATTCCGTGCGCGGCACCTTCAGCCAGCGCCACGCCGCTTATCACGACTACGAAACCGGCGCGGTCTACACGCCGCTCGCGCAAGTCGCGCCCGGCCGTTCGAAGTTCGAAGCCTATAACAGCCCGCTCAGCGAATACGCCGTGGTGGGTTTTGAGTTTGGCTATAGCGTGGCCGACCCTTTGAGCCTGGTGCTTTGGGAAGCGCAATACGGCGACTTCGTCAACGGCGCGCAAATCATGATCGATCAGTTTCTAGCCTCGGCTGAATCGAAATGGGGCCAGCCCAGCGGGTTAGTTCTGCTGCTTCCGCACGGCGAAGAAGGCGGCGGCCCCGAACATTCGAGCGCCCGTCTCGAGCGCTTCCTGCAAAACTGCGCTGAAGGCAATCTGCAAGTGGTGAATTGCACCACTCCGGCGCAATATTTCCATCTTCTGCGCCGCCAGATGCGCGGCGGACCGGACCGTCGCGGCCTGCGCAAGCCCTTAATCGTCATGTCGCCCAAAAGCCTGCTGCGGCATCCGCAGGCGGTCTCAACGGTGGACCATCTCACCAACGGTGTTTTTCATCCGGTGCTCGACGATCGAACGGTGACGAATCCCGCCGCGATCCGCAAGATCCTGCTCTGCACCGGCAAGATCTATTACGAAATACTAGCCGCCCGCGAAGCGCGCAAAGCCACGGACGAAACCGCCTCGCACACCGCCATCGTCCGCATCGAGCAACTGTATCCATTCCCCGAAGCCGAGATCCGCGACGTGATCGCCCGCTATTCTTCGGCCAGCGGCGTGGTGTGGGTACAGGAAGAGCCTCGCAACATGGGCGCGTGGCTTTTCATGCGCACCCGCCTGCAGCGCATCATGGCCAATGAAGCGCGGGCGCTCGGTTACGCCGGACGTCCGGAAAGCGCCACCACCGCGCCCGGTTCCTCTAAAGTCCACACCCGCGAGCAGGCGGAGTTGCTGGATCAGGCCTTTGCGCCACCCACCATGGCGCGCCGCTGGCGCAAGCGGCTGGTGAAACGGCGCAAAGCAAAATAGCCGTCACTCATCGCCCATCAACTGAAGGTCTTCCGGTGTAGCTCCGCCCAGCAGGAAAGCCTCCAGGCGGCCATGCGCCTTCGTCAATTGGGCTCTGGCGAACGCGAGTTCATGGGAGACGTTGCGGATGCGCTGCACTCCATCCGGGTGCGGCAATGCGCTAGGGACTTGTCTCGTAACGGCCAGAAACTCCGCCGAAGCAATCGCTGCGCGCTCAGTAGCCCAGGTTAATTCCTGTTGCAAAATAGTGCGAATGGCGTCAGGAGGCTCCGCCCACTTCGGTTTCACGCAATCGGCGCAGATGGGCACGCCATTTGTATCCGCCTCAGTTTCAGCCATGCACTGCAGGCACCGCGTTTTCTCCCGTGGCTGGCGTGCGGCGTGCCTGCGCACTTTCCGGCTTTGCTCGCGGCGCTCCATTTCCTCCATGACGATGTTGTTATTTGCCAGCATCACTTCGCGAAGCGCCGGAAGTTCGGAAGGTTGCAGCCGGGGAAGAACTGCAGCAAGCGCCGCGTCCAAAGCTGCAATACAATCCGGGAAGCTCAGCCGGCGGTGGAGGAAGCGGCTCAGCACCTCTCGGGTTTCAGACTTAAATACGTCCATCACGCTTGCAGTATACCTATTTGGATTGCAGCGGGGCTAACGGTTCGCTTGCGCGGCTGGGCCTCGCTACAATAGACCGTTGGCCGAGGAACCCGCGCTAAAACACAACCCGCCCTGGCTATTCGGATTCCTCGGGATTCCCAATGGCCTTTCGAACGCAATCATCGTGATTCTGATGCCTTACGTGCTGCGCAGGCAAGGCGTGGCCGTCAACCGCATCGCCGAAATTGTCGCGCTGGCCAGCATTCCGAATGTCTGGTATTTCCTATATTCACCGGTTGTCGATTTCGGTCTGCGTCGCCGCACCTGGATCGTGCTTTCCGCGGCCACGGCGGGTTTTTTTGCCGCTATGGCCGTGCTGTCGTCGACGGGTTCTCTCGGGTTCCTGACCGTTTTGCTATTTGCATCCGGCGCCGTCGGCAGCTTGATTTCGTCCTCCAACGGGGCGCTGCTGTCGTTGCTCGACCCGCGCGTGCGCGGATGCGCCAGTGGCTGGTATCAGGCCGGGAACCTCGGCGGCGGCACGGTCGGCGGAGGCGTCGCGATCTGGCTGGCGGACCGGGTCAGCCTCCCCTGGCTGGGATTGGGAGTCTTCACCCTGATTGTGTTGCCGGTCACCGCCGCGCTGTTCATCGAGGAGCCCGCCAGACGCGCCCGCGCCCTGCTCCCACTCTTTACGGATTTGTTCGCCGATCTTCGAGACTTGCTGTGGTCCCGCCGCACCCTTTTTGGTCTCGCTTTCTTCCTCTCCCCGGTCGGCAGCGCCGCAGTTGCCAACCTGGCTTCCGGGCTGGGTCCCGATTATCATGCGCCCGCCAGCGAAGTGATGTGGATCTCCGGAATCGCCGGAGGACTCCTCAGCGCCTTCGGGAGCCTGATCGGCGGTTTTGTATGCGACCGCATGAACCGCATGCAGGCTTACGCGCTTTCGGGTGGTCTAGCCGCCCTGTTTGCGGCGTACCTGGGCTTTGCGCCGCACACGCCCTGGACCTACGCGCTCGGTTACTCCAGCTACTCAATCACAGCGGGCTTTGCGTATGCAGTTTTCACGGCCTTAGTGCTCGAAGTGATGGGCCGCCGCCGGCACGCCGCGGGCACGGCGTATTCGCTGTTCGTCTCGACCGGCAACTTGCCGATTCTCTATATGACGTGGCTTGATGGCGTCGGCTACCGCTACGGCGCAGTGCGCGGGTTAATGACGGTCGACGCTCTTGCCAATGGATTGGGAGCCTTGCTGCTGCTCTTAATCGCGCGTTCCGCCGCGCGCTATTTCCGCGAATCCGCCGAACCGGACTTAAGCCCGGCTATTGCGCGGTGACCTCGGCCGCCATCGAAGCCGCGCTCTCATTGCCGGTGCGATCGACCGCCGTGACGGTGTAACTGTACTTCTTGCCCACCTCCACGGCGCGGTCGCTAAAGGTCGGAGCGTCGATTGGTCCGGCGATTCTTTCCGGCGCTCCACCTTCGCTAGTGCGATAAACCTGATAGCCCGCGAAATCGTCTTCGGTATTGCGTGTCCAGGCCAACTCGATCGAGTTCACCCCGGCCACTGCCGTCAGCCCTGCCGGAACCGCCGGCGGGAACGTGTCTTCTGGAGTCACCCCGGCGATGGCCGAAATCTCGCTCTGCCGCAGTTCTCCCGCCAGAGCCTGCACGAAATAGCGATATGGAGATCCGCGGTCAACCGCGGCGTCGATATACTCGGGCTTGTCGGTTTCGGCCAACCGCTCCGGCATGGCCCCGCCCGCGCCGCGGAAGATGCGGTAGCGCCCGCTTTCTCCACTACCAAACGAACCCAGCCAGGTTAAACGCACACCTTGCGGATCCGAAACAACTTTCAGATCGGAGGGCGTCGCCAGTGGCACACCCACCGCGAGCGTTACCGGGTTGGACCACTCCGCCGCCTTTCCCTTGGGACCGGTGGCCCGAACCGTCAGCGTGACCTGCTTGCCTACCCAATCCCGCACCGGGAACTCGAAGTTGACCGGTCCTGGCCCCTTTGCCGGCACCCGCAAGATCTCGGGCGACGCGCCTGCGGACGCTCGCAGTTCCACGCCTTTCAACTCGGTGAGCGCCAAGCCTTCGGTGGTAAGCGCACCGATCGCAAACTGAACCACCATCTTGTCGCCGTACTCGGCGGCGCGCAGGTCGGTGATGCGCGCGGGAATGTCGAGAGCAGGCGGCTTGGGATCGCCCACATACGCGCAGCCTGCGAGCCACAGAATGCCAAGCAAAGCGAAGGCGCGTGTCACAAGATATAGCGGCTCAGGTCCTGATCTTTGACAATGTCCGCCAGTTGTTTGCGCACATAAACCGCGTCCACTTTCACGACTTTCTTCTTCAGGTCCGGGCCGTCGAAGGATACTTCTTCGAGGAGCTTTTCGAGGATAGTGTGCAGCCGGCGGGCTCCGATGTTCTCCATGGATTCGTTCACGCGCGTGGCGAAGGCTGCGATTTCGCGGATCGCGTCTTCCGTGAACGTCAGCTTGATGCCTTCGGTATCGAGCAGCGCCTGATATTGCTTGATTAGCGCGTTTTTCGGTTCCTTCAGGATGCGGATGAAATCGCCCTCGTTGAGCGACTTCAATTCCACGCGAATGGGAAAGCGACCCTGCAATTCGGGGATCAGATCGCTGGGCTTTGAAACATGGAACGCGCCGGCGGCGATGAACAGGATATGGTCTGTGCGCACGAAACCGTAGCGCGTGTTGACAGTAGTGCCCTCGACGATGGGCAGTATGTCGCGCTGCACCCCCTCGCGGCTGACATCGGGACCGTGGCCGCCTTCCCGCCCTGCGATCTTGTCCACTTCGTCCAGAAAAATGATTCCGCTGCGTTCGACGCGCTCAATTGCGATTCGCGTCACCTGGTCCATATCCACCAGCTTCTGTTCTTCTTCCTGGACCAGATAATCCATGGCCTCGCCGACTCGCATTTTGCGCTTACGGGTGCGCCCGCCGAACAATCCCGGCAGCACGTCTTTGAGGTTGATGTCCATCTCCTCCATGCCGCCCAGGGTCGAGACTTCAAAGGTGGGGGCGCGCTCCTTCACGTCCACTTCGACCATGCGGTCGTCCAATTTGCCGGCCCGCAGGCGTTCGCGCAGCTTTTCACGGGTGCGGTCGATGCTTTCGGTGACCTCGGCGCCCTCCGCCGCCGGCGGCATCAGCAGGTCCAGCAGCCGTTCTTCAGCATTGCGTTCAGCGCGCTCGCCGATTTCATTCAGGCGTTCCTCGCGCACCATGTCGATGGCGATTTCCGCCAGATCGCGGATCATCGATTCCACATCGCGGCCAACGTAGCCTACTTCTGTGAACTTACTCGCCTCCACCTTCAGAAACGGCGAATTTGCCAGCTTGGCCAGCCTGCGTGCCAGTTCCGTCTTGCCGACGCCGGTAGGCCCGATCATCAGAATGTTTTTGGGCATCACCTCTTCCGCCATTTCAGGGTCCAATTTCTGGCGGCGGATACGGTTGCGCAAGGCAATCGCGACGGCTTTCTTGGCGTCGCCCTGGCCGATGACGTACTTATCCAGTTCGCGGACGATCTCGCGCGGGGTCAGTTCATCCAGCAGCGGAGAATCCCCCGAAGTCTGGGCGGGGAGATAGATCACCACTAACTATGCTCCACGCGGGTAGACTGCTTCATCATTTTGTTCAAACTTCCAGTTTGGCATACCGGGTTCCCGGCGCGGCACCGGGGCCTCAGCCGAGCTCTTCGTAATTCACACTGTCATTGGTATAGATGCAGATCTTGCCCGCGATGGCCATGGCCTTCTCGACGATTTCCCGCGCCGACAGCGTGGTGTTCTCCATCAACGCCGTTGCGGCGGATTTGGCGTATGCTCCGCCCGAGCCGATTGCCGCGATATTATCGTCGGGATCGATTACGTCTCCGGTTCCACTGAGGATGAAGGTGTGAGTCGGGTCGGCTACCAGCAACAGCGCTTCGAGGTGACGCAACATGCGGTCAGTGCGCCAGTCCTTGGCCATTTCGACCACCGAACGCGGCAGGTTCCCGTTGAACTGCTCGAGCTTGGTTTCAAAACGCGTAAACAAAGCAAAAGCGTCCGCGGTCGCACCGGCGAAACCGGCTAAGATTTTGCTGTTGTATAGACGCCGCAATTTTTTCGCGGAACCCTTTAGCACTTCCGAGCCTAACGTCACCTGCCCGTCACCTGCCATGACGACTTTACCGTCGCGCCGGACACAGAGGATCGTCGTCGAGCGAATTCGTTCTTGCATGAGTATGAATTTCAGTGTGACACAGACGCGTGAGGATGAGCCGCCGCAGTGGTAAAGTGAAAAACATGACTGAATCCGTAAAAGAGCAGCAACGAATGGCGCGCACGCTGGCTGAGGTCGATCCGGACATTTCCGATTTGATTCGTAAGGAAACGGAACGCCAGAACTCGCGTCTGGAGCTGATTGCGAGCGAGAACTTCACCTCCCAAGCGATTCTGGAGGCGGCGGGCAGCATCCTCACCAACAAGTACGCCGAAGGCTATCCCGCGAAGCGCTATTACGGTGGCTGCGAATACGTCGACGAGATCGAAAACCTGGCCCGCGACCGCGCCAAGAAGCTGTTTCACGCTGAGTATGCCAATGTGCAGCCACATTCCGGCTCGCAGGCCAATCAGGCGGCCTACGCCAGCGTGCTCAGTCCGGGCGACACTATCCTGGGCATGAACCTGGCGCATGGGGGACATCTGACGCACGGGCATCCGCTCAATTTTTCCGGAAAGCTTTACAAGATTGTTCCATACGGTGTTCGCAAAGATGACGAGCAGATCGACTATGACGAACTTGCGCGGCTAGCCGAGGAGCATAAGCCGAAGGTAATCGTGGCGGGCGGGAGCGCGTACTCCCGTATTATCGATTTCGCGCGTTTTCGGCAGATCGCTGACGCGACGGGCGCGTTGTTCATGGTTGATATGGCGCATTTTTCGGGATTGGTCGCGGCCGGGGTGCATCCCAATCCGTGTGAGTGGGCGGATATTGTTACGTCCACCACGCATAAGACTCTGCGCGGCCCGCGCAGCGGAATGATTCTCGCGAAAGAGAAATATGGAGCGGCCATCGACCGGGCTGTGTTCCCGGGAGCGCAGGGCGGTCCGCTGATGCATATCGTCGCGGCCAAGGCCATTTGCTATAAGGAAGCAATGACGCCGGAGTTTGCGGCTTACAGTCGGCGGGTAGTTGCCAATGCAAAGACACTGGCGCAAGAACTGAGCTCGGCCGGATTCCGCGTGGTTTCCGGGGGAACGGACACGCATCTCTTGCTGGTGGACGTATCCGCCAAAGGCGTGCGCGGCAAGGAAGCCGAAGCGGCGCTCGACCGCGCCTATATCACGGCGAATAAGAACGCGATCCCGTTCGACGCGAATCCGCCGCTTAATCCCAGCGGAATGCGCTTCGGAAGCCCTGCCGTTACCACTCGCGGTTTTGGCGAGACCGAAATGCGCGAAGTCGGGAAACTCATCACACGGGTACTCGAAAACATCGCCGATGAGAACGTGCACGCCGAAGTGCGGCGTCGCGTCGCGGCGCTTACTCAGCAATTCCCGCTCTACGCCTGGAAGCTGACAGCCGCCGCAGCCCGCTGAAACGAACCGCACCAAGCGTGCTGCGCCGGGGAGGAAATGATGCCGCTCCATATCGCCATCGACGCCCGGCGCGTGCGCGACTTCGGCATCGGCACGTATATCCGGAACATCACGCGGGCTTTGTCGGCGCTCGATTCCGAGAACCGGTACACCTTAGTGGTGCATCCCGACGATGCGGGGGAGTTCGCCAGCCTAGGGAACAATTTTCGACTTGCCCATTTCAGTATTAAAGACAGCGGGCTGAAGCATAATTTATCATTTCCCGGCTTTTTGAAATCATTGAAGGCGTCTTTGTATCATATTCCTCTAAATTCAGTAGCGTGGGCCATGCCTCGCCCGTATGTTGTGACCATCCACGATATGAGCTCGTTGCTGTTTCCGCAGCGGCGGGATTTTCGGTACCGATTGCATCAGCAGCGTTACCGTCGAGGCGTAGTGCGCGCAGCGCGCGTCATAACGGTCTCTCAAGCCACGCGCCGCGATCTTGAATCGGTTCTGCGTATTTCCGACGAACGCCTTTCCACCATCTACAGCGCGCCGGATCCTGCTTTCACCACCATCACCGACAATCCGGCGCAGCAGCGCCAGATCCTGGACCGCTATTCGATTTCCTATCCTTACATCCTTTACGCGGGTACTGTCCGCGTTCATAAAAACGTTCCGCGATTGGTGGAGGCATTTGCGGTGCTGCGCCAAAAGTTGGAAAATCACCCGGTTTATCGTGACTTACGCCTGGTGATTATAGGGGATGAACTCTCGAAGAATCCCGCCGTGCGGCGTGCGGTAGCGCATTCCCGGATTGAATCAGCGGTACGTTTCCTGGGGTTCGTTTCGATTGAGACCTTGCGCGTATTCTATTCCTCCGCCGAGGCGTTTGCCTTCCCTACCCTCTATGAAGGCTTCGGTCTGGCGCCACTCGAAGCCATGGCCTGCGGCGCTCCCGTAGTAGCTTCCGACCTTCCCTCGCTGGTCGAGGCGGTCGGGGAAGCGGCCGAACTGGTGAGTCCCGATAACGTCTTCGATATTGAGCGCGGTTTGCGCGAAGTGCTGCTGAATACCGAGCGTCGTGAGTGGTTGAAGGAGGCGGGACGCGTCCAAGCGCAGCGCTTTCACTGGGAATCCACCGCGCAACAAGTCCTTGCCATTTATCGGGAAGTCGCTCCTAAAAACCTCAGTAATTAGTGTTATTTAGACAAATAATAATTGACATAATATAGGAGTACAAGTACTATACCTATGCGGTGCCCGGTGCAGGGTCACAGGCATTAAGTGAGTCGAGAGGAAACAATAATAAATGGAATGGACACGCTCAGAAACACTGGCGCTCGCCATGCACAATTGCACGCAATGCCACGGGTGTGGACTGCGGTTGAGGAACACCGGCGGCTGGACGCCCTGTAACTGCGTTTTGCGTGCGATGTTCCGCATCTGTTACGACCGGTTCAGACGTTGTACTGAGCAGGAGAGGCATTTAAGCCGGGTTTCGGTGGAACCGGCTTCGGGGTCTTACCGGCCCCGGACTTTTGGGAGAAAGGATGAGGAATATATGGCGGACTTTTGTC
>JANXXL010000382.1 GCA_025350625.1 Bryobacterales bacterium | reverse complement strand
CGCCGTTTGGACGGGGACCGTTCCTACCGGCGTCCGATCCGTCCGCCATCGCAAGTGCGATGACTTGCGCCGCGACCTTTCGTCCCAACTCCAGACCAGCGGAGTAGTCGCTCGGGTACTGCAAGCCTGCGTAGAGGCGGGAGCGGGCAGCTTCCTCCGCAAGCCCCTGGAAATAGGCAGCCTCCGCTGGATAAAAGTAGGAAAGCACGGCGGCTGCGGCTCCGGCTGCTGCGGCGTGCTCAGACGGGTAGGATGGACTCTTGGGTACGGGCAATGAAGTTGGCAGAGTGGCATCAATCTCGCTTGGACGGGGACGGTTGTAGGCATACTTGGAGTCCCATGCAGCGATGGTTGCGTCGTATATCGCCATGTTCAGATAAGCGAACGGCCGAACACGGAACGCTGTGAGTGGTTGGTTTGCATCCGATCGCGCCAAAAGAAGGTCTAACCACCGGTATGCGGGCGAACCCGCATCCCAGTACCTGATCTGATCAGCAATGCGAGGGTCTTTCTGCGTCACGGCCGCGTGCAACCATTCCAGTTCTCCCCTTGTTGCGGAAGCATCCGGCGGAGGAGGTACGCGATAGTCTTTCCCGGACGAAATCGCCCAAGTTTTCCAGGTTCCAGCGTTTGGTTCAATTTGAGTGGCGGTCTGCGCGAAAAGCGCCACGGCTACCAATGGTAAACAGGCAATCTTACTCAATGCCATTAATTCACCACAGTGAATTTTGAAGTCCTCGATTCCAGGAATAGAGGCAACGCTTTTGAAGTTCAACTTAGATGCTGTCATGGTGGTCTCCTTTTTGCACATCGCGACTCTCGACAAGTAACGTGCTGTCTTCCACCATGCCTAGCGCAGTGTGGCAGGACGATAGCTCAAAATTTCTTCGAGAAATTCCACGAGCTCGTGCTGCCAGTCAGGAGTCTGGCTCATTTGCGTTCCTGCCTCGAAGCATTCGGACCACCGATCAGGCGCATGAGGAGGATGGCGACCGTTCCGGCGGCGATCAGCATGCCGGCACTCCCCAGAGCCGGCGCGATCCCTGGCCTGAATTCCAGTGCAGCCATAAACGTACCAAGCCAGATACGTTCCAGGAATGGCTGCACCAACCCAATCGACACAAGCGCAATCGCCTGGCCCTTCCGTCCGAACCGCAGTCCAACCATGAAGAAAACCAACACTAGAGCGTTCCCGCTCATCCAACACACAAGAAAACTCGGCCGTGTGAAAAGCTGCAGCGGGTCCGGGTACTCTGCGAGGCTGCTGTGCCACCAACCCAGATCGCGTCCGATCCACCACCTGCCCAGCATGGCCAGCGCCCAAACCGTTCCGCCGGCGAAAGCGCCGAGCCGTTGCCTGATCACGCGCCCCGGCATGAGCACACGCGTAAAATAGACAGCAGTCACCTGCGCGCCAAAAGCGAGGCCCCCAGCGAAGAGCCAAAAAGGTATGGGGACGGGTTCGATTCGCGGATCCAGTCTCGCTGCCTGAATGTCGCGCCGCGTTTGCCACACCACCGCCGCCATGCCGGAAAGAAACATCGCCACCACCACGGAGACTATCGTGAATCCGCCGCGATTCTGCCACCAGAAGCGCACCAGCTTCTCCCAGGGACCCGCCTCCCGCGCGCGGATCGCCCGTTGTTCCAGATGCCGCTGAAGATCGTCGGCAAGGGATTCCACTGAGCTGTACCGGCGTTCCGGTTCTTTGCGCAGCGCCATGAGCAAGATGGAATCCAGATCGCCGCGAAGGCGCTTGCGCAGGCGGTTCGCATTTCCCTCGCGGGCGGCGCTCACGTTTTCGGGCGTAAGCTGAATCCGGTTGCGTCCGGAGAGCGGCGTCGAGGTGATCACGACATCGCTTGGGCGCGCCGGCTCCACCTCCACAATCACCCGCGCTACCTCGTGCAAGGCCGCGCTCATCAAACGGTAGGGCTTGTGTCCGGTCAGCAGTTCGTAGAGAACCACGCCCAGCGAATAGACGTCGGATTGCGTGGTGATCGGCGCGCCGTTCACCTGCTCGGGACTGGCGTATTCCGGGGTCATCATACTCGCCATCGTGAGGGTCTCGGCGGCTTCTCCGGCAGTGGCGGTGGACAGCACTTTTGCAATGCCGAAATCGAGCAACTTTACAACGCCATCGCTGGTGACAAGAATGTTCCCCGGCTTCAGATCCCGGTGCACAATCAGGTGCTGGTGGGCGTAACGAACCGCGTCGATGACGCCCTGGAACAATTCGACCCGCTGGCTGATATTCAACTTCCGCTCATCGCACCAGCGATGAATGGGCCGCCCTTCTACAAACTCCATGACGAAGTATGGCCAACCCTCTTCCGTTACGCCTGCGTCGAGGAGCTTGGCGATATTCGGGTGGTCCAGCGATGCCAGTATTTGGCGTTCCTGGTGGAACCGGGCGATCACATCAGGGGAACCGGTGGGAGGCAGTATCAGCTTGATGGCGACCTTGCGGTGGAAAGTTTGGTCGGATCGCTCAGCGAGAAAGACAGATCCCATGCCGCCCCGGCCGACCTCGCGCATCAGGGTGTAACCGCTTAGACTGCGGCCCTCCAACTTCGGTGGGTCGAAAGTGGCAAACGTTCTCTCGGCTCCCAATACAGGCCGGTCGAGCCATTCCGGGATCTTGTCGTGGGCGTTCAGTAACCGTTCGATCTCCTCGCGAATGTTTTTCTCGTCCTGACACGCCTCTCTAAGGTACGCTTCCCTGTCAGCACCGCTGATCGGCAGTGCTTGCTCGTATATTTTACGAATTCGGCTGAGTTCTTCGGGCGTCATCGCTGTGCCCTCCCGTTGAGCTTAGCGCGATGCCAAGGCAAAATGGTTCACAATTGGCTTGAGTAGTTATGCAGGAAGATCACGCTACACACGATATCACGCGCCTTCTCGACCGATGGCGGCTCGGCGAGGTGGAAGCCATGAACCAACTCATGGAATTGGTCTATGGCGATTTGCATCGGATTGCGGCACGCGAGATGCGCCGGGAGCACGGCGAGCATACCTTGCAGACCACAGCCATTCTGCACGAAGCGTATATTCGGCTTTTCGGGTCCGAGCCGATTGAGTGGAAGGATCGCGCTCATTTCTTCGCCGTCGCGGCACAGCAGTTGCGGCGCGTGTTGCTGGACCACGCCCGGCGGATGCACAGTGAGAAGCGAGGAGGCGGTATCGTCAAACTCTCGCTCAGGGAATCCGACGTTGCAGCCTTGGTTCTGGATGAGCGGCTTGTGGCACTCGATGCAGCATTGATCCGCCTGGAAGAACTCGATCCGCGCGCCGCAAAGGTTGTTGAATTGCGCTACTTCGGCGGCTTAACGGAAGCTGATGCAGCGGAAATGCTTGGCATCTCTGTCGCCACTGTGAAGCGGGATTGGGATTTTGCCAAAACGTGGCTTGCAGTGCAACTCGCATAAATCAAAACAAACGGTATGCGCCGCAAACGCTAGGACTCGGAAGTTGGGCCCCGTTGGATGCGGATTCCGGTACTGCGTTGTTTGGGAGCCCGACCGCGACCAGGACGTAGAGTCGCCGACGGATTGAGGTGGCTTTGCAAGCGATAGTTCCCAGTGCGTTCGAACAAATGCTCGTGGTCCCAACGTCTACCTGTCAACACAAGGCCCTGGCTCCGAAAGGCGAGACCAACTGGACGGGAAGGGATGGGAGTTTGAGCCTTCCGTCGGAGATAGCTGTGCTGTCTGCGGCCAAGCCACAGCCGCTAAGGCTATCAGGAAGAGTACGCGCAGCGAGGTTTCTCTTTGAAATCCCTATTATTGTATGCTGCAAACCATTGTTTCGGTCGAGCCGGATTGGGTCCTCGCCGCTGTCGCCGGAACGGGCACCAGGAAGAAGTCGACGGTCCTGCAAGTATACGGTGGACTTACAGTGACGGCCCGCAAGACGGAGCTATCGGAATGGTCCGATGCTTGGTGGCGACTTTTTGCTTGTCAAGACTAGCCAACCCTCCTGTTC
>JANXXL010000310.1 GCA_025350625.1 Bryobacterales bacterium | reverse complement strand
ACATCCCTCCGGTGTTCCACGAAGTTGCCCCTTACCGCAACCCCTTCGCAAAACCAAAATCCGGCGGTCTACTTTTACTCCGCCGCGTCACGCCGCTCCCGCGGCGTAATGCGGTCTATTTTCACTCCGGCGCTTATAGTCTGGGGTGTTCGTTGTGTGGGCGGCTACGGAGCAAAGACGGTGGGATGTATCGAGGGCGGGTTCCGAATTGGCCAGACGAACTTGACCAGTTTGCTCAAATAGCCAGCGATCTCCGAAAAAAACCTGCGTGATCGGAGATGGCGGCCGGAATCGTGCTGTGGATCCATCATTGTGGGTTACGTCTGAGCTTTCTGGATCTGGGGGCGCTGGCGCGAATCACCATTAACCCTCCGCTGCCTGCCAATTGATGCGATTTGTCTTTGTGCGGGCGGTAGGAACGACATGGTATTGCAGATCCCGGGAATCCGAGCATCATGGTTTCTATTGTTGTTTCAATAGCTTAGAAAGCATTCAAGCGGCTGCTATTTGACGGGCATTATATTGTTATTTCGACGGTATTTTGGTACACTGATGTGGGGGCAGGGAGCCCCTAAATATGGCAGTGCTCACTCCACCGCGTCCGGATTTGTTGGCATACCGGGAAGCGACGACTCTAGCGTTTCCGAAACTAGTCAAAGAGTTGACGAAGATCATTGGAAAGAAATTGACGGCGTACATTTCCTCCGTGAAAGATGCAAGAGCGGTCGAGCGCTGGATTGCGGGTTCGGAGCCATACAAGGGAGTTGAAGAACGATTGCGACTCGCCTACCGGTTGGCGAAGATGATCAGCGATCACGAAGGATCGCGCGTGGTTCAGGCTTGGTTTACGGGGCTGAATCCAGAGCTGAACGATCGCGTGCCGATTCGGTTGCTGCGAGAAGAGGATGTTCAGACGGTCGGCCCGGAGATTCTCGGGGCGGCGCGTGCGTTCCTGGCCGGAGGATAGTCATTCTTGAAACCCTCTGGCGCGATTTATCGATTGGGGAGGAGGCCTGATCCCTGGGCCGCGCCTGATTGGGCCTCGGCAGGACCTGACGGAACCTTCGGCAACCGGTTTGACGACCCTGACGCGACCTACCGGGTTCTGTACGCATCCTCGCAAAGACTCGGTTGCTTCCTCGAAACGCTGGCTCGATTCCGTGTTGATCCCAAACTGCTCGCGGAGTTGGCTGAAATTGAGGGAGAAGATGACCATTTTCCTCTTGGGGAAGTGCCGGTCGAATGGGTTGAGAAGCGGATCGTGGGAGTTGCCACAGCCAACGGCGAGTACGCTGACGTTTGCAGCAGCGAGTGGATCAGCCGCCTGCGGAAGTTATTGGCAACTCATATGGAGAAGTTCGGGGTGGATGACGTAGACGCCTCGATCCTGCAGAAAACTGCTCCTCGGATTCTCACGCAGTTCGTATCACGCATCGTGTTTTCTGCTGGGTTTGCCGGGATCTACTACCTCTCGAAGTACGGACACGACATTGAGAACTGGGCTCTGTTCGAACCGTTTCAGATCAAGGTAAAGGCTCCCGAGCCAATTCGACGTGACGACCCAGATTTGCAACGGGCACTCCAACTTCATTCTTTGAAGTTCAAGGAGTAGCCGTAGTCCCGATACGTCGTTCTGGTCTTGAACGCAGCTAAGATAAAGGTTCATGTTTGCAATAGACAGGAAGCGCCCATTCGACACCATTGCACAGGCCGAACAAGCCTGGCAGGCTGGCGATCTGGCGCGCGCGGAGAAGTTGTTCGAAGTGGGTATCGCCGCATACGAACGCGAGGAACCGGACGGCTTGGACTTCGCACTCGGGCGCTGTGGTGCCTTCTTGCTCGCTCAAGGCCGCAGAGATGAGGCCGCGCGTGTCCTCGAGCAGGCCATCGAGCAGAAGACCGACATTCCCGCCATCTGGTCTGATTACCTCCGCATTGTCGTGGATCGCCGCGACATCGACTCGTTGAAGCGCGGCGTGGAACGTATGGCTGCATCGGTGAGATATCGCATCGAACCAGAGTTCCTGTTGGTGCATGCGCGACGGGCCGACCGGGAGGGCGCAACTACGTTCGCCGAAGAGGTCACGCGCTGGATAATCGAAAGGTCTGAGCGTGAGGGTGACAAAGAAGGACGTTGGGCAGCGATCGGTGATCTCGGCCGAATTCTAGAACGGGCTGGTCACCTAGACCAAGCGGTAAAACTGTGGCGCGACGCGTTTGATGAGGGGAGCTGTGATTCCGATACCGCCAGTCGGCTATCGATGCACCTCGAACGAGCGAAAAACTACGCCGGCGCGATGCTCGTGATCCGCGAAGCACTGACCCGGCGCTTGTCGGCCAGTGTTGAAGAATCACTCCGCAAACGGCTGGCACGCTGCGAAGAGAAGACAGCCGACCGAGGCCCAGCAAAGACCAGTAAACGTGCTGATGTAGCGGCCTACTCGGTGCGCCGAGAGTCGGCTCTGTTCGAGCCAGTGTTCCAGGTTCGCCTCAAGCCTTCCGTAAAAGGTATGGGGGTCGTCGACAATACAGCCCGGTGCCTGCTGGCCTCCGGGGAGTCATCAACGCTAGTCGACGTTGAACTTACGAGCGGCTCCGAGGTCCGTCGTATCGAGAACTTGCCGTTCATGGGTGATGCGTGGTTCGCGCCTGACGGCCGTGGTATCGGCATTCGCCGTACCGCAGCAGTTGGACAGGGACCCACACATCTCAGTTTCCTTAACGCTGAAGGACGCGTAGCCGCCGAATCATCCGTGCCGGACGCCACCTCGGACATCGCCTTAGGGCCGGATCTTTGGTATGTGGGTTGCCGAAACGGTTTTCTCTACGGATTCGGATTTGACGGGAGGCAGCGCTGGGCGTGGGAGACGCCTGGTGCGAGCGACTCCACTGACAACGCATACTTCCGACCGTGTCCATATTATGTGGCGTCACGCCAATCATTTGCGGCTGTTGCTAGTATGGGAAATATCTATGCCGTCGCGCCGAACGGGAACACGCTCTGGCACGCCCGACTGCCAAACGAGCGCCAAACGCATTGGGAATTCACAATTCCGTTCCAAAGCGTTCAAGGCAGCCAGGAACCCTACGGCGTCCTTGAGCTTCCGCCCGATGCACCACGTGAAAAGGTGAAGTCGGCCTATCGGCGTTTGGCGCTTGCTACGCACCCTGATCGCAACCCTGACGACAACGATGCCACAGCGAAGTTCCGCCGGATCCAAGAAGCCTACGAGCGAATTCTCGTTGGTCACGCCGTGAGCGGCACAGCCCCCGCCGGAATTGCGGTGAGCATGGAAATCCAGGGCATCGGGCCAACCGCCAGCTTTCTCGGCGCTAACACCACAGGCGTCGTCCTCGGATCGTCCCAGGGCCAACTCTACATCTTCGACGGGAATGGTAGTTTGCGCGAGGCGCGCGTGCTCGGAGATGGGCCTGTGCGCGTGGCCGTTCGACCCGATGGCACCGTTGGGGCCGCGTGGTGCAGCGACGCGTTGCTATTCTTCCGAGAGAATAAGATCATCAATGCGGCTGAGTCGGTTGACTGGCCGCACGCCCTAACGATGCTGGGCGATGACGTCGTGCTGTAGCGTCGCAATGAAGTGCAGGTGATGAACGCGTACGGTCAGTTGCTGTGGTCGCTGGAGTTTTCGAAAAGCATCACCAGCGTAGTGGCCCACGGCGACACGCTTCTGTGCGCGGCCGGCGTGCTGACGGCGTTTCGACGGCGTAGAGGTGAATGATTTGGATTTGCCGCTTGTTCTTGGGGTCAGGGCTATGTGAATTACGGGCTGAGCGCAACCGCGACAGTCCCGGTGCGAATGGGCAGGCCTCCAGCCATCAGATGTCCGATAACCAGGCAGTAAAGTCGCGTCGCGACTGCGGATTAGACATCCACGAGGTATCTGGTTCTGGCAGTCGCATCGCCTCCCGCACGGCAAGCCAACCTTTCGTCAGGGGTATCGATTTCTTCTCGCCTCTTCGCGTGATCCACTCGAATTTCCGGCGTTGCTCGCAAGTCTGCGCGACCTGCATTGTGGTTCGCACGTCCTGCGCGACATAATCTAGAACCGTTTTGAACTGGCCTTCCGCCCAAAGCTTGGGAGCCCTGAAGCCACTCATGCCGGACGGCTTACCTGGCACCTCTAGACCCTGCGCAGCTTTGTCCAAACTTACGGTGTGGCCCTGGGAGCAAAACACATGAAACATCATGTCCACGTGGCTGAGGGCGCAGTCCTTGCAACTCGCGGCAGCATTGGACTCTTCCGCGAGGATGTCGAAATCAAAGCCCAGCCCGTTCCAGGTGAGGACTCTGAAACCATCGGCTGCCATGTTTGATAAGTACTGGACCAATTCCTGAGCGTTCTCCCGGCTCATTTGTTTTTCAGGCTGGCCATCCCGCGTCTTGCTGCACCAAAGGAGGGGCTGCCCAGAATTACTCGCCAGTGTAGCTGCGCATGAGATGCCAAGCGGTCGATGCGGACGCCAGTTAAAATCGTCACCAGGAACGTCCTTGGCAGTTTCAATGTCAAACGCTAGATATTGATGTGCCATCTAGTTGTGCTGCTGGAGGCCGCGGGGCCGATGTTCAAACCGAGTATACCTCTACAAACAACCGAGGGTGGCCCATTCCTGTATCTTGCGACCGCTCGACTCGATCCCGAGCGTCACCATTTCCCCGGCCTGGGCGGGAAGATTGTCGAGAAGGACCGAACGTTCCCTCCAGACTTTGCTCACGGCCGCAGCAGAACAGAGATCTATGGATTGGACAGTATTCACTGCGACGGAGTCTCACAGAAGTCCTCCGGTGGGACCCGGCGTTGAAATCCACTGTGCATGAGTGGGAAATCGGGTCGGAGAGTCTCTCAACTTCTGACGCGCTAGTACAATGCCTGTGACGCGCTTCGGCCCTGGCGTACACTCCCTTGGAGAATGCGATTGATATCTCGCGAGTGTATGTAGCGGTTGAGGTTGGGCGCGTAGCGGGACACCGGATACGTCCGACCGTGCCCTCAGCATGACGGGAGGGGAGCATGTGATGATTGAGGTCCATCCAGGTTTATTCGTTGGTGAACAAGCGTCCTACGAGTCACGTGTGCGACTAGAGAGCGAGTGGGCTGTCGTCCACTCTTGTAAGGAGCCTTATCATCGGCAGGCGCTGGGTTACAGTGGTCGGGCAGCTCCAAAGAACCATCCAGAGTATTTGATTGCCCGGCGCGGCAATCGGCTGGTCCTTAACCTCGTCGATGCTGACGATCCCGCTTACATTCCTGCCGAGATCATGGATGCAGCCGTGATGTTTATCCATGAGCATCTGAATGCCGGTCGCCGGGTGCTTGTCCACTGCAACCAGGGATTGTCGCGTTCACCCGCAATTGCCATGCTTTACTTGGGGACACATACAGATCGGTTGTCACGCGGCTCGTTTGAGCAGGCGCTCACCTCGTTCCGTAAGGTCTATCCGCCGTTTGCGCCAGCCCTGGGTGTGCTTGGTTTTCTGCGTGAGCGTTGGACCTCGGGCCTGGCTGTAAAGCCTGCATAAGCAATTCTGACCTGTTGCGATTGGCCGTTCCAAGCGGGTGCATGAGCCGTCGGATTTCGAATGATCTGCACGAAAAGGACCTGTAGGCCGGGTCGCGCTGCTGCCAGTACCGACGGGATAGATAGATGGTGGTCAAGTCAGCAGCGGAATTCGTCTACACTGGGTTGGAGTTTGGAGTAAAGAGAGGTGTCGCAAAATGGGGTGGAATAGGGGGGGAGCTCGGCAGTGCTGGTTTGGATCGCAGACCGTTGCGGGCGCTCCAGATGAAAATCGTTCACCACGCCGGGAGCGGCGATGAGAGACACCGTCCTAGTCGGTACGCCCGTTGCGTGGCACCGGCACCGTTTTGCCGCGTGTGAAACGTCAAGATCGGGTACTGAGCTAGTAAATCTGGAACAGGTTGCTTGCAAGCTCGCGGGTGGCTTTGCTCGGCTGGTTGAGCATGAGCGCTTGCAGCGTCTCATTCGAGACGCCCTTTCAGTCCTTCCGCTCTCAACAATGACCAGCATTTTGGCCCTGCCGGGCACGTCCCGCGCCGTTGCGACAACGCTTGGGAGAGTATGGGAAAGTGGGCTCCCTCTGCAGGTATATGCTGACCAGCCTCGCGTCCGCGATCTCGTCACGATCGAAAACTACGTGCGAGACCGGGTCGGGGCCGGCGTGTTGCTGTTGCCGGATCTTATTCGGGCAGCGGAAAATCGGGTTAGACACTCACCCCGGCTCATCGGCAGTATTCGCGCCGATGGATTTGTTGATATCGCCCCTGCCTGGCGTCCTCTGCTCAGCTCCCTTTCTGAATCGGTTGATGTAACTGTTCATGTGCCGTCGTGCATATCGGCCCAGTTCACATGGACCAGAGGCACAAAGGTGCGGGTTGTAGTGTTGGATGAGAACGTCGTGTGTTCCAGGAAAAGTGTTGTATGTGCTAATCCCCGTCACGAGGTTGTTGAGGCTTTGCGGTGGGCCCGTGAACTTATCGCATCCGGTCAGGCGCGTTCACATGAAATCGCAATCATTGCCGCTAATGCCGGCGACTACGATGACGACGTCCGTGCTATGGCTGCGGATTCTCAGCTCCCGGTGCACTTCGCGCACGGGCGGCTTGCGATCTCGGAATTCTTTGGACAGCAAGCGGCGGCGTTGGCGGACATCGTCCGGAATGGCCTGAGCCAAGACCGAGTCGTCCGCGTGCTGCGTCTGGTACACAAGAACATCGGTGGGTTCGACGAACTGCCCTCTAATTGGTACTCGCGCCTTCCGCGGGAAGCGCCGCTGCTCAATCCCGATCAATGGGAGCGCGCACTAGCTGCAGCTTCCGTCGAGCCAGGTTATGAAAGAGTCAGCGAGATCGTTCTGCCCGTGGTCGCGTTGATGAACGAAGGGGCAGCAGCGGCGGCGAAGATGGGTACGGAACTGCTAAGTGGGCGTGCCGCAACATTATGGAATCGTGCGCTGGCTGTCGGCCCTGCGGAGGCGCTCGACACCACAGTGGAAGAGTTGCGATTTCCAGACCCGTCCGATCAAGAGGCCTCTATCGTATGGGGACCTTCGGATCTGTTGGTCGGCAGCGGTCGAAAGTTCATACGCTTCCTCGGTATGACCAGCCGCGGCTGGCCACGAACGGACAGCGAAGACCCTCTGCTTCCCGATCGCATAGTCCCGACCAAGGTGCTTCAGCCGTTGTCGCGCGCATGGCGCGACCGCTTGAGTTTGGGATTTTGTATTAGTGAGGCCGGGGCGGCTGTTTATTCGCATAGCCGACGCGACCGGGAAGGAAGGCTGCTGGCTGCTAGTCCATTGCTTCCAGCAAGCATTACTCCGATTTCTATTCAACGTGCTGCTGTGCCTCGGCACGCGTTCAGCCAAAGCGACCGTTTACTCGCGCGCCCAGAAGAATTCGCGCAAGGCCCGCTGGCGCGGTCAGCATCGATTTGCGTCCGCGATTGGGCGCGTAATGAGATCACGGCTCACGACGGCTTGGTTCGAGCTGGGCATCCCGTGCTTACCGCGGCATTAGCTCGAAAACATTCAGCGTCCTCGTTGCGCAGCCTCTTAACAGACCCACTCGGATTCGTGTGGCGGTATGCATTCCGTTGGCACGAGCCGGAGGACAGCGAGGGAGAAGAGCCGCTCACGCTAGACCGCCTGCAAATCGGAACCCTGGTGCACGAGATCCTAGAAGAGGCCGTAAGCCAATTGGAACCCGCTCCTGGCATCGTGCATGCGAGCGAGGATCAGGTCAAGGCCAGTGTGATGGAGGCTGCGGCCAAGGTGGCCAGCAAATGGGAATTGGAAACGCCGTTGCCTCCTCGGTGCGTTTGGCACGCCGTGATGCAAGAAGCGATTGCCAGCGCGCAACGTGCTCTGGCATTCCCGCTTCCGCCCGCACCATCGGGACCGCAGCGGACATACGTTGAGGTCGCGTTCAACGATGGCGCGGCTTCCGAACTTGCTGAGCCATGGAACGCACGTAGCACGGTGGAGCTTACGGGCACAGGACTATTCGTGACCGGACGCATCGACCGTCTGGAACTCGACACGCAAGGCTGGGCGCGAGTCGTCGATTACAAGGTAAAGCGTTGCCCGAAGGAAGATCCCGGCCTAGACGGCGGGAAGGAGCTACAGCGCTGCCTGTATGCATTCGCTGTCAAACAGCTTCTGCCGGCTGTGCAAACGATCGAAAGCAGTCTGCTTTTCGTCAACGGCGAGATCAACGCATTCAAGCTCGAGGACACGGATGCAGCGCTTGCCGACGTTGTACATTACACGAACGCCGCGATCCAGTATCTGGAACACGGAAATGCGTTAGCCGGTCCCGATCATGACTATGACGATCTGATATTCGCTTATCCCGCAAATGCGTTGGGCACGTATTTCGATCGCAAAAGTAACGCGCGGAACGAAATGCTGGCGAACCTGGTGCCGCTATGGGGAACAAAGTAATGGCGCTCCAAGACTCCAGCTTCAGGAGACGGGCGCTCGCGGAACACGGCTCCACGTTGCTCATCGAGGCAGGTGCTGGCACTGGCAAAACGGCTCTGATGGCGGGACGTGTTGTCCTTCTGCTTGCTTCTGGTGTTCCGCCCCGCAGTATCGCAGCAATCACGTTTACGGAGCTCGCAGCGAGTGAATTGCTGCTACGCGTGACGGAATACGCCAAGGTCCTGGCGACAGGAACCGTTCCGGAACCCTTGCTGGATGCACTGCCGGATGGGCCTACCCCAGAGCAGACACAGCACCTGGTGGAGGGCGGGTCGTTCCTGGATGAGCTCACCTGTACAACCATTCACGGCTTCTGCCAGCGGCTCATAAAGCCGTACCCAGTGGAATGCTCGATGGATCCGGGTGCGACTGTGATGAACGAAGCCGATACACAGCTCGCTTATGAGTTTGAATTCAATGCATGGCTCCGCCAACGACTCAATACCGACTCGCTGGAGGACCCGCTGGCGTTGGCGGTAGTGAAATGCGGTGACGCTGCCATTGGGCTGCTCCGTGAACTGGCTGAGGTTCGTCGTCGTTGGCGGGGAACTGTGACCGAAGTGCCACCCGTGCCTTCGGCGGCGGTTCAGGAGTTGCTGACAGCAATTGATCAGTACATCGGGTACTACGACTCCTGCACAATCGACGAGCCGGAAAAAGTGGGTCTATGCGCAATAGAGTTTGCAGCGTTGCGCGAGTACTACTCGTCTGGGCTGGCCTTCGACAATCCGCTTCTGAGAGTGTGGAACTTGTCGCAGCCGCCGAGAGTGAGTGCGATGTACTCCGGAAGAGCCGCATTCAAAGAACTCAAAGGAGCAACCAAATTCCGCGGAGCCGGCAAGAAACTCGGTAAGTCGCAACCGGAGTGCGACAGGATCTACGGCGAGCTCGATAAACGGTACGTGCGCGTTGGCGAGGAGTTGACGAAAGTGGTTGAGGGGTGTGCCGAGCACATTCTCGCCCGGCTTGTTTCCGTCGTAGGCGACTTCGATGAGCGATATTCACAGTACAAGCGGTCAGCCGCGCTTATCGACTTCGACGACATGCTGTATGTCTCGCGGGACCTGCTCCGCAACAACCCAGCCGTTTGTGAAGACTTGCGAAGGCGTTACACACATGTACTGGTGGACGAGTTCCAGGATACGGACCCGATTCAGTGCGAAATCCTCTTTCCTCTATGCGGCGGCGACTGTGGTGGAGCATCGTGGATTGATCAGCCACTTCGTCCCGGCGCACTCTTTCTCGTTGGAGATCCGAAACAGTCGATCTACCGCTTCCGGCGCGCGGACATTGTGACATACCAGAGGGTGCGCGAACGCGTTCAAGCCTGCGGAGGCGCGGTCGTGCCGGTTACGGCGAACTTCCGTTCTCGGCCGCAAGTGCTTGAATTCGTAAATTCCCGCTTCGCCAGTCCTCTGGCGAATTTGGGATTCGCCGCTTTGCAGGCTACCGTCGACGATGCCGCCGGAGTGTTGCACGTATCAAGGCTTGATGTCACACCGTGCGAGGAGGAGAGGGATTCCGCCGACAAGCGCCGACTGCGCGAAGCGAGCGCCGTTGCGGAGCTTTGCGCGTCAGTCGTGGGGCGGGTTAGGATTCGCACAAAAACCGGCGAGCGCGCGTGCCAATTCGGAGATATCGCATTACTAGCCCCGTCCAGCACGAAATTGTGGATATACGAGCGGGTGCTGGAAGAACTGGGAGTTCCGATTGCGACTCAGGCTGGCAAGGGGCTTTTCCTTCGGCAGGAGATCCACGATTTAATTGCTGTCGCGCGGGTGCTTTCAAGCAGCCGCGACACGCTCGCTCTGGGAGCTGTTCTGCGCGGCCCGCTAGCGGGCCTCACTGAGGAGGAGTTGCTCGACATCGTCGAAGCGCTCCCGAGGGACTCCGATGGAAACTTCAGCCGACCGACGCTGTTCACACCTTGTGATCAGGTCTGCAGCCCGGTTGCGCGAGGAGTCCTTGGAATCCTGCAGGGGCTAGCACGCCGGGCGTACAACACCACGCCGTACGACATACTGTCAGCAGCCATCGACGAATTGCGTGTCCGTCCATTACTTGTGCAACGTCATGCCCGCTACGCGGAACGTGCGTTATCTAATATTGATCAGTTTCTTGAGATGGCGCGGCCCTTCGGGACTCGCGGCCTACGCTCGTTTGCGCAATTTGTGACGCAGCGCTGGCGCGACAGCGAACGCGTGCCGGAAGGGCGTGGTGACGCAACACTGGATGCGATTCCATTGGTCAGTATTCACAGCGCAAAAGGCCTGGAATGGCCGGTTGTGGTGGCTGTTAACATGGTGACCGAGGCGGGAGGAGAACGGGCATCCGTTCTCTACGATGCACAGCGGAACGCGATCTGCGCCCGGCTTCCGGGCTTGGAACCCTCATCGTTTACCGCGGTGAAACAGGCCGAAGAAGCCCAACAAGCGGAAGAAAGAAAACGGTTGTGGTACGTTCTGTGTACCCGCGCACGGGATTTCTTGTTCCTCCCGCATCACACCAATCTCGACAGCCGGTGCTGGTTCAACGAGGTTGAACTGAACATTCCATCATTACCAACGTTCGCCGTTGCTGGGCCAACCCCTGCAACGACGTTAGCTGCAGCCGCCGTGACCAACGAGCAGGATGCCGCGACTTTCATTGCAGAAGCAGGTCGAGTCGTCGCTGCCACGCGAGATATCCGCTGGCTAACACCTAGCAGTGCCGAGCCTGACGAATCAGCTATCAGACAGCCAATCCCGGAAATGCTCGAATTGGTCGAAGACACGACCGAGGTCCGCGGAAGTGCAGCCCGCGGGAGAATCTTACATAAGCTCATGGAAGAAGTATTGAACGGTCTGACTGCGGATAACAGGGAGGCACTCGCCGCGCGTGCGGCTGAACTCGTTCAGCAACTAGGGTGCGTCGAGGCCGCCTCACCTTCCGCTGGGCTACACGGCGAGGAGATCGCGGACTCAATTACACGCACTTTAACACGAGATCTCGTCCAGCGCTTTCGTAGTTCGCTTGTTCCGGAGTTCTCGGTCTTTGGACTCAGCCATTCTGACGGACACCTCGATGCCTGTGCTGGAGTCGCAGACGCGGTTGCGTTAAACAGTTCCGGAAATCCCGACTATGTCTTCGACTGGAAGAGCACTGTATCGCCAACTCCGGATGATATGCAAAAGCACGCTGCGCAACTCCGTATCTATCTTGATAGGCTCAATGTCGAAAAGGGTGCGCTCGTCTATATGGCGACCGGACAGGTGGTGGAAGTCACACGGGCCACGGCACCGGGGGCATGAGTTCGCGATGTGTGTGACGCCGCACGAACTGTGGGCCCGCTTTGTAGCGAATACGACCGTTTTCGGGACAAGCCGGAGGCCCCTGCCGATGGGCGGTTTTTCCGGGCCAGAAGAGTCTCACGACCCGTCCGGAAAACAATGTCCGAATAAGGGTAGTGTCACGCAGCAGTTCCAGGAGTCGTAAACGTACGTAAATTTCCCTTTCTTGAGGTGACCCCTACTTGCGCAACGGCGGCAAGCTCGAAGTGGCGCAGCAGATGGCCAACCACGAGAGCGCCCGGACCACCGGCCTCTACGACCGGCGGAATGATCAGGTTTCGCTTGATGAAGTGGAAAAGATTTTGATTTGACGCAGGCTGAACTGCACTTCCGATGCTGCGAACTGATATTAAAGTTCTTGATAAATGGTTGCCATGGCCTTATCGCCACGCTTGTAATCTGGCCGTGGACCAGAAAAACGAGTTCCGGTGTTCGCCAAGGCCCTTATTTTTGAGACGGTAAGTAATTCCCATTCGTGCGGCCTTTCAGAGTTGTGCCCGCCAGATATTTGATAGCAGCGCAACAGTTCGTTGCCTTTGTTGCTAATACCATAGGCATGTGGCTCCACTTCACGAGGAATGCCGTCGTAAGTTAGCGAGAGGATTTCTTGGTGCTTGATTGCGTTGATGATTGTATCGTTGATGTCCCCTATGATATCAGATTATGGCAGGTGACCATTTCTTACAGCAATCCAAGGGGACGAACTTTGGCGTCTACGTCGCTGCGAAGCGGATGATCTCCGTGCACAGACGGTCAAGGCTGGCAAGCGTATGACCTTCTTCCTTCAGCTTGTTTAGATGATCGCCAATGTGAATAGGGTTTTTGATGTAGCTGCCTTCGGGATTTCCAAGACCATTCGTTGCTTCGGTAAAAGTTTGCTCCCAAAGGGTATCGCCGACCTCGGCCTTCAGAACATCGCCTATGTTAGTAGGCCATTGCACATAGGACGCCTCCCATGCGGTCGCGTTTGGGAAAGGATCGGAGTCGTTCCCGCCCAAGAGCTTCAAAAGCGCCTTGTTGTCCCTCTCGTGACGGACACGCTGATCTGGATTCATTTTATTTCCATCGGCGTCGAACAGCACGAACACTGGAATGTCCAGCGCCTGAGCAATGATGATGGGTTCGATGAGGTAGCTCTTCCCGTTGGCGGCAACGATATGGCATCCATGCCGACGGAAGTCATTCCAGCGGCCCGAGAGGATCATCCATGACGTGATATAGGCAAGGTCCTCGATACCCTCGACCAAAATGAGCTTCGGTGTGAAGAACATCTCGTTGAGATGTGGCTGCAATGCCTGCTGAAGACGGGCGCGCTGCGCCAGAATCGGGGTTTGGGTCTCGCCTGTCACTTCAGCTACCCGTTGAGAGATGCAGTCGAAAGTGACTTGAGAAATTTTCGAGCGTTTCGCGGCAGGGTCGCGAAGCACCATACGCACGCTCTCAAATCCTCGCCCGGAAACAAAATACGGGCTGTGCGTTGATACGATGATCTGGGAGTTAGCCTCGCTAAGTTCTTGCAGCACGTTGGAGAGATGTCGAGCCTGCGGGGGGTGCTGATATAGTTCAGGTTCCTCGCATCCCAAGATCAAACGTGGCGCGTCCGCGTCATCGCTAGACGCCAGCTCTTGAAGGAGCGCCAAGAGGTATGAGCGTTGTAGCCCGTGTCCAAAGCGCGCCAGTTCGCCTTCAAAGCTGCCCTCCCCGGCAAGCAGGCGAGCAACGGGTTCTTCTACCTGAACCTTCCGAGGATCTTCTGCCCAGGTGAGACGCGCAGTCACTTCAGGGTGCGCCCATTGTATCAATCGTGCCGTAAGTGCCTTGGAAATATCGTCGAGGGCGCCTTCTTGCGCGTCAACAATTTTTCGGTATTGGATGAGAGTGTCCTCTCTGAGCTTTTTAATCTCTTCATCGAATTTCACTTTCGCACGGACAGTGCGAGCAAGAAGTTTGCCAAGCGCCGTATTCTTGGCCTCTACGTTCTCCTTGGTCGCGTCCTTCACGGCTGGTACATAGACCCACTGTACGTAGCGCGAGAGACGATTGGCCCCCTTGCTGAAACCGTAAAATTGGTCCTCGCTGGAAAGAAGAGTACATTGCTCAGGATGCGATTCTTCGCAGAGTCGAAGCGTCTCGCGCATGGCGTCCTTCGTACCCGGCTTTGCAAAATCAGGGAACTGAGTGCGGATGAGTTCATACTCGGCTTTTAACTCTTCGACCTTTTTCCCGTCGTTGTGGAGCTTGAAGAAGTTCTTGAACGCGTCCATCGCGCTGCGCTGGCCGAATTGCCTGACAGTCGCAACCCCGGTATCGGCGTTAAAACTCGCCTTTGCCGTGATGATCAGTGTGCCTTGCCGGTAATAGTCGGTGAAGTCCTTTTGCGCTTTTGCGCTAAGATCGCCAAATGTAACTGTTATCTCAATCGCTTCATCGGTTTTCCGGTCGTGGAAATCCTCGGCATCCAGATCGCTTAGATTGGTAGCCGCATTCTCCGTCTCGCGGAAGAAGATATTCAAGGCGCACAATATCGTTGATTTACCCCCGCCATTGGGGCCAACAAGCGATGTGTACGGACTCAAGTTTATTTCGACATCACTGAAGGACCGGAAGTTCTTAATTCGTATTTTGTCGATGCGCATTCTTTCCCCTCAACGCCTCTTAGGTCGCACCGTGTATTTCCTTAAGATTTAGTTCCGCCGCACCCAGCCTGGCGAATAATCGCTTGCGGCACGTCAGCACGAGGATCTGAACATTCTGCCCGGCGCGCATCAGGATATCGAACATTCGCTCGATACGCAGGTCATCACTGAAAGCCAAAGCGTCATCGAGGATGACGGTTGCCGGACGGCCTTGCGTGAGCAAGAGTTCCGCAAAGGCAAGACGCGTG
>JANXXL010000221.1 GCA_025350625.1 Bryobacterales bacterium | reverse complement strand
ATCGCCGCTGAAATATCCACGCCCGAATGGAGTGCGCCTTCGCCCGAGAACGGATCTTCGCGCTCGCCGAAGCGGCTTAATAACCGGCCATTCACCGGCCACATGGTGGGGACGATGTTGGTCTGCCAGCGCCTGGCATAGAGATGGTTCACGCGCGAATAGCTGGCGGATTTAAGGAAATTGTACTCCTCAATCGATTCCCGGTAACTCGGAACCAGAGGCCCCTCCTGAGCGATATCGTCGGCGCCTTCGAGCGTCCGCTTCAGTCCCAACGCTACGCTAACCTCACTGGCCATCAACTGCAGCGACGCCAGTTGTTCCTTCTTCTCGCTATTTTCCTGCTGCAATTGCTGGTAGCGGCTGCGCAGGGCCGTCACTTGATCCCGCAGGGCGTTATAGTTGGACACTTTCCAGCTCATGCGCAGATAACTCGAAACCATACCGAATAGCGATACGGAACCGAACAGAGCCAACCCCAAAACTACATATAAGGCTTGATGCGGGATGTGGATGCGGCGCAATCGGCCGTGAAGAGAATGCGCCAGAACCACGACAAAGTAATGCTGCTTCATTGATCTCCTAGACGTAAATCAGGCCTCACCCCAAGGTGTCCTTCCCCCGAATAGAAACCTGGGCTGGAGATAACTTCAGACAGATAAAATGAACGAATCGTCATGGTAGCGAAACACTGCGCCGAAGTCAATACTAAACTGCCTTTTTCTGATGTTTTCAGCCTGGTGACGTGTCTTATCAATCACTTAGGCGCCCAATGGACGCCGTTGGAGCTCCGCTATGACAATCGGCAGGAAAGCGGCCGCCAAACATACTCGAAAAGGCCTTTCGTACGTGCCATAATGGCAGACGTCACAACCCTTGCCGGGAGGCAAAACGATGGCGAAACCCAAGAAGAATGTTGGTCGTCGAGGATTCTTAAAAGGCGCAGCCACTGGCGCCGCCGTGGGCGCAGCCGGTCTGATCGCCAAGCCTCCGATTGCCATGGCGCAACAAGCGGCCCAGAAACCGGCAGCCACGGGCACCGTGACCGAAGTGACCTCGAACGAACGCTGCGGCGCCGACTACATGGTCGACGTCATCAAGTCTCTCGGTATCGAATACTGTGCTGCGAACCCCGGCACCAGTTTCCGCGGTCTCCACGAAGCGGTCATCAACTACGGCAACAATAAAGACCCCGAATTACTCACCTGCCTGCACGAGGAATCTTCGGTAGCCATGGCCCACGGCTACGCCAAGATCGAAGGCAAGCCCATGATGATCAAGGCGCACGGCACCGTCGGGCTTCAGCACGCGTCGATGGCGATTTATAACGCCTATTGCGACCGCGTGCCGGTCTATATCGTCCTCGGCAACCTGCTCGACATCAAATTTCGCCACGGGTCGGCCGACTGGTATCACAGCGTGCAGGACGCCGCCGCGATGGTGCGTGATTTCACCAAGTGGGACGACGCGCCCGTCAGCCTGTCGCACTTCGGCGAATCCGCCGTGCGCGCTTACAGTATTGCGATGACGCCGCCTCACGAACCCGTTGTCATTGTGGCCGACGGCGGGTTGCAGGAAGAGCCCATCACGGAGAAGAATCTGCGCGTTCCTAGACTGGTGATGAGCGCGCCGCCGCAGGGCGACACCGGCGCGGTGCAGGAAGCCGCGAAATGGCTGCTGGCCGCCGAAAACCCGGTCATCGTGGCGGGGCGCTGCGCTCGCACTCCCAAAGGCATCGACCTGCTGGTGGAACTCGCCGAGCTATTGCAATGCCGCGTGCAAGACCAGCGGCTGCGCATGAACTTCCCGTCGGCCCACCCGTTATACGCACCGGCAATCGGCGACCCGATCACCGCCACAGTAGGCGACGCCGACGTCGTACTGGGTCTCGAAGCCCAGGAAATGTGGAGCCTCACGAACAAGATGACGGGCCTCAACCGCTTCGGCATGGAGACCAGTTCGATCATGAAACCCGGCGCTAAGATCATTAGCGTTTCCGCGATCGAACTCAACCACAAGTCCAATTATCAGGACTTCGGCCGTTACGAGGAAGTCGACCTGAACATCACCGGCGACGCCGAAGCCACTCTACCGGCCTTGATCGAAGCCGTCAAAAAGCAAATGACTTCGGACCGCAGGATTGCTCTGCAGGCTCGCGGCGCGAAGATCGCGGAAGCCCACCGCAAGACGAAACAGCGCATTCTCGATAACGCTGCCGTCGGCTTCGACGCCAGCCCCATTGCCACCGCGCGCCTGGCCGCCGAGATCTGGGCGCAGGTGAAGCACGAGGATTGGTCGCTGGTATCGAATGACCGCTATTCCAGCTATTGGTCCACCAAAATGTTCGACTTCAAGAAGCACTATCAATACATCGGCGCGCAGGGCGGAGCGGGCATCGGCTATGGAGCTCCTGCGGCAGTGGGCGCCGCGCTCGCCAATCGCAAGCACGGCCGCTTGACGGTAAACATTAATTCCGATGGCGACCTGAACTACGCCCCGGGCGTGCTCTGGACCGCGGCGCACCACCGCATTCCGCTATTGAATATCATTCACAACAATCGCGCCTATCACCAGGAGCGCATGTACATCCAGATGGTGGCCGCCAAACAGAACCGCGGCATCGACCGCGCCGACATCGGTACTACGTTCACCGATCCTTACATTAATTACGCGATGATGGCCAAGAGCTACGGTATGTATAGCGAAGGCCCCATCAGCGACCCCAAGGACCTCGGCCCGGCCATCAAGCGCAGCATCGAGCGCGTCAAAGCAGGCGAGCCGGCGCTGATCGATGTAGTGACGCAGCCGCGGTAAGAGGTCGGTGGGCAGCGAGCATCCTTCCGGCCCGCTTCGACTCCGGGTGATTGACACGATTTCGGGTAATCAGGGCACTTCCACGGTTTGCGCGTTTCTCGTCAAGCTGATCGGCGCGAAGATAAACGCTAGCCACAAGGCGGCAGGCAACCGCATATTGACACCATGATGTCGTTATGACATTATGGTGTCGTAGTAACAACTAGCAAGCTGATCCGCAAGGAGGTTCTAGATGCTTCAACTTCGACCGCTGGACGTCAACGTACCAATTTTCCAGCAACTTCAAGCCGACCAGTCACCGGTTATTCTCGTGAACATATTTCAGGTGGCCGAGGCAGACGTTCCGGCGCTCCTCGAAGCCTGGGCACAAGACGCCGCCTGGATGAAACAACAGCCGGGTTACATTTCCACGCAGCTCCATCAGGGGATCGCCGGGAGCACCGTTTTGATGAACTACGCCGTATGGGAGTCCGTCGGCCATTTCCGGGCAGCCTTCAATCATCCGGATTTCAAGAAAGCGTTGGAACACTATCCTTCTTCTGCAGTTGCCTCCCCGCACCTCTTCTCGCGGCTCTCGGTTTCGAATCTCTGTGTCGGGCCGTAGGCCTTGGCCTTTTGTTTTAGGGCAAATCGGTTATGCCACATACCAAAGCCGGGCGAGCCTTCACCGAGTTGATCACGGATACTTTTCAGCTCAACGGCCGCCTGCTCGCCGCCGGCGACCGGCTTACCAAGCCGGTTGGGTTGACGAGTTCGCGGTGGCAAGTTCTAGGCGCGATCGAAGCCCAATCGGTATCAGTAGCCCAGATCGCCCGTAAGATGGGGTTGGCCCGGCAAAACGTCCAGAGGCTAGCGGATGCGCTGAAAAAAGAAGGCATCGTCGAATACGTCACCAACCCAGATCATAAGCGGGCTAAGCTAGTGTGCCTGAGCGAGCGCGGACGAAGCGCTATGAAGAAACTGGGCCAACTTCAAGAACTATGGGCCAACGAGACTGCGGCTGGCGTGAGCGCAGCTGAGATCCAGGCAGCCAGAGACGTTTTGAGGAAACTGCGTTCACGCCTGGAAGTTGGCCGCGTCACGTTCAAGTGATTCGTCGTAGGTAACTCTCGCTCAACGGCGTCGCGTTTACCGTCCAGTCGACGGTTTGTCGCCATTCCATCGAAGTGATGCGGGGCAACGTGCTCGTCGCGACGGGATTTGTGAAGCAAAGACCAAGGTGTTATTCATGTTCCCACCCTGTTGGATTACCCTTGTGGCGAATGCCTTCTGCATTCTCCCATATGTCCTCACACCAGACGGGGAAAGCTACAAGTTCGTGGCGAGAGTTCCTGCCACCCGAACGCCGATACGCGCATTAGACAAAATGAGCCATGGCTTGCACAGCATTACAACGGTCGTTAGGGAAGATGCCACTCATATCTACGAAGGAGAACTTCGATTCAACGTGCAAAAGTATCCGCTCGGTGCGAGACCTCCAGCCGGACGACTTCCTGGAAGGATCGTAATCCCCGCAAACCCGCAACAGGTACCGCTGTTTCGATGAACGGGCCGATACTGCTGTTCTGCGTGTCCGGCTGTGTTGTGGCCCGAAAGACGGCCTTCTAGAAATTGACGAATCGGCAACTCATAGATGTCCATCAGAGCTCGCTTTTATTTCGGGTGCGGAATAACGTCAAGTATGATGTAGGTGTCATCCTTGATCACGAAATAGAATCGCCAATCCCGGTTCACGCGGCCCTGCCACAGACGCCGTGCGTTTCGTTATACTTCTTCGCGCGGAGTGACGGGTGGCGCAGGTTATCGCTCAGTAGCTTAACCTGCTTGAAAAATGCTCTGCGTGCGGCCGCGGGAGATTCATCCAGAGCCGTCAAGGCGCGCGGCGCATAATCGACTTTCATCGAATCATTTGGGCTTCTTGCGGGTGGATCGTTTCCGAAGTTCGCGCTTCATCGACGTGATCATTTCGTCAGCGGTCTCGAAAGGGCCGAAAGTGAGTCCCTTCTTAACGTCAGACAGCGACTTCGCAAGCCGGGCATCGATGCTACGCCGCTGCGCAGGCGTATAGTCTGTTTCAGCATCGGCCTTGGGCGTCAGTATGATTTTTCCGCTCTCAACCTTCGCTTCGAGCACGTCACCAGCCCCAACGCCCATCTTCCGGCGTAGAACGTTGGGAATAGTTACCTGATATTTGGTTGTGATCTTGACGAGTGACATGCGACGCTCTCAGAATACCGCGATTAACGGCCCGAGTAAGGAAATATCGACAGCAATGCCGACGTCACAAGACTTCGAGAGTCCCCCTTCGGTATAATCACCGCCTACGGCACGGGAAAACTTAGGAAGAGACGTTTGCTTGCGTCAAACCGATCCGAGTCCGGGGAGAAACTATATGTCAGATATGAATGACAAAGTAGCTCTGATCACCGGAGCGAGCAGTGGCATTGGCCGGGCAACCGGGGAGGCCTTCGCGGCGCGAGGCGCCAAGGTGGTTCTCGCTGCACGGCGCGAGGATGAGCTGGCGGCGCTCACGCGTGACATAGAGGCGCGGGGAGGAAGAGCCACCTTCGTAGTAACGGATGTCGCCATCTCGAAAGATGTCGAACGGATGGTGGCACATGCGATTGAAACATTCGGCCGGCTGGACTACGCTGTGAACAACGCCGGCATCGAAGGAAAACTTGCGAGCATCACCGAACTAACCGAGCAGGAATGGGATCGAGTTCTCGACACCAACCTGAAAGGCAACTTTCTGTGCTTGAAGTACGAGGCTCGAGCCATGCTCGCCGGCGGACGTGGCGGTGCTATCGTCAATGTCGGTTCCGTAAACTCGTTTCTCGGATTCCCCACGGGCTCGGCGTACGTCGCATCGAAACACGGGCAGATAGGGCTGACCACCAGTGTTTCCGCGGAGCTGGCCCCGCAGGGAATCCGGGTGAACCTGGTGTGCCCGGGATTCATCGATACGCCCATGCATCAGCGAGCGCGCGCGATGCTGGGCGACGATTTATACGATAAGGCTCTGCTACCGCGGGTTCATAGCAGGCGCGCAGGCCGACCGGATGAGATCGCCCAAACCATACTCTTCTTGTGCTCGGACGAGGCTAGCTACATCTCGGGCACCACGCTGACACCCGATGGCGGGTTCACTCTGACTATTTGAGGTGGGCGCGGTCCTTTTCGTTTTCGTTGCAAAAAGACTCCAGAACGTCGCTGTCGGGAACCAGGACCTCGGTGACCTTTACCGTTATCGGTTTGAGGTACATCTTGGGATCGTCAACAGTGACCTGCAGGTCCATGTGGCCGAAATCGCGGCGGTGAAACCGCTCTTGCAGGCGCAAAGCTTCGCTGCGCGGATGTCCGAAGCCATCCAGGCGGGCTTTATCGTTGAATCCTGCCGAATCCACTACCAAGGTATCGCCTTCCCAGTGCCCAACCGAATAGCCCATCCACGACGGGTTGGGATCGGCGGGAAGCTTGCGCCCGTCCGTATATATCTGGCGGTGTGTGTTATCCAACTCGTAGAGGATCACGGTGAGTCCGCGGGTTTGAATCATCTTAAAGGGAGCATAGCCCAGCATATCGACGCCCGGGATGCTGAGCGGCAGGCAGCTCGAGACCGGAGTAATCGCGCTGGTTTCGTTCTTCCGAAACAGCTCGGCGGCTTCGGGCCGAATGGGCGCTTCCGCGGGTTTGAAGTCCGCCAGGATGTTCCAGAAATATTTGCTGAAGGTGCGGGGGTCGTCTCCCGGCACTACGAAGTAGCTTTCGTTGCCGAGCAAGCTTTCGCCGGGGGGTGAAAGCTCGGTCTGCCAGACTCCGGAAAGGTCGGGCTTGCGGTCGGAGGCGCGCCGAGCAGGGGCCGCTAAGTTGGGTCTGCCGTCATGCGTGCGCGGCGTTCCGCGATCGGGATAGTTCAACCATTGCGCGTGGGCGCAGATGGAGAGGAGCGCGAATACGAAAAACAGCCCGATGTGACATCCTAGCCCCTCCAGCACATAATACTCGCTTGGCCGCCAACGGGAAGTAAGGAATCAGTGGCCTAATGCGGGCTTTAGGGCGTTTGGATCCGGCCGGCTAGGGCGGGGCTGATGGCGCGAAAGTGTTTGAGGTTCCAAGTGTAGATTGTTTCCGCTTTCACTTTTGCGGCGCAGCGTAGCAGGAGTGCGTCATAAATCCGGCCGCTGGTGAAGTGGAGGGCGGCGGCTCGTTCAATGGTGTTGTAGTATTCTTCTTCGGTCAGCGCAATCAGGGTGAGGCGATCGCGCACTTCCTGAACGAACAGCAGCGCCTGGTCAGGCGGGATCACATCCTTGACGGGCAGTGCGGTCATGGTGGCGTAAACTTCGGCGAGCGTATGCATAGCGCAAGCCGACTTCCGCTTATTGGCGGCGCTTAAACGCTTGAGACTCGCCTCGTGATGTGGATGACCGCGCCAGAACGCGCCGATCAGAACAGACGTGTCG
>JANXXL010000220.1 GCA_025350625.1 Bryobacterales bacterium | reverse complement strand
CGCGCCCGCGCCCGCGCAGGGGGGGGAAGGCATGGGACGCCCGCCGAAACTCCTGAAACGCGATCCGGACCATCAGCCGGTAACCGTGAAGGACCTTGCGCTGTCACTGGCCCAGGATGCGTGGCAGACGGTCTGCTGGCGCACGGGAGTGAAAGGCGATCTTGAGTCGCGCTTCGCCGCCCTGCGCGTGCGCCCCGCGCATCGCGATTACTGGCGAGTCGAACCGCACCCGGAGGAATGGCTTCTCATGGAATGGCCGGAAGGCGAAAGCGAACCCGCTAAATACTGGTTCTCCACCCTGCCGCCGGACATGACGCTGAACGAACTGGTCCGCATCGCCAAACGCCGCTGGATCATCGAGCGCGATTGCGAGGAGTTGAAGCAGGAACTCGGGCTGGGCCATTTCGAAGGACGGGGCTGGCGCGGGTTTCATCATCACGCCACTCTTTGCATTGTCTCGTATGGGTTCCTGGTTTCCGAGCGGAGCCTTTTTTCCCCCTCTGCCCGCGCCGGGCATCTTGGATTACGCGCCGCCAAACCGCCGCAAAGCTTCCGGCCGCGCGGCTCGACGGGTGCGCCCCGAACGGCATAATCCGCACTCGATCGCGACTATCCGGATAATCATTGCCCGCTATCTGATCGAGTTGCTTCCTCAGTGTCCCTATTGTGGATCGCGGTCCGGATGATCTTCGGCATCGGCATCCACGTCGGCTATGCAGGAGGCGGTCCGCGAATGGTTGGGGGCAGTTTGCCAGACGCTATTCAGCAACTCCACGTGACTGAGTTTGTCGAGCGCAATGCACCGCCAGTTACTGGGCGAGCCGGGCGGCTTCAGCCCGCTTTCGCTCTCACCGCCGAACTGATAGCAGAGCGCCGGCGATTGCCCTTCTTTGTTCCGCCCCAGACGATGCGGGCAGAAAAGGCGGGGGAGATTGTGGTAGAGATCTGAGATGGGCCGTCGGTTTTCCACCGCTGTGCGGACAAGCTGGTAAATACGATATCGCCGCCCCGCTCCTAAGACGCGACTCACTCTTACAGATTAACTGCAAACCCCTAACCCAGACCGCTCCGAGTTTATAACAGAGTAGTACTCGCCAGCCCGTGTCGACCCCCCCCCGATTTGCGGCGGACGGTAAAACCAGATATCGGAGCCTCTTGCAAAATAGAACGCTGAGGCTGTTTTTTGTTTGGAGGAGGGACGCCTTCAGCTTAGAATAGGATTTCCAAAGCCAATTTCCAAACCAAAGGATCCCCCCTAATGAATGTTACTCTCCCCGGCCAATTGAAGCAATTTTTGCGGGTGCTGCAAGTCACCCCGTTTTCCGGTGCTGAAGGGAGAGTTGGGACCCTTGACGGAGCAACACCGGCAAGTGGTGTCCGTGTTGAACATGATCCGCGTCGAGGCATGGATCGCCTCCCCTGCCGGCGGAGTAGGCAGACCGCTCAAGGATCGCCGTGCGATCGCGTCGGCGTTTGTGGCCAAAGCGGTGTACAACATGAGCACCACGCGGCAGTTGCCGGACCGGCTGGCATGCGACGCGGTCTTGCGCCGGATTTGCGGCTGGGAAAGCCGGCGGGAGATTCCCCATGAATCGCAGCTTTCGCGGGCCTTCGCCGAGTTCGCGGAGACGGAACTGCCGCTGCGCTTGCATGAGTCGCTCATCGCGGAGACCCAGCAGGACCGGCTGGTGGGGCATATCTCCCGGGATTCCACCGAGATTGAAGCCCGCGAAAAGCCGGTGCGCCCCCCGGAGCCGGAGCCGTCCCAGCCCGCGCGCAAGCGGGGGAGGCCGAAAAAAGGGGAAGCGGTTGGGGTATCGGAGCCTGCGCGATTGGAGCGGCAAGCCACGATGACAGTGGAAGGGATGCTGGCGGATTTGCCGCGGGAATGCAAGGCGGGGTGCAAGAAGAACAGCAAGGGATACGTGGAGACGTGGGTGGGTTATAAGCTGCATTTGGATGTGGCGGACTGCCAGATTCCGATCAGTTGCATTCTGACTTCGGCCTCCCTGCATGACAGCCAGGTGGCGATTCCGCTGGCGGCGTTAAGCGCCAGCCGGATCGTCAACCTGTACGACCTGATGGACTCGGCCTACGATGCCAAGCCGATCCACGAGTACCGCCGCGGGTTGGGGCATGTGCCGGTCATCGATGCCAATCCCCGCCGGGATGCGGCGGCCAAGGTGGAGATTCAAGCGGAAGAGAAACGGCTGCGGTTGCTGGGTCACCAGACCGCCGCGGCGGTGCGGCATCACGAACGGACGACGGTGGAGCGGGTGAATGCGCGGCTGAAAGACGAATTCCGGGGGCAGGATGGTGCGGTGCGTGGGAACGCGAAGGTGATGCGCCATCTAATGTTCGGGGTGCTGGCGTTGACGGCGGACCAGATTCTGCGGCTCATAACATAGCGCGGCCCAAGGCAGCCCCCGAAAACCAAGCCGGAGACAGGGCCACACGGACACCTGAGACGAAGTGTGTCGAAGAGCGGAATTCCAGAGAGCGAAGGCCGCGCTTCATGCTGCACAGTACTCTATCTTATAAACCACTGGCCTTCGGAGGGGATGACGTCCTGAATTTTGCAAGAGGCTCCTATGGATGAAGATCCTGGTTGGAGCATGGATCGCGGCGGTTGCGCTTTCCGCCCAGCCGCTCCCCAGTGAAGCGCGTCAGAAGGAGCAGATCGAGAAATACGAGGCGCTAACCCGCGAGAATCCCCGTGACATCGAGTTCTGGCATATTCTCGGCGGTCTATACCGGGGTGCCGAGCAATGGGACCGGGCCATCGCCGCCGAGAGTCAAGCGGTGCGGTTACACCCCAAATACGCTGTCGCCTTCCATGGGCGCGGCAAGGCCAAAGTAGGAAAAGAGGATTACTCCGGAGCCGTGGAAGACTTCACCGCCTCCATCGTCCTCTTCGAGGTGCGCGGCGGTCTGGAGAAGTATCTGACCGTTGAGCAGCCCAGCGCGGACTACATCGACTGCTACCGCACTCGGGGCGTGGCCCTTTCGCATCTGAACAAATTCAACGAAGGCATCGCCGACTTGTCGATTGCCACCTAGTGTCCTGAGTTAGAAATTCGTTGAATAAGTCGTTGGATCTTTCCTAAGATCAAATCAGCGTCCGCCGTCCATCCAAAGGCCTTCGGGTTTTCAATGTTGTGGTCCAGGTATTCGTGGATTGCCTTCTCCAGGCTGGGGAGGCTGGTAAACGATCCGCGCCGAATCCGCGACCGGCATAGCGGACCTTCCGGACTTTTTAAACGAATTTCTAACTCAGGACACACTAGGAGATGAGTTCGCTTCCTAAATTCTTTGAAGAACTTATCGCAAAGGGAACGAAAGGCGAACAAACCATGTCGGAAGTTATCCTTCAAGGCCTTGTCGTTCAAGCACGTAACTACCTTGATCTCGTTTCGGACGAAGCGACGTTGATGGCATATAAGGCCTTACTAAGGCGAATAGGTAACAGTTCAGGTACCCTGCCGAGGTCGAAGAAACGGGTGGACAACGGCCACAACAGTTGATATACTAAATGTTTTACGTTGATGACACCCTCACGTCAAGCTTCGGGACCCGAACGGCTCTCACCGCCGGACCGGGATGGATTGCGCCGCGAAAACGAACGCTTGCGCAGCCAAGTAGAGCGGTTGCGTCAACAGCTCAGCGAGCAAGCTGAGCAACTCGGCAGGAAAGAGCAGCAGATCACCGACGCCGGAAAGCAGATCACCGACGCCGAAAAGAAAATCGCCGATCTGGAGCGGCAGTTGGCGCTGCGCCTCCAGAATTCCACGACTTCCTCCAAGCCTCCATCCTCCGATGGACTCGCGGGCGGGCCCCGCGAGCGCGGCCGGAGAACGAAGAGCAAGCGCAAAGTAGGCGGCCAACCCGGCCACCGTGGAGCGCATCGTCCACTTGTGCCGGCCGACAGAGTCGATGAGATCCGGTCCGTGTTGCCGCTTCAATGCGGAAAGTGTGGCCATGCATTGCCTCAAGCATTGGATGAGGCTGAGACCGACGGCTCGGCGCAGCGTCACCAAGTGACCGAGTTGCCGCCGATGCGGGCCCATATCAGCGAATACCAATGCCATCGCGTGATCTGTCCGGAGTGTGGCGAGGGCACGCGAGCGGCCCTGCCAGAGGAAGCAGCCGGGCAGTTCGGTCCGCAATTGACGGCGCTGATCGTCTATCTGACGGTGGTCTGCCGCATGCCGCGCCGGGTGGTGGAAGCGATGCTCCAACAGGCGTTGGCGATTCGACATCAGTTTGGGGAGCACGCAGAAATGCTGGGAAGAAGCCAGTCAGGCCGTCGTCGCGCCTTGTGGGGAACTGGAGGAGCAGTTGAAGGTTGAGCCGGTGTTGAACGCCGACGAGACGGGCTGGTGGACCAACGGCGGCAAGCGATTTCTGTGGGTGTTCGTGGCGGCGCAATACATCGTCTACACGGTGGAGGCCACGCGTAGCGGCCAGGTGCTGATTCGGATGTTGGGATCGGTGTTTGCAGGCATCTTGTGCAGCGACCGGTTCAGCGCGTACTTGAAATATCATCCAGGCCGGGCGCAGTTCTGCTGGGCGCACTTGAAACGGAATGTGCTGGGAGTCATGGAACTGACCAAGAACACCGAAGTCGAGCAATTCTGCCGCGACGCTTTGGCCGGGCATGCCAAGTTGTTCCGGCTCTGGCACAAGTATCGAGATGGCCGGATTGATCGGAGCCAACTGCGACTGCGCTCAATTCCCATTCAAAAACGGCTATTTTACTTGGGCGAGCGCAATTTGGACAGTCCGCATCGCGATGTCCGCAATCTTGCCGCGGTTTTGTTCGAACACCTGGAACGGCTGTTCGCCTTTGTCGACTGCGAAGGCGTCGAGCCTACCAACAACAGTGCCGAACGGGCGCTGCGGACGGCTGTGCAATGGCGAAAAACCAGCTTTGGAAATCGCAGCGAAAAGGGCGAGTTGGCTACCGCCCGCCTCTTGACGGTCGCCGAGACCTGTGATCTTCAGAAGATCAATATCCTCGCCTATCTGTCCGACGCAATCACCTCCCA
>JANXXL010000194.1 GCA_025350625.1 Bryobacterales bacterium | reverse complement strand
AATATCATCGAGAACATTGCCCGAGGTTTAACGTGTTCTCGTCCACCATGTCGGGGAGTGGCTCAGCCTGGTAGAGCACCTGGTTCGGGACCAGGGGGTCGGAGGTTCAAATCCTCTCTCCCCGACCAATGTTTTCAACGGTCTAAGCAGCATTTCTGGGTTTATCATCCCAGCGCTGTGGGCGATTTTGTAGACGTAAAAGCCACAGAGTTCAACAGCCAGCGCTCCTTGCGATGTCTCCAGTGACCTCCAATTTTGGCGGGTTGATTTTCTCCGCTACCCACGACTGAATCACCCGGCTCCTCGTGTTTTGCATACCTGGTGCCCCAAAAATGCGGGCGGAAGTCCCGAGTCTCACTAGGACTAAGCGCATTTACAGCTCCGGACCGTTCACACCGCAGAATGAAGCCGCTATCGTTAACGTAATCCAGTCACGCTAATCGCTCCCAGAAGTGCTAACGTACAAGATGGATGTCTAATCAACAACAACCGGACGGTCCCACATCCGCAAACTCCGAGCGGAGATCGCCGATCGTCTCAAATCCTGCCGCAACAGGCGGTGCTGGCAACATTTTTGAGCAATCCGTCGGGGCTTATTGGCTATCGCAGTTGCTCGTCGGCGCTGTTCCGCCCATCCTAATAGATTGCGCGGTGACCGAGGTTTCCTTCCAGACCGAACATCTCGGGTGGCACACCGATGACTTCTTGGTAGCCGGGCAGAACAGCGGCGGAAGCATCCGGAAGCTCGCCGGCCAGGTGAAACGAACCTTCACCATTAGTTCCGTTGATGAGGATTGCAAGAAAACAATTCAGGACTTCTGGAGCGATTTCAAGAACAAAACGCTGTTCTCAGCAACTACGGATCGGTTCGCGATCGTCACCCAGTTAGGCACTAATATGCTGCTGCGACACTTCGGAGGTCTGCTGGAATGCGCACGCGCGGCGTCTGACGAGCAGGACTTCGAACACCGGCTCACCACCAGCGGCTTTATAAGTTCAGTCGCAACCCGCTATTGTGACGATTTGCTCGCGATCATTTCTGCAGCTGAGTCGCGAGATGTGTCGCGATCTGAGGTGTGGCCGTTTCTGCGAGTACTCCATGTCTTGAGCCTCGACTTGTCCACTAGCACAGGCCAAGGTGAAGCGGCGATGAAGAGTCTTCTTGCTTGTACAGCAATTGGCGAAGACAAAGGAGAGAGCGCGAGGAAGTCTTGGAACGATATGCTTATAGTCGCTGCAGGGGGAGCGTCGGCTGCCAAGTCATTTCGGAGGGCGGATCTTCCTGACCTTGTGAAGCAAGGTCACACAACCTGTGGTGTGGAGCATCCTATGCTTACGGCGCTGCAGGAACATAGCGCAATTGTTCTTGGAGGGATTAGTTCGAAGATAGGGAAAAGCTTGCACCTTAGGCGCGGTGCGCTCGTCCAGCAGGTACTGGCCGCCCTCGAAGAATCTAGCGTAGTGGTCATTTCGGGCCCTGCAGGGGTGGGGAAATCCGCCATCGCCGCTTCGAGATAATGTCAATGCGCAAATCCGAGTCCTGCTGGGGAATGGTGACGGAACATTCCAATCGCCCCGAGTTGTAAGCACTCCTGCCGTGGCTCTCGGCCTCCCGCGGCTGGTGCTGAGCGATCTCAATGGCGATGGCAATGTCGACCTCCTTTACAACACGAACGGACAGGCGGCATACCAGCTTGGCAATGGAGACGGCACGTTTCGACCAGCGGTACTCCTTCCCCAGACCGAGAACGGCATAGCGGCTGCTGACCTAAACTCGGACGGTAAGGTGGACCTTCTCATTATTGATACCACTTTGCAATCACTGGTTCTGCTTCTCGGCAACGGCGACGGCACATTCCAGCCCGGTCAAACAATCGTCGGGGTGCTCTCGGACGCCTATTCGCTATTTGGTGACTTTAACAAAGACGGCCTGATCGATTTGTACTGGGCACGCCGGATTTATCTTCAGCAGTGACAATCCCTCGCGTGAAACCGTCATTTACCTTGGAGCGCAAGAACCCGCGAGGAATAAAAAAGTAGCAGTTTAATTTGTTTGACCCGGGAGGATGCAGTTATGCAAGATTATCGTGCTAGGCTCCGCCGAAATCGGGCATCTGCCGCCCTCCACTCCCACCATGAACAAAAAGGGGACACTTCTATCGAGTTAACTATGGGGACATTTCTAGCCAGCGTCGACAATAAATTCAATTTTAACTTGACAGGATTTATCATGCATCATACTGTTGCAGCTCGACATTGGTCGTAGAATGGAATTTACCGGAGCGGCCCGCAGGAAATAGTGCGACGGGCATTTCAAAGCGGTTCAATTTGGAGATCGCCATGGCTATGCAGTTGTCCTTGAAGTCTCTTTCGTGCATATCAGTTCTTGGAATCCTTGCTGTCATCGGGCTGGCCTCCCCTGCGGTTGCCGCCACACCTCAGCCCGGATATCCCGTGCCACAGATCGTCGGTCCGACGAATCCGACTGCGGTCGCGCCTGGCGGAGGCGGCTTCACGCTCAATGTTTATGGCGCCAACTTTATCTCCGCCTCCGTCGTGAACTGGAATAAGCAAGCTCGCGCCACCGCCTTCGTCTCCGCGCATCATCTGCAGGCCCAGATATTGGCTTCTGACATTGCATCCCCAACGGCAGGCCTGATTACTGTCACCACGACCAGCCCCAACGGCCCGATCATCAGCTCGACCTACGCACAAGTCGAAGTGCACGTGCCGGCCACAACTTTCTCGCCGAATCCTAACCCGCAGATATTTTCAGCGTTTAGTAGTACCCCGCCTACACTGTTGGCGGACATCAATGGCGACGGAAACCTGGACATTGTAGGTTTGCACCTGAACCCAGATCAGCTTCAGTCGTATCTGGGCAGTTCCAATGGGGTGTTTACGCCGGGGATTTTAGCGACTTGGAATTACTTCGATTGTACCGACGTCGCCTCGGGCGATTTCAATGGGGACGGTATTCAGGATTTGCTGTTTGTAAGCGGAAACACGCACCACAGTCCCGATGGCATTTTTCAGGTGAATCTTGGCAACGGCGATGGAACATTCCGCCCGTTTGATCATGCCGGGAAAGTGAAATCCGGCACTCAAGGCGGGTTATTTGTAGTAGGCGATTTCAATCAAGATGGCGTTCTCGATTTTGGATGGACTGGCAACAATGGGCTTCAGATATTTCTTGGCAATGGGGATGGTAGTTTCCGCAAGGGGAAATATGCATCCTCCGGATTGTCCCCAAGCGTTGCGTTCGCCGCCGATGTTAACGGAGACGGAAGGCTTGATCTCGTTGTGTACATTCCGCTTCGAGATAATGTCAATGCGCAAATCCGAGTCCTGATCGGGAATGGTGACGGAACATTCCAATCGCCCCGAGTTGTAAGCACTCCTGCCGTGGCTCTCGGCCTCCCGCGGCTGGTGCTGAGCGATCTCAATGGCGATGGCAATGTCGACCTCCTTTA
>JANXXL010000090.1 GCA_025350625.1 Bryobacterales bacterium | reverse complement strand
CTTAAGACGGCGCCTGAGGTTTGGTCTAAGAAAGAGTTGTTGGGGCATCTGATCGATTCGGCGTCGAACAATCATCAGCGGTTTGTGCGGCTGCAACTGGCGGACGATTTACGGTTGCCGAAGTATGAGCAGGAAGGCTGGGTGCGGGTGCAGGGTTATCAAGCCGCTGACTGGGTTTCGCTGGTTGCACTTTGGCGGGCTTACAATCTGCATCTGGCACGGTTGATTCGCGATGCCGCGCCGGATGCGCTGCAACACACTTGCCGGGTGGGCGATGGCGATACGGTGACGCTCCAGTTCTTGATGGAGGACTACCTGGTCCACCTGGAGCATCATTTGTTGCAACTGCTATAGGGCGACTGCGACCGGTTCCTGATCGGCGAGGGCGACGTCACCCTCGTTGAAGCTGTAACCGAAACCGCGGACGGACCGAATTAGCGACGGGTTGGTAGGGTCGCTTTCCGTTTTCTGGCGCAGGCGGAGAATGTAGACGTCGACGGTGCGGTCGGTTACCGCGCGATCATGGCCCCAAACTGCGTCGAGGAGCTGCTCGCGGCTGAAGACTACACCCGGGCGGCTCATCAGAAATTCGAGTAGGCGGAATTCGGTGGCGGTTAGCGCTAGCACTGCGCCGTTCAATTTTACGCGGCAACTGGTGCGGTCGAGTTCCAGGCCGCCGGATTTTAGTACGCGGGTGGGAGCTACCTGGCCGCGGAATTGGATTTTGATGCGGGCGATCAGTTCGCGGATGAAGAATGGCTTGACGATGTAGTCGTTTGCGCCCAGTTCGAGGCCTACGATGCGATCGGTTTCCGAGGCACGCGCGGTTAAGAAGATGACCGGGAGATGCGCCAGTTCGGGATGGCTGCGGATTCCTTTGCAGATGTCGAGGCCGTCCGAATCAGGGAGCATGATGTCGAGCAGGATCAGATCGGGGCGTTCCCGGCGGCAGAGTTCGATGGCGCCCTTTCCGGTTTGGGAGCCGACCAGCATGAAGCCTTCCTTTTCCAGGTTGTACTTCAATAGCGCGTATAGGTCCGAGTCGTCTTCAATTAACGCGATTTTCTTCATAGTCTGAAGGTAGCTGTATTCTGTTACAACCAGATTACAATACGGTTAATTCCGCTTGAACCGCACCATATTCTAACAAGCCGAGGTCGTGGACAGGAAGAGTGAAGGAAAAACGGGAGCCGCTGTTGCATACGCTTTCTACGCGGACGTCTCCACCTTGTGCGCGAACCAGATGCTTGACAATGGCGAGGCCGAGGCCGGTGCCGCCGAGTTCGCGGGAACGGGCTTTGTCCACGCGGTAGAAGCGTTCGAAGAGGCGCGGCAGTTCCTCGGCGGGAATGCCCGTGCCGGTATCGTGCACAAATATTTCAACGGCATCGCCGTCTTGACATACGCGCGCGCCCACGGTGATGGAGCCGTTTTCAGGGGTGTATTTCAGGGCATTGTCCAGCAGGTTGGTGACTATCTGGTGGACGGCTTCGGAATCGCAAAAGACTTCGGTACGTTCGGGCGCGGCGGCGATTAGCAGGGAGATGTGTTTCTTTTCGGCCATGGGGCGCATGGAATCGATGCAGTCTTCAATCATGGCGTTAACGAAGTAGGAGGCGAAGTGGAATTTGGTAGTCTTCAGTTCGATGCGGGAGAGCGTCATGAGATCGGCGATTAGCCGGCCGAGGCGTTCGGCGTTCTGGCGAATGATGGTGAGGAATTTGATATTGTGCGCCTCATCGTGAATTGCGCCGTCGAGGAGGGTTTCGGTGTAACCCTGGATAGAGGCCAGCGGGGTGCGCAGTTCATGCGAGACGTTGATGACGAAGTCTTTGCGGACGCGCTCCAGTTTTTCCAGTTGCTCATGTTCGCGTTCGAGTTCTTCGAACATTTTCTGCAGCTTCAGGCCGGTTTCGTTCAACTGTTCGCCGAGGATGCCCAATTCGTCGCGATTGGTAATTTTGAGACGGGCGCTGAAATCGCCGCGCGCTAGATTGCCGGCGTAGCCGATAATACCGGCGAGCTTCGACGACACGTAACGGGCGAAGAGGGCGGCGACGAGGATTGCCGGGAGAAAGGCGAGGGCGACGGAGGCGAGCAGTTGTTTACGGATGGCGCTTACTTGGCCGTCAATCTCCTTCAGGGGCACGGCGAGGCGGAGGGCACCGGAGGGTACGGGAATGGCGACGTACAGAAATTTCACTCCGAGGGTGCTGCTGAGCCTGGTGGCGGACCCGATTCTTCCGGCGAGGGCGGCGGCGATTTCAGGACGGTTGGCATGGTTTTCCATGCGGGAGGCGTCGGCTTCGGAATCGGCCAGGACGCGGCCATCGGCAGCGATAGCAGTGGCGCGTCCATCGGCGACTGTGGCAAGGGCACGAAAGCTATTCACGTCAATGCGGGAGAAGTCGACCGGGGCCAGGAGGGAGAGCATGCGGCCTTTGTCAGCGAGTTCGCGGGTGAGGGTGTCGACGTAGGTGCGCTCGGCCACCTTCGATGCCTGGAAGTCTACCGCGGTGAGGGCGACAACTAGAACGCAGAGGACGCCGAGGATTAGCTTGAGGAAGATGCGGGCTGTCAAGCTTTTATTTTAGCCAAGAGTTTGTTTCAGCGATATGAAAGAAGAGCTTTCAGGTGTTTTCCCGAAGCCAGCCGGAATCTTATATGCTGGCACGAGCCGGATCCATCTGCGAGCCGGCGAGGAAAACGATACTCATGAACAGAAGATCATTTCTAAAATCACTGGCCGTGGCGCCAGCGGCTGTTATGGCGCGGCCGCCACGCGCGGAAGCCGCGCTGCCAAAGGCGAAGATCACACGGGTACGCATTTATCAGCCACCGAATCTGAATCAGTTATTTAACCAGAGCAACATGATAGTGACGGTGGAAACCGACATCGGTATTACCGGAATTGGAGAAGGAGGCGCAAAGGACACGCTGGACCAGTGCGCCGGAACGTTGATCGGGAAGAATCCGTTTCGGATTGAGGCGATCTGGCAGGAGATGTACATTGCCTGGTTCTATCCTCCGGGCCGGGAGAAGCAACATGCGCTGGGAGCGCTGGACCTGGCGTTGTGGGACATCAAAGGGAAGGCGCTGGGGCTGCCGCTGCATGAGCTATTGGGTGGCGCGGTGCGGAACCATTGCGAGTGCTATGCCACCGGCGGAGGCGGCCGGGCGGCGGGCCCACAGGGTGCGAATCAGAACGGACGGTCGGCGCCGCCTCCAGCTCGGATGAGTTTGAAGGAGCGGGCGCAGGCCACCATCGAGGCGGGTTACCGGGCGTTCCGGATGGGCGCGGGCGATACCCGCGACGGAGCCGAGTTCAACACGCACGAGCGAGTGCGGCAGGTGGCCAAGGATTGCAAAGAAGTGCGCGAGGGCGTGGGCACGAATGGCGATTGGTGTATCGATTTCCACCAGCGGTTCGACTATAGCGATGCCGTGCGCGCCTGTAAACTGATTGAAGAATACGAACCGTACTTCGTGGAGGATCCGGTCCACGATCAGCATGCGGCGCAGGACATACCGAAATTGAGGAAGATGACCACCGTTCCGCTGACGCATGGCGAGGAGTGGGGCCAGCGGTACGACTTTAACCAACTGGTGGAGAACCACGACATCGACTATATCCGCGCGACTCTGCCGAATGTCGGCGGCGTCACGGAGATGATGAAGATTGCCGCATTGTGCGAGACGCATGCGGTGGGAATCATTCCGCATTTCACCGGGCCGATTGCTACGGCGGCGCTGGTGGGTTGTCTTTCGACGTTTCCGGGGCCGGTGATTATGGAGTACAACTATGGCGGGCGGGCGATTGATCATTTGCCGCAGTGCCTGGACTTCAAGAATGGCAAGGCGCTAATGAACGACCGGCCGGGATTGGGCGTTACGGCCGAGATGAAGATGTTGAAGATGATTGGCGAGGTGACTGAGCCTGGGCGGCGGAATGCTTATCAGCGGCCGGATGGATCGCTGACGCACTGGTAGATTTTTGGGGACGCCGGGGAGCCTGGCTGGGCTCCCCGGCGTTGGCTATCGCTCTTTTAACAGAGTTGGGCTATCGCGCCTTCGTAGGCGGTCAAGTTCGCTTGCGTTGGGCCGAAGAAGATCGTAGCTCCAGATGGCGCCGGTTCCGCCGCGGCGATCCTGCGCCATCTTAGAACCAAGGATGCTGCAAAAGATAATTGCGCCGGCGTCGAAACTTCTGTCGAACCTGGCAGTGGTAAACACGTTCGTGCGGCAGGTATTGGACAGGTGTGGTTCGGAGAACGCCTTGTCGGAATCGCTGCATTCGATTACTACTGCGTGCGCGTTTTTTTGCGCGGTGAACGGGACAGAAACCGGCGAAGGCTTGGCCGAGGTTTGGGGCTGTGCCATTAAAGTCCGGCGGCGTAACGGCGCACTCAACGGGCGGGTTGTCGAATTCGAACATCCGATGCGTGTGACCGCGGCCCGCGGAGGAGGGGGCGTCCGCCCCACCTGCGTCCGGCGGTGTATCGGAAGATTCACCAGAAAGTCATCTAACCGACACGGAGTCCTGGTTAGCCTGAAAAGGATGAATACTAAGTCATGTTTGAGAGCCTTGTCCGCGGTGTTTCTCGTTACTGCTTCGACGGTCGCGCAAACCGATAGCGCCCGGATTACCGGCCTGGTGACGGACGTCACCGGCGCGGTGATTGGCGGAGCTACGATCACCGTCAAGAGCGAAAAAACCGGCGATGAAAGAAAAGTAACTTCCAATGAGCAGGGGTATTATTCGGTCCCGTATCTGGTGCCGGCTGCATACACCGTAACCGGCAAAACCAACGATTTAGGACCGGCGGTAAATAACAATATCATCGTATCGGTAGGGCAGGAGCGCACGCTGAACCTGATTCTGCAACCGGCGGCGTTGGCGCAGACGATCAGTATTTCAGGGGGCGAACTGACGTTGATCGATACGAGCTCGGCGCGGATCGGGGCTAACGTGAATGAACGTGAAGTGGCGAATTTGCCGATCAATGGACGGCAGCTTTCGCAGTTGTACCTTTTGGTGCCGGGCGCGCAGACGGCGGGCAGCGGATCGTTCGATAACATCCGCTTCAGCGGACGGGCGAACCAGCAAAATGTAATCCGGTATGACGGAGTGGAGGGGAGCTCCGTGATCGACTCCTCGCCGGGCAACTTGAACGGGGAGACATCGACCGGTTTCCGCTTGCAGTCGAGCCTGGAAAATATTCAGGAATTTCGTGTGGAATCGAGCAACTATCCGGCCGAGTTTGGAACTGGTACCGGCGGGCAGGTGAGCGTGGTAACGAAGTCGGGCGGAAATCAGCTTAGAGGTTCGCTGTTTGAGTATCTCCGCAACGACGCGTTAGACGCGCGCAATTTCTTCGATACGACAAAGTCGCCGCTGCGTTTAAATCAGTTCGGCGGATCTGTAGGCGGCCCGATTATCAAGGAGAAGTTGTTCTTCTTTGCCAGCTATGAAGGCTTGCAGCAGCGGGCCGGAGTGAATCTGATTGGCACGGTTCCGAGTGCGTCGGCGCGATTGAGAGCGGCGCCCTCGATTGCGAACGTGGTCAACGCGTTTCCAAAAGG
>JANXXL010000161.1 GCA_025350625.1 Bryobacterales bacterium | reverse complement strand
CAGAGGATAGCCATGTACACATCCTCCAGGCTCTTGAGCTTACCCCAGAGTGGGTCAAAGTATTGAGCGACGTACTCAAGCTGCTGTTCTGCTGTCATGGCAGCTAGAAGGTCAGTGTTGGTGTCGAGGGCCATGGCGGTGGAAGGCATGAACTGGATCAGGCCAATGGCACCAGAGCCTGCGGCATTTCGGATGGAGGGGGAGAAGGTACGCCCTGACTCGAAGGCCATACAAGCCATGAGCCAGGAGGTTGGGATGACTAGATTTTGACAGATTCCTTCGGCGATCTTTAGGAACTCAGGGGATACTTTTGCGGACCAGGCAATCATAGGTTATCTCCTATTTGATATGGTTATTGAACGTGTTGCGGTGAATGCCTAGGAAGCGGGCCGCAGCGGAATGATTCCCTTTATGCATCGCTAGGATCTCTTCAAGGAAGGCTACCCGAAAGAGCTTCATTGTGGCCTTGAACCTTAACCCAGCACGGGCCGCGTCGGTGGCTGACTCCACAATGGGTAGAATCTGCTCTATGCTGATACCTGATTTACGGGGAATGGTCAAAGGGTTAGACTGCATCGGCGGGGTGCTCAAGGACTGTCATAAATACTAAGGCTGCAAGAGTGCTGCTGAACTTGTCGCGGTGCCTCCATACCATGGACATGCAGCGTTCCCGCTCCTTGCAGACGGCATACCCAATATCGGATGCAGTAGGCTTAGGTTCTTCAGCTGCTGGTACTTCATCTTCAGTTATTAGTAACACGGTCCAGTTCATAAGGTCCTTCGTGCGTCTAACTCTGCCTGTATTACCCACCAGATGATCGTACTCGGGGCCATCTTTACCCCTGGTAGTTGCGTACTGCCCAAGTGGGTCCTTATTAGGAGGGTGCGCTACAACCTTCTGGTAGGTCCCCTTGGCTGAGGTATGGACCAAGATGCCATTCATGGCCAGCTCATGTAGGACGGCCTTGGTTGAGTTGTAAGAAAGCTTACAGGCGATCATGGCTGATTGGATGTGGAAGGGCTCACTGACTTGCTCAATGAACCTAAAGACCTTTTCTCGTGGGGACATGGGCTTCTCCTAAAAAGGTTGAAATGTATGCAGGGCTTCTTTGGTTTGCTTAAGTGCTGTGCCATCTTTGATCATGGTGCTAGTGAAGTTCAACTGGCACCAACCTAAGAGATTGGCTACATTAGCCTTCCGACAATCCCTTTCGATGCCAGTACCAGTGTTGTGTCCACTGGGGCCCTTCTTCCAGGTACCTCCTTGGATCTCTATTAGGATCGTAGTGCCTGGGAAGTGGAAGTCCCAGCGATACGCTGGTTTCTTCCCTGGCATGGTGTACTCGGGAGTTGGTGTGGGTAGTCCAGCCTGCCGTAGCTGGAGGGCATAGGCATTCTGCCAGTGGTCGCGCTTAGCCTTGGCTTGGGCCTTCTTGATGATCTCACCAGGGGTGAGTTCGTTGCTCATGGTTCACCTTTCTGGCGCTGAGGCCGGGTGGTTGCGTTACCAGCCGGTGTTTACCTCGAATTCATGTCCACACTCTGGGCATACCACGTCCAAGTCTTTAACTGTTTTAGCAATATCAAGATTATCTCTACCATCCCAGAAATCCGGATGTTGCAAGAGGTCAACATCTTCCTTGCAGGACGGGCATTCGCAATCCAGCGAGGCTGACCATTGCGCTTCGATCTTTTCCATCATTTCTCCTTTAGCCGTGCGAGGCCGATGGGTTGGGGGTTAAGCTGTCTTATTCCCCGGCTAGGTATCCAGCCGCTAGGTCCTTGGCAGCGTCAACAATTTGTATGGTTAAAATATCAATCTTCGCGCATTCAACAATGTGATGGTGTATCACCCTTTCGATGTGACAAATTCTCCCTTGTGGATCACGGAGGAACATCAAAGTTTCGTAGTCACCAGGGAATCTAGGCGTGTTGAAAAACTGGATTAGCTTGTCTGCCATATCCTGCGTGCGGGTGGTTTTCATAGTTCACCTTTCTGGCGCTGCGGCCGCTGGGTTGGGTGTTAGGTAGGTCCATTCATAGACTCGCGCCTGCGATCGCGTTCCTCATTTCGGTCCCAGCATTCCTCGCACGCCCACTGCCCGCCAGACTGAGGGATAAGCTTTCCCGGTTCGGTTTTATTCCCGCAAAAATCGCATTCCGTCGGAACGTCACGAAGCGCACGGATAAGGTCTTCCGTTGTGGACTCTCCCGGATTCTCGAATAGTTCGTTCATAATTCCTCCCGTAGGCTCGAAACGCGGAGCGCAACGATCAGGGCATCCCCGCCATCAAACTCAACCCACGACGGGCGCG
>JANXXL010000156.1 GCA_025350625.1 Bryobacterales bacterium | reverse complement strand
TGAACTGCGGTAACCTCGGTCGTGATCAGGACACGATTGTCCACGAAGCAACCCACGCGTGGCAATCCCAGCATGCATCGAATCCGGCCAAGTATGCGCAGAACTGCCTGGGCAGCCAGGCGAAGGCAGTGCAGGAAAACCTGCTGGAGGCGTCGCTCTCGGGCGGGCGGATTGCCAATGCTGACTTTCCCGGATTCTTCCCGAACGATGCCTATGCGTTCGTTCCGGGCAAGACGAAGTTTTCCGATTACGCCGGAGAGCAGATCGCGTTCCAGGTGGAGAAAGGGGTGGCTGCCATCCGGACCCACGTGAAATCCATCCGCGCAGGCGCGGTGGACAGTGAGAACGACAAGAGCCTGGCGACGCTGCGGACCCAGGACCGCCGGGCTCCGGGCGTCGTGTCCAGCTAATCCGGCGCCGGTCTCATATAAACTTGTTAAAGGGATTGCCGAAAATTTAGTTCCACGTTTTGGCGGACCACGCGTCATCTCTATTTAAGGAGAAGCGCGTTGGGAATTACGGTAGTCGCGAGATCGATACCAACTATGGGCGAGGCGACACAGTCTTCGTTGTCGGGCGCGCAGGAAACGCATGACGCGCAATCGCGCTTCATTGCGGACAACATGCGCCGCATCTTCCTGCAGATTTACCGCGTGGTGGGAAACGTAGACGACGCGCAAGATCTTACCCAAGAAACATTTATCAAAGCATTACAGCGGCAGGATCAGTTGAAGGATCTGGAAAAGGCCGCGCACTGGCTCTCGCGGATCGCAAGCAATACGGCGATCGATTTCCTGCGGCGCCACAGCCGCGTTAGTTTCTCCGATATCGACGATCTGGCGGACCCGCTTTCGACCCCCGCTTCGAACAGCCCGGAGCAGATTCTGCTGCGGTCCGAACGGAGCCAATATATGGCAGACGGGTTGCGGTTACTGACGGACCGGGAACGCATGGCGCTGATTATGCGCGATGTGGATGGGTTACCGGCCGAGGATGTTGCCAAGCATTTGAATTGTTCGAAAGCCACCGTAAGATCGCACATCGCGAATGCCAGAATCAAGTTCCAGCGATACCTTGAAAGAAGGAAACCCTAATGCATTCGAACCAAATCCAACTTTCTCTCTATGCGGGCGGCGATGTAAACCTGCTGGAATGGATACGAACCGGTTTACACGTCCGGGGCTGCGAGAGCTGCCGGGCGGAAGTGGAATCGCTGCAGCGCGGGCGGGCGGAATTGCGCCGGGCGGCCGATGAATTGCCCGCCAATCTGAACTGGGAACGGCTGGCGGCTGAGATGACGGGCAACATTCGCGTGGGACTGGCGGCTGGGGAGTGCGTCGCGCCGGTGCTTGGGAAATCCGATCGCATGGGTTGGCGTGCCGCGGCGGTGCTGGCCTCCGGGACGGCCCTGATCATGACGGCTTGGTGGCTGAATATTCCGCCGGCGAAGCACCTGGCGGCGAACGGGAACGGAGTACGGCTGGAAGCAACGGCCTCAGGCATTGAGATGAAGCAGAATGGCGGTGCCTTGGTGCTGTTGAACCCGAACGCGGGTTCGGGTTCAACAGTGTTTGTCAGCACGCCCGGTTCGTTGCGGGCGCGCTATGTGAATGCGGAAACCGGTCAAGTGACCATCAATAATGTGTATGCGCAGTAAACTTGCAAGTTTGTCGCTTCTTGCTGCTGCGGCGTGGGCGCAATCGGGCCGGGTCGATCCGCAAAGCACGATGGATATTACGTTTCCGGAAGATTCGCCGGTGTCTGTAGTCTCGGCACACTGGGGCGATTCGAACGTGTCGGCGCGCGGTGGAGCGATGCTGCTGGATCTGCATACCTCGCTGTCGCTGCGGAATTCCAGCCAGCGGCGCATCCGTGGGATCACATTGTTAGTTAAGGCGCAGGATGTGACGCCCGGAGGAAAAGCATCGGTGTCTGTCCCCAGCCTGAACGTCGCGCCCGGTGAGAGCTTTCCTATCCGCATCGACCTGCGGCTGCTGCGGCCTTTGCAGGGCGGCGGCGGCGCGATGGTGAAGGTGGAATTGGACGGTGTCCTGTTTGAAGATCTATCGTTCTTTGGGCCGAACACTCTGAACTCGCGCAGATCGATGATTGTGTGGGAATTAGAAGCGCGGCGGGATCGCCAGTACTTCCGGCAGGTGCTGGATCGCTACGGCGCCGAACCATTGCGGAAGGCGATGATTGAGAGTTTAGGCCACCAGACGGACCGGGGTGGAATGGATGCCCGAGTGGCGCACGCCGGGCGGTCTACGAATGCGGGTGGCGAACGCTCGGTGCAGTTCGCGTTTCTTGAGATGCCTAACGCGCCGGTGGAAATTACCGGCGGCAAGGTGGCAGTCAGCGGTGATGAAGTGCACGCTCCGCGAATCACCATGCAGAATCTTACCGACCGTCCGATTCGTGGAATCGAAGTCGGCTGGATGGTGAAGGACACGAACGGGAAGCAGTTTGTGGCTGGATCGGTGCCGCTCGATGTGATACTGGCGCCGCGGCAAAGCACTACTGTGGCGCAGGACACGGCGCTGAAGTTCTCGCAGCCGAATGGGCAGCCCATCTCGATCGGGTCAATGACCGGGTTTGTGAGTAGCGTTGAGTTTTCAGACGGACGGCTCTGGATTCCGGAACGGTCGGGACGGGTGATGACGGCGTCTCCGGAAGAGCAGCGATTATCGGAGATGTACCGGAACAAGGGGTTGAGTGCGGTAGTGGAAGAGCTGCGAAAGTTCTGAAATAGTTGCGGTGCGGTTAGCGAACCACTAAACTAGTAACTGTTCGGGGCGTGGCTCAGCCTGGTAGAGCGCCTGGTTCGGGTCCAGGAGGCCGGAGGTTCGAATCCTCTCGCCCCGACCAATTTATCCCACTGAAATCATTTAGATTCTTGACAGCCGAGGGCTTGGTGCTCTCGGCTGTTTTGCGGTCACTATGCCCACCCCTTACTCTGTCGATGGCAGCTTTGATCGTGTCGGCCCGCGGATGGACGTAGCGGCGCGCGGTTCAGCAGCCGCTATGGCCGGCGAGATAGGCGAGCGTCTACGGGTCCATGAAGGCGGCCCAGCGCGTCAGGCAGGTGTGGCGGAACGTGTAAAGCGTGAACGGTTCCACCTTCGCGGCGGCGAGCACCTTCTTGTGCTGCTTCTTCAGCGTGGACTACTCGATTTGGCCGGTGGCCGTCGGCGTGGGGAACACTCATTCTGACGTCGCATCCGTTTGCCGCATGTCGAGCTGCGCTGCCACGCGCTGCGTCATCGGTTTGGCGCGCCGGGCGTTTTCCGTCTCGCCGTCGACGATGTGCAACGCGCCATCCCGGACGTCCTCCCAGCGCATCCGGAAGCATTCCTCTGGGCGTAGGGCGCAATCGAGCAGAATGGTCGTCATGTCGCGGAGCAGGAAGCTTTGCGCCGACGCCGCATGTTTCCGCCGGCGCAAGCGACTGAGTTCGTGGAAGATGCTTTCGAAATCCACCGTCCACATCCGCCGTTCCTTTATGTTCCACTACCCAGATCATCGCCGCCCCTTGGGGGGGGAAACGGCATGGGACGTCTTTCGACGTCTCTTGCATCTCAACGGTTGGGAGGGCGCCAGGCGGTAGTGGAACATAAAGGGCTTGTGAAAAAAGGCCGCCGACTTTCGAAATGAAGTCTTGACGCCCCAACGCGATGGGCTGTGAAACGATGATCTCGCCCGTGGTGCCAATTGGTGCACAACGTGCCGGCTTCAACGGGGGAACAAATGACGCGACATTGATGGCAAGTAGCGCAGCTGATTTTCCCATTCCACAGGTTCCGACGCCGCCCAAACCATGACGATCGCTTCAACGATTTGGCCGATGCGGGCAGATTGCGTAACAAGAAAGACTCCGGGAGTCGACTTGCCTTCTGCCAGGCGAGTGCGAAAGTGATCCACCATGGTGCGCCGGTCATGGCTAACCAGAATTCGACCCTGTCGAGCTGCGATTTCAAGAACCTCTGGATCGGGAACGCCTTCCAGATCGCTGTCAGCGGCGGAAGCGAAATCGATGGATGGTTCTCGAAGGCGAAGAGCCTTGACGAAACCGTAGCGCAGGTCAGCGTCGGCCTGGAAACGGATCAAGGCCGCGACTCACCCATTTTTGCCTTGGCGCGCTGGAGCCGCTCCCAAAGCGCCGGGTTCTCCTCAGCCATCGGGATAGCTTTTCCCTCGAACTCACGCTCGGTGTCCACGAGGTACTTGTCGATCTCGGCTTGATGATCCAGGTAGAAGGCGATCGCACCGTAGATCTGGGCGCGCTTCAACGACGGGAAGTCTTCTTGAATGGCTTCCGGCGACTTTCCTTCGTTGAACGAATACACTACGGAATCCAACGAAATGCGCGTCCCGGCTAAGTAGTAGCCTCCGTGGCGCTGTTCGATGTATTCGCTGTGCATGGCTTGCTCCTGTTTCGATTATAGCGGGGCCAGATCGCGGACCCAGAGTTCTTGTTTCGCTCACGCCGATGGTGGACACCAGCCTCTTATCGTCGGCTCGCCGGCCTCAAGGCTGACCTCCGAAGCTCTCTCCAGATCCTGCCTCCAAGGCATCCGGCGCAGAAATGCTACGGCTTCGTGAAGTGTCACCCGGACTTTTGCCGTCTCGGCTCTTGTCTACCCGTGAACGTTAGCAGGCGAAAGCTGGATACCTCGGCAAAGCCTTCTCACCAATTCCAGGCGGCCGATGCCCGGTGCGCGGTCATGCCGAACTGCGGGATAAGGCGATCGGCTCGCGTCGGCGTGTCGCCATCCACTAGCGGATCATGATGGGACTTGTACACATACCGGCCGATCAGGAATCCGGTCGTACCGCCAACAAATACGTCAGAGGCCCAGTGCTTCTGAGCGCTCATCCGCGAGGCCGCCACCAAGGAGGCCAGCCCGTAGGAAGCATACGGTACCCAGCGATGCACCCCTCCGTACTCATACGCAAACACCGTAGCGAGCGCAAATGAGCCCGACGCGTGTCCAGAGGGGAATGAGTCACCGCCCTTGCCGAAGGCGAGACCACCGCTGTGATTCGCGTGAAAATCCAGGGGGCGCTCGCGCTGCGTTGCCGACTTCAGCACCAGTGTCACAATCTCGCTGTGCGCCAGGGCTTCCGCTCCCAGTAACCCCACCTCACGTGCCTTTCCGTTTTTGGTTGCCCTGCCGGCAAAGTACATGGCGGCCGACATCCCGGCCAGCGAATACAGCGCGCCTGCCTGCGACACGCGCCCGCTCCAAGCCGCTTGAGCCGCGGAATTGGGCAGCAAGTTGGCTGTCAGATGGTCTGTCGCAATAAGAGCGCCCGTGATTGCCGCAAACGGGATAACGTACTTTGGGAAGGCGTGGCTTGAGTAATTGCTTCGCCGGAACGGACTAGTCCAAATCCGCTCCTCGTCCGTCAGGAACGCCTTGACGGAGGTTTTCCCTCCCGAGTCCGAAGCGGGCGCCATGCCGGGCGCACGCGGCTGTCGCTGCGATTCTTGGTCCTGTTCGAGTGGCGCTTGCGCGGGCATGGACCGCACCATCGAGACCGAAAGAAGGAGAAGCAAGGAGATCCGCACGCCAGTTGGACGCCAAAACGCCCGGCTGCTTCACAAGAATTCAATCCAATTCCCCGTGCAGGTCAGTCAGCCGCCGGTCCCGGCCCTGGCAGAAGCAGGTGAGCTTCAGGTGGTCCAGCCCCAGCAATCTCAGAATGGTTGCGTTGATGTCGCGGGATACCAGCGGATTTCCTACCGGGCGGAGACCGAATTCGCCAGTGGAGCCCGGGACTCTGCCACCCTTCACTCCGGCTCCGCGGAACCACGTGCTGAAGGCGCAAGGGTGGTGATCGCGCCCGTTGCGGCCGTCAACTAGCGGGGACCGCCCGAATTCGATGCCCCCGATCAGCAGTGTTACATCGGACAGGCCCCGGGCCTTCAGATGGTACAGCAGGCCTGAGATGGCCTTGTCCGTTTTCGCCGCCATCTTCGTGCGCGAGCCCGGTCAGATCGTTATGAGAGTTGTCCCAATCGCCACCCGGGCGCGTGCCCGAATACAGGTGGATGAAGCGAACACCGCGCTCCAAATGGGCGCTCGGTCTCTTTGCTGATGTCCACTGCGTCCGCGGCCTCGGACTGCATGCGGAAGGCTAGTTCCTAGGACGCCAGACGTGCTTCGAGGCCGGTGCCTAACGGCCGTTCCGACCGGGTGCCGGCGGTCGAAATCGCCCACCCGATCCAAAGTGGCGCGCTTCCGCTACGGTGCAAAATGCTTCGGGCGTGCCGATTGCTTCCTGTTTTCGCAGGCGGCTGGAGAGAACCCGCGCTTGCGATCGCATCGCCCGATCGATCACCGCAGCTCGCTGACGGTCACCGCCTTGGCGACTCCCGTCGAGACGAATTTCAGGTAGGAAATGATGTCCGCAAGTTCTTCGGAAGTATAACCGGCGGACATAGGAGGGTGGGACCACTTCGAATTCGAATTCATTGAAGCCACTTCGGCGGATTTCAGTTGCAAAAGAACGGCGGGCGTCGTACTAAGATCGTAAATCTTGAGCACATCTCCCTCCTTCTGCTTCTGGATACCCGGAAAAGTGCGTCCGTTCCGCAGACTGATCTGCTGCACAAAAGCGGTGACGGTCATCTCAATCGTCAACACTAGTCCACGCGGGCCGGCAACCTTCGCCAAACGGGTGAGATCCGGGCCGATCGCGTTTCCGTGGCCTTCGAGCGCGTGGCATGTTGAGCAAGCCGTTCCCTTGGAGGAATGGAGGAACAATTGACGTCCGCGCTCAATTTGGATTTCAAAGCCGTCCGCCGCTAGCGCCGCGGAGCTGCCCAGCAGTAAAAGACACAAGAGACTTCGTTTCATAGTCACTCTCCTAAACGTCAGGTATGCTGCACGGCAGCTTCCATAGATAGCGATGCCTATTCTCATTAGGTTAGCTGGATCATGCCGCAGATCGGCGCCGCGGTTGGGCGGTTTAGCGCAACCTTTGGTGTAGTTATAGC
>JANXXL010000061.1 GCA_025350625.1 Bryobacterales bacterium | reverse complement strand
TGTAGGTGATGGAAGCCCGATCAGCGCGCCTCCGAGGTTGTCCGGGTCGGGTATTGTGTTCTCCGCGCCACCGGCGGTCTCGCCTCGACTATTGATATCGTTCGGAAGGCTGAAACTTCCTCCTAAAGTGCCCAGGTTTGTTATCTTGCGGTCGCTCCAAGTGACAGCCTCAAACACCGGAACCCCGGTAACGGGATCAATAAGTCCGTTGTTGGAAATTCCCGCTACATTGCCGCGAGAGTTGATCGCGATGCCAAAGCTGAAGCTCTCGCCCCCGGGAAGAGTGCCCAAGTCACTTAAGACACCGTTTTGCCATCTGAAAGCGTGGAAGTTGTAGCACCCGCAGATCGGATCGAAGACCGATGTATCGGCTCCGCCGACGGCCGCACCTTGACGGTTGAGAATTCTGCTGTCGAAATTAATTCCGCTGGTTGGACCACCCAGCGTGCCAATATCAATCACCTTATAGCCGTGGTGTTTCGGGGCTTGCTGCTGCGCCGCCAGCGGTGTTCCGATCGCGATCGCTAACAACACTGCCGCAGTAGTAGACGTAAACTGTGTCCATCTCATAGTCCTCTCCTCTTTTCTTTCTTTTGTAGTGCCTGAGTTCTGATTAACCGTTTCTCTGGGTAAATAGTTGGGGCGTCCACGTGAAAGGAATGGTGGCCCTCCAATGTGGCGTCGGTTTTGGGGCCACCACTCTAGTTATGTTCAGTTGCGATCATTTTGCGGGAACAGCTCCGAAGCCGCGCGGGCGTTGCGCTATTCGCATTGCGAATGCAGCAGCCGCCTGCGGAGTCACTCTGCTGTGAGCCAGATTTGTTGGGCTTTGTGTCACCAGCGCAGCATCAGCTGGGATCGCCGTTCGCGTGTTAGTCTCATCTTTTTCTTGAGGAATCAACAGAAAAGCATGCTCGTCTCCATTAGCAAGAAAGGCCGCACCTGTGATCTCACCTCGTTCATTGATGTATGTGCTCTCATGTAGTACCAGGCCGGAGTTTGGAGGGATCAGTGTATTCAGGTCAACCATCCCGCCGTTCTCCCACAAGAAGGGATGACTAGCGTCGCAATCGCCGGAGAACGAATTACCGATAATCTGACCTCTCGAGTTACTACCAACTGCAAAACTACAGAGATCGCCGTTCAAGCTACCCAGATTCTTCATGTGACCGTCTTTCCAGCGAGCAGCACGGAAAAGGAGGTTGTCTTTAGTAGTGGCACCGCCCACGACCATTCCGGAATCATCGATCCAATTCCCGAATGAGAAATCTCCCCCAAACGTGCCCAGATCTTGGAGTCGTCCACGGTCCCAGAGGAAGGCATGTTGGACGGATCTGTCCTTGGTAACGTCCGAGGTGCCGACGACCTGGCCCCGGTTGTTCAGGCCGTTCACGACTGCGAACACGCCCCCGAGGCTACCCACGTCCACCATTCGGCCGTTTTCCCAAAAGAACGGGTCGATGGTCGGGATCCCAGTCTCAGGGTTGACGATGGAGTTGGTAAATGAAACTCCGGCTGCTTGGCCGCTCTTGTTCAGAAATAGAGCAAAGGAATCCGGTCCCGTGCCCAACGTCCCCAAATCTAGCGGAGTTCTGCCCTGCCAGAGAGCCGCATGCCATTGCGTAGGTGATGGAAGTCCGATCAGCGCTCCACCCAGGTTGTCCGGGTCAGGTATGGTGTTCTCAGCGCCGCCTGCTGCCTGGCCTCGATCGTTGATAGAGTTTGGCAGGCTAAAGCTTCCGCCGAATGTTTCCAAGCCAAGGATCTGGCCGTCCTTCCAGACTGTCGCAACGTACGCCGCTATTCCGGTTCCAGGATCGATAGTCCCGTCCTCAGAAATGCCGGCGACCGTTCCCCGAGAATTGATTGCAATGGCGAAGCTGTTCGTTCCCCCAGGAAGCGTACCCAGGTCGGCCAAAAGGTGTTTCCGGTATTGAAATGCGTGAAAGACAAAGCAGTGCGGGAAGTCGAAAGAGCATGCAGGATCGGCAACCGAGGTGCTTGCGCCACCAACCACGGTTCCCTTGTAACTCAAATTCACGCTATTGCTATTAACAGCGCTGTGGGGACCGCCGAACGTGCCGAGATCAATGACTTTGTAGTGCGAGTGCTCTGATTTGTGTTCCTGTGCCGATGCCTGTTCCTGGGCACATAACCCAGCAGGGTTCGTCACCGCAGCCAGTATTACTATCGCCGCCATGCACGTCAGTTTCTTGGCTTTCATGATTCGCTCCTCATCGTCCTCCGCCAGTCGCCGCGCGGAGTCGCAGGGCCGACATTGGACGGGACCGGCCAGAAGGTCAATGCACTGGAGCTGGCATTTGTATGGCATGAATGTGATACCGCTAACCTATTGAGTAGATGTCTCTTGTTTCGGTAAGAGCGCGTCTGTGAAGGGGGATGAAGGCGCTTAGAACTAGGTCGATGAAGTGATAAACTCGGCCCACGGATGTCGTCGTGGATTTAAATCCGCTCACCAGTCTCGTTCGCTTTGGCGTTTTTGAGCTAGATCTTCGGGCGCGGGAGCTGCGGAACGCCGGCATAAGCACCGGGGTGCCGGAGCAGTCCATCAAGATTCTGGCCCTGCTAATCGAAAAGCCCGGCGAAGTGGTTTTGCGCGAAGAGATCCGCAAGAAGCTCTGGCCCAACGACACGGTCGTAGAGTTTGACCACAGCATCAATGCTGCTATCAAGCGGCTGCGTCAAGCGCTCGGCGATCCCGCCGAAGCCCCCCAGTACATCGAGACGCTAGCTCGCCGCGGCTATCGCTGGATATTTTCCGGGCAACTGGTGGAAGCACAACCACAGGAGGCCGCAGGGCGGGCGGAAATTGAGGGCACCCAGAGCGGAACTGTCGCAGGCGCAAATCTGATTGGTAAGAAAGTCTCTCACTATCGAGTGCTCGAAGTTCTCGGAGGCGGGGGCATGGGCGTGGTGTACAAGGCGGAAGACATCAAGCTCGGTCGTCGCGTCGCCCTGAAGTTTCTGCCCGAAGAGACGGCGAGTGATCCGCTAACGCTCCATCGTTTTGAGCAGGAAGCACGGGCAGCCTCGGCATTGAACCATCCGAACATCTGCACGATCTACGAGATTGAAGAGTACGAAGGGCAGCCCTTCATTGTCATGGAATTGTTGGAGGGCGAGACGCTACGCGAACTAATCTCTGCAGCGAAGACAAGGACAGCCCCGCTGCCGCTGGAGAAACTGATCGATCTCGCCGTGCAAATTACGGAGGGGTTGGAAGCGGCCCATCACAAGGGAATCATCCACCGCGACATCAAACCTGCGAACGTCTTCGTGACAACCCAGGCGCAGGCCAAGATTCTGGATTTCGGGCTGGCGAAGCTTGTCCCTGCGCTCGCAGGCGCCGAAGCTTACCCGGGACGCGAATACCAAGCCGACTACGTCCACGCGACCACAGGAGAGGCCGCGCTCGCACCAGCATCCGATCTATTACTCAGCCGCGCCGGCGTGGCGATGGGAACGGAGGGATACATGTCGCCAGAGCAAATCCGCGGCGAGAAATTGGATACGAGGACGGATTTATTTTCCTTTGGTTTGGTGCTCTACGAAATGGCAACAGGGCAACGGGCATTTGCTGGAGATACAGCGGCAGTCCTACATGAAGCGATTCTGACGCACGATCCGAAGCCGTCGAAGCAACTGAATCCTGGACTTCCCGAGAACCTGGACCGGATCATTCGCAAGGCTCTTGAAAAGGATCGCGACGCCCGGTACTCATCTGCGTCTGAAATGCGTGTCGACCTAGAGAATTTGACGCAGGACATTTCAATGCCACCCAAGGGAGTCCGTTGGCGGACAGTCGTTGTAGGCGCGGTGGGGGCACTCTGTATCGTCGGTGCGATTTATTGGCGTTCCCATCGCCAACCCTCGTTGCCTGCAATTACGCTGCGTCAGCTCACTACAAATTCGACTGAAAACCGTGTAACGAGTGGCGCGATTTCCCCGGATGGGAAGTACCTCGCCTACGCGGATTCGCAGGGATTATTCTTCAAAGATCTTAGAACGGGTGAAGTTCACAAAGTAGACACTCTTAAGGGCAATATCGCGGACTGGCAAATTGTCTGCTGGTTTCCGGACAGCTCGAAGATTCTCGTAAATTCTGACGCTCAGGGTCTGGACCAAGGTGGCTGGAGCTCAAAGGAGACTGCGATCTGGACCTTTTCTGTACTTGGTGGGTCTCCAATGAAACTGCGTGGTGATGCAATTGGCTGGTCCGTATCACCAGACGGATCGTTGATTGCGTTCGGTACAAATAAGACTAGGCTCGGCAATCGCGAGACCTGGTTGATGCGGGCGGATGGAGAGCAAGCCCGAAAGCTTTTGGAAACGGATGAAGAAAGCGCGATTATTGGGCTCTATTGGTTTCAACAAGGACAACGAATCGCTTACATCAGAGCAGACAATTCGGGCGGCGCTGTATTCCTGAGCCGTCCGCTTGCGGGTGGGCCGGTGACCACCACGATGCCGCAATCGCAAATGGAGAAAATCAAGGACTTTGCGTGGTCTCCGGATGGCCGAAACATTTATGGAGTAGAAGAGGCGAACACATTCGGAGTCACCTGCAATTATTGGGAGACAAGGATAAGCCCGCAAACCGGACAAGCCATTCAACAACCGAAGCGGCTTACGAGTTGGAACGGGTTTTGCGAAGACGGTTCGACAGTGACGGCGGACGGAAAACAGCTCACTTTTATTAGGTGGGCCCCCCACATTACTGTTGATGTGGCAGAGCTGCAGGCGGGCAGGCACCTCGGTAACATTAGGCACTTTACGCTGACCGAGAGCAAAGATTTTCCTGCGGATTGGTCTTCAGACAGCGGTGCCATAATCCTCGCCTCTAATAGGTCAGGCCAATTTGGAATTTACAAGCAGTCGCTGAATGGAGACAGCCCCGAACAGTTAGTTGCAGGGAATCTCGGTTTGGGAGATCCGAGGGTGAGCGCCGATGGCAACTGGATCCTGTACCAACAGGACGTGAAACCAGAGGACCCCTCTTCCCCCAGAGAAATCCGGAGAATTTCGATCAACGGGGGACTATCGCAGGTGATCGGCACAGCGCGGCCGCGGAGTCTGCTACTTCGCGCCAGATCTCCGTCACACTTATGCGCTATCGCGGAGCCCACCGAGGATCGCAAGCGCATGGTGATCACCGCCTTGGACCCGCTAGCAGGTCGCGGCCCCGAACTTTTCCGATTTGATCTCGACTCCACTTTAGACTCATGGTTCCTCGACCTTGCACCCGACGGAACTCGGTTAGCCGTCATTCGGAATCCGGAGGCACCAATACAAATCCTTTCCTTACGAGGTGGAGCTCCAAGAAATCTCAAATTGCAGAATTGGAACGGTCTCACAACCGCGGATTGGGCCCCCGATGGAAAGGGATTGTTTGTCTCAAACGCGGTGGCGGGCCGGGCGACACTCCTGTACGTGGACCTAAACGGAAAATCACAGGTTTTGCAGAGTAATTATGGGAATTACTCGACGCGAGGAGTGCCATCGCCTGACGGCCGCCACATTGCCCTGCTGAATTGGGCTCTGGACGGTAACATCTGGATGATGGAACATTTCTGATCAGCGAGCGAGCGCTGGATTACATGGGACTGAAGTTCGAGACTGAGTTTTAGAACTGCAGCTGGACCTTCAACTGAATCATCCTCATGGTAACGTCGCCTCCACGCCCGACACCCAGGATGCTGGTAGGTCGCTGCTCCGTGGAGGTGATCTGTCCAAATGTCGGGTCCGAGATATTATGAGCCGGGAAGCCGAAACTCGTATGGTTGAAGAGGTTGAAGAACTGAAAACCGATTCCGAGCACGCCCTTTCCCAGCCAGGGAGCTTGGTGTTCTTCATGATGGCGAAGTCGGTGTTGATACTTTGGTCCGCGGAATTGATTGCGTTCTCCCTTAAGTTAGCGCTTATGAACATAAGCGCTAACTTAACGCCGAGTGCTTAGCCCGCCATCTCCCCTGGGCCTGATTGGAATTTCCAGCTTCCCTGAAGCCGACTTCTGGCCTTGAAGGTTTTCACATTCGGGTAGGGAGGTCCTTCTGGATGCGGATTACTGCGGATGACTTGTCACGTGCCGAGCGAACACGTTGCGGGTGGTCCACATCACTAACCGGTAACGGCGCCTGTTTGTTCATTTTTCGGGTTGTTCCTGCCTTCTCGCGTCTCGGCAAGCCTTAGTTGTGACAATCTCTTTGCTGGTCTGGCGTGATCTGGGACCGACTGGCGCGGAATCGCATCGCATCGCCGAGTGAAACCTTGAACATGGCATTGGACTGGGCCGATGGCGGTGGGTTGTTGGACGACCTTTTACTTGGTTCAATCAGTTCTGTTCCGCGTAGTGCTGTGCCAAGTCGGCAAGTGTCACACCCCGTCGCGAATCCACCGGATTGAGAGCGAGATGCAGTCGTTCGACTTCAGCCCTCGCCCTATT
>JANXXL010000033.1 GCA_025350625.1 Bryobacterales bacterium | reverse complement strand
CTGGCTCAGGGCACTTGAGGACGGGCCCCACTCAATCAGATCCCGCGCCGCCGCCGCCGGCAAACGCCCGGCGAGCGTCGCCGCCGAAAGCTTCTTCATGGGCGAGGCACTGGCCAAGAAGTGATAGCCCCATCCTTCGATCGATTGAAACACCCTGACGTCAGCGAAGCTTTGCCGCAAGGATTGCGCGAAGGCCGAAGTGACGGTGGCGTCACCTGTAGGCAGCCACTGTTGCAGAATCCCTCCTGGACGGAGATGGCCAAGCGCCACCTGGTAAAACTCCGTGGAATAAAGGAGGCTGGAGCCTGCCGACTCGACCGGGGGCGGCGGATCAATAATGATTACATCAAACGACTCTCGCGTGCGCTCGAGGAACCGCCGGGCGTCGTCGATAACCACCGTCGCGTGCGGGGACCGGATCACCTGGCCCGCGTCGGCATGGAAATAACCGAAGAGCGAAGGCACGCTGGGCACCAGTTCTGCTACAGTCACCGGCACGTCCCACGTCAATGCCGACCGGAAAGACGTTCCCATGCCAAAGCATAAAACTAAAACGTTGCGTGGGGGCGCCGGCAAGGACGCAAGCGGCAGGTGAGCCATCATCTTGGTGATAGGAGTCAGGCTCGTGATCCCGACACCATTGATGAGCAGCATTCGCGCCATGCCTTTGCCAACAGCAATCGAGGTAGCCGTGTAATCGCGCCGGATGCGTCCCTCCGGGAAAAGAGTTTCGAAGTCGCGCGTAAATGTCATTATCAAAAGCGACGCGATGGATGCGGCAGCGAGCAGCGGGGCCAGGCCAGCGCGGCTTTTGCCCGCCCTTTCGGCGCCGCTCCCGGGGATCAAAGACCACAAGCCAAAGCCGAAAAACGGTAGCGCGAGAGCCAGCAATGACCAGCGTTCCCCGGCTAACGGCAGCAATACGAATCCTGCCAGCAGCGGGCCCAGAATGCAGCCCACCGCGTTAACCGCGTAGGCTCTTCCCGCGCGATCCGGATTCCCCCGCGACCACCGGTCGACCAGCATCGGTGTCATGAATCCCGCCACGGCGCAAAACGGTCCAATCCCATAGAGAATCAGCAGGACATGATTCAAGTGGAGTTGCTGGCGAATGCGCGGGTCCGTCACCAGCAAGGGAAGAAACGCGCAGGCCGCCGCAAGAATAGCAGTCACGCCGCTAGCAAGGTTTTCGCTGTTGGCGCTGGCCCGCCGGATCCAGATTCGGTAACCTCTTGAGCCGAGCGCCGTCGCACCCAGATATACCGCCAGCATGGTGGCGAACGAATACACCACCGGCCCCAGGATCGGCATAAATTGGCGCGTCCAGATGACCTCCATCCCCAGACTGGCCAAACCGGATGTAAAGAGCAGCGGCAGTATAATCGGGCTGGACGGCGCGGAATCCATAGCCTGGGCGGGCGCGTTCAAACTGGAGACCGGCGCCGCTTCGGACCTGCCGCCTGACGCTCTCCACACGAATGCCATCGTGAAAGCCGCAACTGCAATGGCTGCGTTGAGCGCCGCGGCCAGCGACAGCGTCTTCGAGAATCCCAGAATCTCGATAAACACAAAAGCCGATGCTAGCGTTCCTGCCATCGCTCCTAATACGTTTGCCAGGTACAAATAACTGAATGACGTCGAGGATTTCGCGCGGAAACTGGCCCGTATCCCGGCCATCGCCAGCGGAAATGTCGCGCCCATGCAGGTACAAAACGGAAGCATCACGCAAGCCACCCAGGCGGCGGAAGCAAGATAGTAACCGGGGGAACCCCAGGATGCACCCTGATCCGACAGTAATGTTCGTCCCGCGCGCAGCAGGGGTGCGACTGACAAGCCGGAAATGCCCACGATCAGCTCGATGACACCGTAGAGAGAAATAAAGAATCCCGCCGAACGGTGTTCGAAGGACCGCACCAGGCGGCCGCCAGCCCAACTTCCTAGAGCCAATCCGGCCATGAAAATCGATAAAACGATCGAAACCATGGGCGTGGTAACGCCGAAGCCCGCCATCGCTACGCGCAGCCATACCACCTGATAGACCAGGCTGCAGAAGCCCGACAGAAAGAAGAATCCGAAAAAGACAATCATGCCGCTAGGTGCTCTCTCCCTACACTATTCCAAATCGGCGGGCGATGGCGGGAACAGTAGGCAGAAACAATGCAAACACCATTCGTTTCATAGCTGAACGGCGAGATTTACTCGTCACGGCCATTACCTTCAGAGGCCGGGCACTTCCTCCGGCCAATATTGTGGCTATTCCCGTCGTCGAGACACCCCCGTGCTTTATGCCGCGCGTTGTTGTAAGCTTCAGAACTGGAGGCGAGTTCGAGATGCGACCTAAAATCCTGACGCCGGGTACGGTACTCCTTGCATTCCTGCTGATTGTCGCGCCGGTTTCCGCGCAATGGCTCGATCAGCCGGATCCCCGCGTTCCTCGAGGGAAGGACGGCAAGCCGATGCTGACCGCGAAAGCGCCCAGAACGCCCGATGGCAAGCCGGATCTCTCGGGCGTCTGGATTCGCGTGGCCGGTGAGAACACCCCGAAGTCCGACCTTGGGCAGGGGTTTAGTCTGGCTTGGTGGATGCCGAAAAACGCGGAGATTCCACTCCGCCCCGAGGCGGAGGCGATCTTCAAGGAACGCGCGGCGCGCGACGGCGGCGGACGCCCCTCCGAGCACTGCCTTCCGCATGGGATTCCGGCCGGGTACCTGCCTCCTACGCCGTTCAAATTCATTCAAACCCCCGGGCTCAGCTTAATCCTTTATGAAGACTGGGTGGATTACCGGCAAATTTTCACGGACGGCCGCAAGCATCCAAGCTCGATGAATCCAGCCTGGTACGGATACTCGATCGGAAAGTGGGACGGCGACACATTCGTGGTAGAAACCGCGGGATTCAATGACCAAACGTGGCTTGATGGACTAGGCTTGCCGCATTCGACCGAAATGCGCGAGACCGAACGGTTTCAGCGTGTCGACGCGGGCCACATGCGAATGGACGGCACCATTGACGATCCTAAAATGTACACCAAACCTTGGAACTTCACCGTGCATTTCAATCTGATCCCCAACGCCGACCTGATCGAATATATTTGCGAGAACGAGAAGGACCTTCGCCACGAAGTGTCCCGGTAACCTCAGAACGTAATCTTCGCAGCCAGTTGTAGAATGCGCGGGTCCAGCGTGGCGTTCGAAGATGGCGGCGAGAGATAGGTGGCGACCGGCGTGAATATCTTGGTCGCGTTGCTGAAAGTATATTGCGACGTGAGCAGGCTCGCGAAGTTCACGCGATTGGTCAAGTTGAACGCCTCAAAGATCAGGCGTAATGCCACCCGCTCCTTGTAGAGCATAATATTTCGCGAAAAACGGATATCCAACTGCACGAAGCCAGGCGCCTCGATCGTATTGCGCCCCACGCCGGGAAAGCGGTCGGTCCCGCTGTTCTGGTCGCCATTGGGATCGCCGCTGCCCACCGCCTCACTCAGCGGACGGCCGCTTTGGAGCGTCGTCAACAGCGAGAACTGGTAACCGCGCAGGAACGCCTTCATCGCGCGATTTTGCAGCGAAGCGCCGTAGTTGATATCCCAGACCCCCGAGATGACGAAACGGTGGCGGATGTCGGCGTTCGCGCGGCCACGCTCGGCGTTGGGGTTCAGCGTGTCCTGAGCGTTTTTGCTGTCGTCGGCGCCGACCACTACGGAAGTGAAGTCGGGCCGGTCATCGATGGCATGCGAAAACGTGTAGGAAGTCTGCACCTGAAAGCTTCGCGACATGCGCTTGGTGAGTTGAATGAATCCTCCGTGATAAATCGAATCCGCGCCGCTATCGAACAGGCTGATGCGCCCAAACGCCGGGTTCACACGGCCCGGATGCCGGAAATATGTCACCGGGGTGCCATTCAACAGGCTGCCCTGGGTGGCTACCGCGGGCAGCAGGTTGATGTCACGCGTGCGGCTGAGGTGCTCCCCGCGAACGCCTAAGTATCCGAGTGTTACGGCAAAGTCGCGCCCGAATTGACGCTCCAGGTTGAGGCTCCATTGATGTGTCACTGGCTGAACGTAGGTCGGATCGAACACAAATATGTCCGGTGTCCGGTTGACGGCCGGCGGCGCCGATAGAATATTCGGGTACTTCGGGATACCGGAATTCAGCGTGAAGCCCTGCACTTGAATGCCGTTCAACGTGAAGCTTGTCCCTGTCATAATGGCCGGCGTGCGGCCGTAGAAATTTCCGTACCCACCGCGAATCACCAGGTTGCCTTGGTTCGATATTTTGTACGCGAAGCCGAAGCGCCCGGCGATATTGTTGGTGTCGAGATTGATATGGCTGGTGTCGAGTCCCGCCGCAGCCAGACCGGGATCCGGATTCTTCACCTTTGGGTTTGCATAATCGAAGAGATCATAACGGACTCCGTAGTTCAGCGTCAGCCGGTCGGTGACTCGCCACGAATCCTGCGCGTAGAAGGCGATTTCATTTACATTCGGCTGGGAGAGCGGGCCGGCGGTGCCCGCACCGGCGAAGTTTTGCTGATATTGGAACGGGTTGTTGTTGAAGAAATCCGCATAGCTGTTGAATGTGAAAGAACCGCTGAACAGGCCCGGAAAGAAGTTGTCGATCCGTTGCCAGATCAGGTCCGATCCTAGTTTGTAGCTGTGGCTTCCGCGCACGTGCGACAAGCTCTCCGCCCATTGCAGGGTCTTGGCGTTGGTGAAGCGCGGGCTGAAATTGTTCCGGCCGAAGCTGATTACATTGTTGCCGCCTTGCTTTAGAACAACCTCGGGCGCGGTCGAGTTCGCATCGCCCGGTTCGTTGTCGCGGCTGTAAGTGAAGCGAGATTCGAGCAGGGTCGCGGGCGAAATCACCAGGGTATGAGTGCCGGATATGTTGTCGGTGGTGACGGTGGCATTTCCGGTATGACTCAGGGCGCTGGTCGAGCCCGAATTCTCGTAGTTCAATCCCGTGAAACGATTCGCGTTGTAGCGCACGGTGAGGCGCTGCTTATCCGAAATATTCCAATCCACCTTGCCCAGGTAAACATTGTTATTCAACCCGCGGTTATAAGCGGCAAAGTATTGCTGAACCAGCGCCAGCCCCCCTTGAGAAGCGGCATCGGCGGGAGCAGCTACTCCTGGAATCACCGTAATCGGCTCCTGATTGCGTTGCCCGTCGTAATCGAAGAAAAAGAAGAGCTTGTTCTTGACGACCGGGCCACCGATGTTCCCGCCGAACTGGTTGAAGTGGTAATTCCTTTTCGGGAGGTGGGCTCTATTGTTTTCCCAGCTATTGGCGTTGAGGGATTTGTCCCGGAAAAACTCGAACAGCGTTCCGTGAAAGTCGTTGGTCCCGCTTTTGGTGATTACGTTGAGCACCCCGCCTCCGGCGCGTCCGATTTCAGCCGCGTACCCGTTGGTCGACACCTGGTATTCCTGAACGGCGTCCTGGCTGAAAGTGTAGGGACTGCGGCCGGTTCCGGCGCGCCCCATCGACTGGCCGAAAAAACTATTGTTGGCGTCCGATCCATCCACCTGCAGGCTGTTGGAAGTTCCGCGCTGGCCACCGAAGGAGAAATCGCCCGGCCGCGTGGGGTCGCGCACCACGCCCGGCGTGGTCAGAGCGATATCCAAGATATTGCGGTTGTTCACGGGGAGCTGTTCCACGGCCGCGCTAGTGACAATGGTCGATGTCTGCGACCGGGTGGTTTCCACCACCGGAGCGTCGGATGTAACGGTCACCGACTCGGCAGTCGACCCCACCTGCAGCTTGAAATCCACGGTAGCGCTTGCGCCCACCGATAACTCGACGTTTTCCGCCTTCACCGAACCGAAACCGGTTTTTTCAATCGACACCGTATACAAACCGGCAGGAAGGGAAGCAAAGGAATAAAGGCCGGAACTGGTGGTTTCCGTAGCTCGGGTTAGTCCGGTAGCCGGTTGATTCGCGGTTACTTTGGCGTTGGCCACCACAGCCCCGCTTTGATCCGTCACCTTTCCATTTAGCGTCGCTCCGCCAATTTGTTGGCCGAATGACAACCCCGTGAACAAACTAATCCCCAATACAGCCCTCGCAAATTTCAGTAGCATATCGTGTGATTGTACTATGCTTGGGTAACATTTGAGTAACAAAACATGGTCAAAGAGGAAGCCCTTCGCCAACACATCCTTAAGCTGCTGGAGGGCCGGAGCGCCCATGTCGACTTCGAAACTGCAGTAAAGAAAACGCCTGTGGCATTGCGCGGCAAACGGCCGAAGGGCGTGGCACATTCTCCGTGGGAAATTCTCGAACATATGCGCTTCGCCCAATGGGATATTTTGGAATTCAGCCGCAACGCGAAACATGTTTCGCCGGAATGGCCGAGCGGTTATTGGCCGCAGACCTCCGCGCCGCCCAATCGCAATGCCTGGAACCAGAGCGTGCGCGCGTTCCTCGCCGACCATGCCGCGCTGAACGCACTGGTGGCGGATAAATCCACCGACCTCTACGCCCCGATTCCGCATGGCGAAGGCCAGACCATCCTGCGGGAAGCGCTGATGGTGGCCGACCACAACGCCTATCATTTGGGAGCGCTGGTTACGGTGCTGCGATTGTTAGGGGCGTGGAAGTAGCAGCAATCGTCGAACAGGATGGCGCGTGGTTTATCGCTTACTGTGCCGAAGAGCCGGCAGCAAACGGTCAAGGCAAGACTCGCGAAAAGTGCCTGTTTAATCTTCGAGAAGCAATCGCGCTCATTACAGGTGGCGCTTAGTGCCCGCTCCGCGCTTTCACGCCCTTCTGGGGCTTCTGCATCAAGAACGCGGCGGGGGCCATCACAGCGCAGATTATTGAGAAAACGAAGATCGCATCGATGTACCCTGACAGCGCGGCTTGGCGCTGCATTGCGTTATAAAGCATCTGGTGCGCCATGGTGGTGGCGTGGGTCACGTCCGAGCCCAGCGTCTGAAAAGTTTGCGTGAGCCCCGATACGCTTTGCTGGAAGGTGGAGTCGTACTGGCTGGTATGCGAAGCCAGCACGCTTTGGTGATATTGCGCGCGCCGCGAAACGATCACAGAGATCGCGGAAATACCCAGGCTGCCGCCCAGGTTGCGCGCGAGATTCGTCATGCCGCTTACATTGTTGTTCTTTTCCTGCGGAATGCCGATATAACACAGAGTCTGGATCGGCACAAACAGAAAACCCATGCCAATCGACTGGTAAACGCGATACATCATGGCGGTCTTGAAATCGATTTCGAGCGTCCAGTTGGTCATGTGGTAGAGAGCCAGGGCCGTGCTGGAGAAGCCGAACAAGATCAGCCAGCGCCCGTCCATTTTGCTGAGCAGCCAGCCGATAAAGGGCATGGTCGCGATGATCACCAAACCTCCGGGTGAAAGCACCATACCGGCCTGCTGCGCGGTGTAACCCATAAGCGTTTGCAGAAGCTGCGGGATCAGCACGGTCGCGCCATATAAGGACGCGCCCAGCATGAACATCATGATGCAGGCGACCGAGAAATTCCTGCTCTTGAAGAGGCGCACGTCGAGCACGGGGTTGGGGTGATGATATTCCCAGATAATCGCGGTTACCAGCGCCACCAAGGCGATCACGGAGAAGCTGACGATGAAGCTCGAAGCGAACCAATCTTCGCGCTCGCCCTTATCGAGCGCCACTTGCAGGCAGCCGATTCCAGTGGCGAGCAGGCCCAGGCCGACGTAATCCACCGAGAACATTTTTTTGCGCATCTTCTCAAGAAATGGCGGGTCTTCGAGCATGCGCGCGCTCAGCACCAGCGATACGATGGCCACCGGCACGTTGATTAGAAACAGCCAGCGCCAACTGAAGTTGTCGGTGATATAGCCGCCAAGCGTGGGACCAATCACTGGCGCCACCACCACTGCCATCGCGTACACCGAAAATGCCTGTCCGCGCTTTTCGGGAGGGAAGGTGTCGGCCAGGATGGCTTGTTCAGTGGGCGCGAGGCCGCCGCCCCCCAATCCCTGCAAGATTCGGAAGAAGACTAGCACAGGCAGGTTCGGAGCCAGCCCGCACATCAGCGAACTGATGCCAAACAGCACCACGCACGTCATGTAAAAGCGTTTGCGACCGAACTTTGTCGAGAGCCACGCGCTGATCGGCAGAATAACCGCGTTGGCCACCAGGTACGAAGTAAGCACCCAAGCGGCTTCATCCTGGCTGATCGAAAGATTGCCGGCGATGTGCGGCAAGGCTACGTTGGCGATGCTGGTATCGAGCACCTCCATGAAGGTTGCGAGCGTAACCGTCATGGCGATGGCCCACGGGTTAAAGCGCGGGCGCCACTCGGGCACAGCGGCGATTTCGATGGGGTCGGCGACAGTGCTCATGCGACGTTAGCGCACACGTACCGAAGGCACCACCGACATTCCGGGGCGCAGGATATGATCCTGGTCCTGGCCGGGATCGAAAGCGATGCGCACGGGGATGCGCTGGACAACTTTTACGAAGTTTCCGGTGGCGTTTTCGGGCGGAAGCAGGCTGAACTTGGCTCCGCTCGCGCCGGCGATACGCTCGATGGTTCCGCTATAATCGCGCCCGTAAGCGTCCACACTAAGTTTTACTTTTTGCCCCGTCCGCATGTTCTTGAGCTGCGTTTCCTTGAAGTTCGCAGTGACCCACAGATTGTCGATGGGAACAATGGCCATCATCTGCTGGCCGGCGGCCACGTTCTGTCCCACGTTGATGTTCTTCTTGCCGATGATGCCGCTGGCAGGCGCAACAATGCTGGTGTATTCGAGATTCAAACGGGCCTGGTCGAGATCCGCCTGGCGCTGCGCTACTTTCGCCTGCGCCACCGAAACTTTGGTTTGAGTGATCGCGACCTGCTGCGAACCGGTCATGGCGCTTTGCACTTCGGCGTCAGCGTGTCCCAGTTTCGCGCGAGCCTGCTCGATCGCGATTCCCGCCGCGGAGATTCCATGTTGCGCTTCGACCACGGCCGCTTTCTGCGCCTCCACCGTAGCCTTGGCGGCTTCCGAAGCCGCTACCGCTTGGTCGTACTGCTGCTTTGAAATTTCGTCCTTCGCGACCAGGGCCTGATAGCGCTGGACATCCTGCGCGGCCTTGGTAGCATTGGCTTCCGCCACTTTTACATTGGCTTGCGCGGAACTCACACGAGCCTGCGCAACGCTCTGCTGCTGTTCCGCCCAGGTAATGGCTTCGGCAGCCTCCTGCCTGGTGGATTTGGCTCCATTTAACGCGCTACCGGTGGTAGCAGTGGCCAGCGGCACATCGCTGCGCGAAGTTTGCAGGTTGGCGAGCTCATTGTTCAAGTCGGCTTGGGCGCGTTCGACGGCAATCTCGAAATCCTTGGGATCGAGTTTTACCAGCACATCGCCTTTGTTAACAAACTGCTCGTCCTCGACCAGGACTTCGGTCACGTGACCGGGCACACGTGCGCTGATAGAGATGACGTTTCCATCGATTTCGGCGTCGTCCGTGCTCTCGCTTTTTTGCATTTCCTGCCATACGTAGTACCCGCCGCCGATCAGAATCGCCACGACTGCCAGTCCGATGATCTTTTTCATTTACTTGGTCCCCATAAACTGCTTCAAATTCATTTCGGTCATCCCGATGGCGCGCGCGAGTGCGACTTTCCCCAGATTGTGCGCATACATGCTGGAAATGACAGTTTCCTGGGCGTTGGCGACAGCGTCCTGCGTCTGAACCACCTCGATGTTATCGGTAACCCCGGCGACGAAGCGGTCGCGCGCCTGGGTCAGGGCTTCGCTAGCGACTTCCAGATTGCGTTGGGCCACAGCAACCTGTTCCTGAGTCGACTTAAGATCCAGCAATGCCGAGCGGATGTCGACGTCGATCTTTCGGTCCAGGTCCGCGATTTCGTCTTCGCGCTGGCGAATCGTTACATCGGATTGTGCAATATCGGCGTGGATACGGCCGCCGTCGAAAACGTTGACTTTGATCGATCCGGCGAAGGCGAAAGTAGGATGCAACTGGGCTACGTTCACGCCATTGGCCCCGTAGTTTCCTTCGAGCGCAAGCTTGGGATAGCGCTCAGCGAGGGCGGCTTCGCGGGCGGTTTCTGCGGCTTGGATCTGCGCCTTCAGGCTGAGATAATCGCCGCGCGACTGGTGCGCGCGATCGAGCATCTGCTCGGGCGCGAGGTCTTCGAGCGGACCATAAGGCGCCGTGTCGGATAAGTCGAAGTCCTGCGCAGGCGGCAGGCCGGTGACGCGAGCGAGCGCAAGTTTATCTTTCGCAAACTGATTCTGGGAGGCCAATAGCTGCTGCTGGCGAGCTTGCCACTCCACTTGCGAACGCAACTCGTCAATGGCGGGCGAGACTCCGGCGGCGTGTTGATCGCGGGCGCGCTCATAGAGCGCTTGGGCGGTGGAAACCTCCGAGCGGGCCGCCTCGACGCGCGCGCCGGCGGCAATGATGCTCAGGTAGGAATTGGCTACCGCCTCCACTACCAGGTCGCGCGCGTCTTGGGCAGTGAGTTCCGTGGCCTTTTGATTCTGCCCGGCTGCTTGCAGATTCTTGCGCGCCGACCAATCGACAAGATTCATCGAAGCCGACGCGCGGATGTCGGAATAGCCAAAGGGACCGATAATATTGGGAACTCCAGGGAAACGGAATCCGAAAGTCGCCAGGTTATTTTCCTGGACGTATTCGCCCAGGCTCCCGTTCACCGTGGGCAGCAAAGCGCTCAGCGCGCGGATGCGCTCAATCCGCGCCGAACTGTTGTTGGTTTCGGCCTGCAAAGCGCGCAGATTATTCTTCAAACCGAGCTGAATCGCTTCGTCGAGAGAGAGCTTCCGCGGAGAGGGGTGCGTTTGCGCCAGGAGTGGCCCAAGACCCGCTAAAGCTATATAAATGAAAAGTTTGTGCATTCAAGTCCCTTAAAACCAACCTAGCACCGATTCGTCGAACGCGATAATCTCCTCGTGGATAGACCCGCCATTATTAGATGCGTTCAGAGCCTTGGGGATGCGCGGCCTACCCCGCGGACGGGGGCTTTATTTTTATCGCGTGACCAAAATTGCGATGTTTCGTCTGAATGGTTGGATAGAGGAGCGACATCCACACCATGAAATTTGAAACCTTCTGGAAAGAAAGCAGGATCTTTGCATTTTGTTTAGTGTCGGCAGGAGTAGGGGCCGCGATCGGCTCCGGCGGCTGGGCCGCGCATCCTCCCGCACTTGCGCCGGTGGCCGCCGCCGCCCCTTCGGTGGTAACACCCGGCTCGATTGAAACCAGTTTCGCCCCCGTCGTAGAAAGAGCTCTGCCAGCGGTGGTGAACATATCTTCATCCAAGGCAAGCAAGGTGAGCGCCCAGGGCCTGCCGCAGATGGATCAGTTCTTCAAACAGTTCTTCGGCCAGGAATTCGAAGGCCCTGACAGCGGACGCAACCGGGGCCGTGGCTCGAACACTCCGCGCAAACAGTATGAGCGCAGCTTGGGTTCAGGCGTGGTCGTGCGGTCGGACGGCTACATCTTGACCAATAATCACGTGATTGACGGGGCCGATGACATCACCGTGACGTTCGACAACAAACGGGAGATGAAGGCCAAGCTAATCGGCACGGATTCGAAAACCGACATTGCGGTGTTAAAAGTTGACGCCACTAACTTGCCGACGATTCCATTGTCGGATTCATCGCAGGCGCGGGTAGGCGACGTCGTGCTGGCTATGGGCAGCCCGTTCGGCCTGAAGCAGACCGTGACCATGGGGATCGTCAGCGCGCGGGGACGCACTGGATTGGGCATCGAAGATTATGAAGATTTTATCCAGACGGATGCGTCGATCAATCCGGGCAATTCCGGCGGGGCGCTGCTCAACACCCACGGTGAGCTGATCGGCATTAACACCGCTATTCTCGCCAACAACGGCGGTAACCAGGGCGTCGGCTTCGCGGTTCCGGCAAACCTGGCCCGCAGCGTGATGACGCAAGTAATGGAGCACGGCAAAGTGGTGCGTGGCTATCTGGGCTTGCTGCCGCAGGATATTACGCCCGCGATGGCTCAGGCATTGCACTCGAAGCAAACCGAAGGCGTCCTGGTCGGCGATGTGACTGCGGGGGCTCCGGCAGCGGCGGCTGGTTTGCAGCGCGGCGATATGATTCTCGATCTGAATGGGCAGAAGGTGGAGGACAGCAATCAACTGCGTATGCGGGTTTCACTGACGGCTCCCGGAACCACGGTTCACATGCGCGTGTTGCATGACGGCGTGGAGAAGAATGTGGCGGTGAAGCTGGCGGAGATGCCGGCCAACCTGGGCCAGGCCGCAGAGAAGGGCAACGAAAGCGGCGGCGGCGCCACCAGCAGTCTCGAAGGCGTCTCAGTAGAGTCTTCCAAGGGCGGCCGCGGTGTGGTGGTGACCGATGTGGACCAAGGCAGCCCGGCTTCGGTGGCCGGCTTGCGCGAGGGAGATACCATCCTCGAAGTGAATCGCGCTAGCGTTTCGAGCGTGGCGGACTTCGACCGCGCAATGCGCAACGTCAGCAACGCTGCAACGCTGTTGCTGGTGAAGCGCGGCGACAACACGTTCTATATCGCGGTGCAAGCGAAGTAACGGCTGGCGCTGCAAGGCTGGTAGGTGAAAGGGTCGGGTTCTGCCCGGCCCTTTTTCTGTAAGGGCGCGAAACGACCTAGCTCTTTTGCAACATCACTTCGGTCGACTTGATGACGACGGTGATTTTGTCTCGTTTCTTTAGGCCCAGGTCTTCCGCGCTGCGGCGGGTGATCACACTTTCGACCTGGCTTTCTAAGGTTGCCACGAGAGTCATTCCGGGAAAACCCCGGAGACCGTTACAATGAGTGCGTGGAAACCCGCCGGATGTGCCCCAACTGCCGGGCCTTTATCACCACTAGTGACAAGGTCTGCCCGTATTGCGAGATAAAGCTGCAAGCTCCGGCCGCGGCCCGCCGCGCTCCCGCCGAAATTCTGGGCGGCTTGATCCCGCACGCGCGGTTCACCACCATCGTGATCCTGCTGATCAACGCCAGCTTCTATCTGGCGGAGGAGCTGCCAGGGTTAATTTCCGGCGCCGGTGCCCGAGGTCTTCCGCTGTTTCAGGCTGGCGCGAAGTTCGGTCCTCTCATTCAGGAGGGGCAGTGGTGGCGGCTGCTGACAGCCGGTTTTCTACATGGCGGGATTCTGCACCTGCTGATGAATTCGTGGGTCCTGTTCGATTTGGGTGCGGCGACGGAGGAAAGCTATGGAACCAGCCGCTACCTGGTGTTTTATTTTGTATCCACCATCACGGGATTCTATGCGAGCTACCTGTGGAATCCGGGAATCGCGTCTGTGGGTTCCTCCGCGGGCATTTTTGGATTGCTAGGAGCGATGATCGCGCTGGGCGTGCGGGACAAGTCATCCTATGGCGCGGCGATCCGGGCCCACTATTTACAGTGGGGGATTTACGCGCTGATCTTGTCGGCGTTGTTTCCGGCGACCGATAACGCTGCGCACGTCGGCGGCGTCACGGGTGGATTCGTGATGGCATACATCGCCGGCACGCCCCGCCTGACGGGCTCGGCGGAACAGATTTGGCGGATCGGCGGCATGGCGGCGGTGGCGCTTACGGCGATCGCCTTCGGATTCATGTTCCGCTGGATGATGACGGCGAATAACTTGTAGTGCCCGGCCAGAAGCGCTATTTGGGCGCTATTTCCGAAGCTGTCACGTCCTCGATCACCTTCCAACTGCCATCGGCCTGCTTCTTATAGACCGTCAGGTAGCTGCCTTTGTCCTCGATGGGCTTCTTGGTCTTAGGATTGGTGACAGTCAAAGTGTAAGAGCCCTTGGTAGTGGCCATGTCGCCCGACGCGCTGAGCTCGACACGGTCGGCTGAAAAGGTAAGTTTGACGTTGGGGTCTTCGAGCAACGCCTTCCAAGCGCCCCGGATGGCGTCCTTACCTTTGGCAGCGGGCGAACCGCTGATGATTAAGACAGCATCATCGGTGTAGTGCCCCGCAGCCTTTTCGACATCTTTGGCGGCGGCTTCCCGCACCCAGCCGGATTCGATGTCGCGGATTTTGGACTGCTCGGCGGCCACATCCACCGCTGGAGCCGCGGCTGGCGGAGGAGCGCTATTGCAGCCCGCCAACAGCAGGAGGCCGGTCAAGGGGACAACGGAAAATTTGAGCATGAAGAACTTTAGCCGATTCAGGGGAACAAAGGCAAGCGATTTCAACGGCCCAGTTGTTGAGAATTCCTTAAGTCCGCCACGGCGCCGGCCGCATCGCCCATGCTTCTCCTGACGTTTGCACGAATCTTGTAGGCGTCCCCATATCGCGGATCAACCTGAATCGCGCGGTTGAGATCGGCAAGGGCGCCGGTCCAGTCATGCGTTAGTGCGAGCGCAAAGCCGCGGGCGTTCAGTGCCTTGGCAAAATCCGGGTCGACGCGAAGGGCCTTGGTCAGTTCGGAGATGGCCTCCGCGTACCGGCCCGCTGTAATGAGCTGGCGCCCCACGGAATTGTGTTGTTGCGCCGAGAGTCTGGCGGGCGCGGTTGCGGTTCGGACCGAAGGTACAACTGTGGCAGCCGGTATATCAGGAGTGCCGGGCTTGCTGATCTGAAAATCGATATTTTGCAAATCGACCGGCAGCGCGCCCAGCCGAACGGTGCGGGCTGGCGTGGCATCCTGATTCTGAACGGATATGGTGTACGTTCCCATTGGCAGGTCGCGGAAGAGATATCGTCCAGCGACGTCGGTGGTGGCGGTTAAACCGGGTTCCCGCAAACCTACTTTCGCGTCCACCACGGGAACGTAAGTGGAGGCCGTAGTGTCGTAGCGCACAACTCTTCCCGAAATGCTGCGGAGCGCGCGCACCGTGAACGCGGCCCGGCCCGGCGAAGAAGCGCCCACGGTTACGCTGGGCAGATCGATGAGCGCTTTCGTGGAATAACCCACAGGCAGCGAATCCTCATCGACCTGCGCGCCGTAGTCGCCGGCTTCGAGCGCCGACAGGAAAAAGCTGCCGTCCCCCTCCGTCACCGCGCTCCACTTTCGTCCTTTTCCCGCGATCAACACCGTGACACCGGGCACCCCTTGACCAGCGTCGTTCAGCACCTGCGCTGTTAAACCGGATAGCGAGTAGCCGATCCCGAAATTTACGGTGGCGTTTTCCGCCACGCTGGTGTCGGCAGCGGTGGTGAAGAAAAACGGCTTCGTCGAGTGGTATTTGGCCGCGATTCTGTGGGTCCCGCGGGTCACGTTAGAGAACCGGTAAGACCCGTCAGCGCGGGTCAACACTGTCCGGTGATCGTCGAGCATCACCTCGACTTCGGCGACGGGAGGCATGCCCGGCTCCCAAGCTCCCGAGGAACGGTCGTCCCGAAAAATCTTTCCTGCGATGGTGCCCCGGCGTTCGGGGATTATCAAATAAGGAACGTGTTCGAACTGGTGCCTCCAGGCAACGAAGCAGACCGGCGTATATAACAGGGGGCTGCCGGGATTCTTCACTCCCTGCAGCGAACACGCCGCCGAGATATCGTCCGCGCGCGTGATCCTTTGAGAGTAGGAAATCGTATGGATCAGGTCTTGCGTGCTTCCCTGCAGCATCTGATTGTTGTTGTAAAGAACGCTGTAACTCAATTGCTTCCGATGCGCGCCCCGGCTGGACCAATCCGCCGTTCCGCCGAGCTGGGTTCGCACCGGAACCAGATTGATGCTGGCGCCCTTGATGTAACCGGCCGCGATCAGATATGAGTTGCTGGACAAAAGCTGGTCTATTTGCTGGACAGTGATCGCCTGAATGCCCTGCTGGGCCAGAAGCTGCTGCAATCCCGCTACCTGGCCGAAGATGAAACTCAACGTTGGGGCGTTGGTATCGCGCTCGCCGTAGCCGGTGAAGTTGAACGCCCCCCATCCGGAATGTAGGGAAACCCGCGACTGCTGGCTGCCGTTTTCGCGACCGGGCGTCACCGCGAACTGGTATTGGCCGCTGGCCCCGAAATGCCGCGACTGGAAAGCGAGCCCTGCGGGTAATGTGAAACTTCGAATCGCGGCGCTCGGTGGGAGCTGGGTTTGGAAGGTCGACGCGATCGCGCCTCCGGTAACCGCCCAGCGCCGCGTGAGCTGATAGCGCAGGTTGAGCGCGCCTGATATGGTGGTCTCCTTTAAATTCGGAAGCACTACATTGTTGTTGTAGAACGTGGCCGTCGACTCGAATTTGGGGGTGGCGTGCCGGGTCCAGGAAACGTCAGTATGGAGGCCTCGAAAATTGTTAGCGCCCAGGGACGCAAACTGTTCCGGCATGTAGCGGACCAAGGCTGTGATACTATCGCGCTCGGTCCGGTAATAGAGCTGCCCTGCGCCTGCGATTCCGCGGCTGATGCCGAGATCCGCAGTGAACCAGAAGTTTTCCCGTGGAGCGTACTTGTATCTCACATCGCCGATGCTTCCGGAATGCCCCAACAGATCCGACGCGGGAATTCGCACTTGATAAAAGGAACCGGTGAGCGAAGAATTCGCGGTGAGCGTCTTACGGTATCCGCCGCCGATAACCAGCTCGGGCTGGGTAGGCAGAAACAGCCCTTCAAAGGTCGCGATGCTGGTGTAGCCCGCGTGCACAAACCAGTTGTCCTGGGCAAAGTGGAGTCCGCGGACGATCGAACCATTAATGGTGAGCTGGGATTCGTCCAGATACTTATCGAACAGTGTGATGTCACGGCGCGGCGTAACGATTTGATAGCTGGCGGAGGATAGTGCGATTCGGGACCGATCCTGGTCAAGCGGCTCCAGCAAATTGGTTTCTACCAGGTGCACATGGGTGCGGTCGTCGCCGTGAATCTTGACGAAGTCGAGCTGCGTTTGAATCTGTGCCGGGGTGGAATAGTAGCGGCCTTCAACATATCCGCTCTGGGCCCCCTCTGCGCCGCTTACCGGCATCTCGAAGCCGGGGGGATAATGCGGGGGCGGCGTGGTCACCTGGACTTCAAAGGTTTGGACTCCCGCTGGCGTGACCACCACCACATGGGTAGCGCCGGGTTGCTTGCCCGTCACCGAGACTACGCCCTTCTCGGCGTTGGCTTCCGCGAGCGAGCCGTCGAGACTGTAAGCGGCGCTGGCCCCGGCCACTTCAAAGGTGACGGTCTTTTGCGGATCGACTTTATGAACAACCTGCGCCGGCAGCGTGAAGCAACACGCGACCAGCCACAGCGAAACGAATCCTAAAGGACCCGGCCGTTTATTCCGGAATTGCAAATTCCCCGGCACTCGTCATAACTTTCCCCTCAAATTCAAAAGAAGACAGCGTTCGATAACGACCGGGCGGCAATTGCGCCGGATTGGTGGCGGCAAAAGTCAATCGCTCGCCCGGCAACAGGCGCTGCGGAGTGAAAGACGCTTTGGCCACCCGCTTCCCGGACGCATTCAGAATCACGATTACCCCCAGGGGCACGACCGGTTCAGAGCCGATGTTGCGCAGCTCTTCGGAAAGAATCACATTTGCCGCAGGGGTTTGGAGCGAGGCTGCGACGGGTCCTGCTGCCACCTGGTAATCGCTCGATACGTTAAAGGTAATCAGCGTTCCCAGGGAAGCGCCCAGGCCGATCGCGCCGTTGCCCGGATCAACCAAGCCGCCCCGAAAGAAAGTGACGACGGCGCGCTGCCCGGTCTGAGGTGGAAGAGTGAGAGTCACTTGCACCGATGCCTCTTCGCCGGCTTTCACGACTACGGAAGCGGGCGATGCCACCGAACTCGCCGCGATGCCATCGGCGATCAGCCCGGCGGCGGAGAACGACCGCTTCCCGTCCTTCACCACCACATCTTCGGTCACCAGCTTGAAGCGGACTTCGTTGGCTGTATGATTCACGATGGTCAGGGTTTGGGTGCTGCTCTGCCCCGGCCTTCCGCGCACCATAATGATGGCGGGCGTCAGCGCCAGGGACGCTTGTGGCCGGGCGGACTCATCGGCGGGCGCGTCCGCCGGTGCCTGTGCGGTTGCGATAGGCCACAGCGCAGCAAAAGATATCAATGCAGTCGTAGTTGTTAGTTTCATAAGTCACCTATTGAGAGTCGCCGCGAAGGCGACGGTACTGCCTATCGTTCCAGCGGGCGTGGAAACCGGAACCGCCACCTCCAGCCGGTGCTCGCCTGCGGAGCCGCAGGGCATGGATTGTACTAGCGTCTGCTCCGAGGATCTTACCGGGGTCCCGTCGATGCTGATTGCGTGCAAGTCGGCAGCATCCAGCCGCGACATAGTCACATTCACTCTCGACGATGACGAACTTCCCGGACAATCGACCTTGAGCGCAAACCGCGTGGAGATCACGAACGCACCGGGCTGCTTCCGGATGCTCTGCCCCGGCGCCGAAGTCCCTCGGAAGTAGGAAACTCGCCCGAGGTCGAGCGAGGCATTCCGGGTTCCCTGGTTTCGCAGCATCGCGCCGGTCGCGGCTGGGAGAATCGTAATCGTGGGCGCTGCGGGATTTACTACCACCGGTGTAACCATTCGCGGGGTACCGGCTGGTTGGCCGAATGCCCCGGAGTTGGCAAGCAGCGCAAACATTGCTACTCGAAATAGAGTCGCGCACTGGGAGGTCATCCAAACACCAAACTGGCTAGACCTGTTTTGGCCCAGCCAGTATGCGTTTTTGCGGAATCGAATTAGTTGCCGACCGCGGTGAAGCCGATTGAGTTCGAGATCAGACCAGCCGCTGCGGTACGCGGTGTGGTGAGGTGCAGAGTGTAAGGGGCGGCTGTCGCGTACGCGCCAGTCGCAGTCAGTTGGGCCGCGCCACCGTCGGAGATATCAGTTGCACCAATTAACCAAACATTGGTGGCATCCGGCGTGGCCAGCGTAGCAGTCAGAATAAAGGTCGCGCTCGCGGAATTGGCCAGATCTACCTTAACGTCGAACGGCGTGGCTACGCTAAATGACGTAGTGCCATTGACCGTCTTGGTCACATTTGCCGGCACCGTACCGCCATACATACTTACTGTTCCAAACGGCAAGGAAGCGGTGCTAGTTCCGGTACCTGTAACTGCCAGGCCGCTAGCGTCGGTTAGGAAAGTCAAGTTGATGGATCCCGCAACGGTTTCGGTAACGCCGAGGGTTCCAGAGCCGGTCTGAGCGTTCGCAACTCCGGTGAGGGCGAAGGCGGATAATACACTTGCAAGTAAGAATCTGTTTTTCATTTTTTTGTTGTCTCTTCCTGTTTATTTTTGCGTACAGGACCATATCGGCGTGTTGTCCTAACCCTTAACTTTATTTGGCCGGATTTTTCCTAGGTCCCTTTGTATCTCCGTACTGGGACTGGGTTTGGAAGTGCTTACGCAAGTCCTTGTAGACTGCTAAGGTCCAAATCGATTGGGACGGGCGCTAGCGGACCACTACCTTGGCGAGTCCAGCGTTGCCCGCGACATCGTACGCGCGGATGACGATCAGGTGTTCGCCGGGCGGGAAGTTTTCGATGCGGATGCGAAATTGTTCGCGGGCGGAATCGGTGACGCCATCCACGGCTTCGACCGGCACCCAGGGGCGGGCGTCCATCGAATATTCGCAGCGGCGGAGTATGGAACCGCGATCCTGCGCATCGACATCGATTTCGACCGCGGCACCGTTGCGGCGCGGGGCGCTGGGGGTGACTACCGGCGGAGTGTTGTCGATCAAAACCGGCGGTCCGGTCAATTCCGCTTGCCGGGCTTGATCGGCGGGATTCGAGGGGCGGTCCGAGGCGATGACGCGGAAGTAATAGCGGCCGTCGGCGAGCACGTCGCCATCGAGAAGGTAGGTGTTCTCAGCGATGTCGGCGCGCAGCAGTATCCATTCGCGTTCGTCTTCCCCGCGGAAGTAGAGGCTGTAAATTAGCTTGTCGCCGTCGGGGTCGTCAGCCTGCCAGGAGATCTGGAGCTGTTGGCCGGCGGGGCGCGGGAGGGTTTGTCCCTGCGTCCCGGCGGCGGTAGTAGCATCTCCCGTGTCGGTGACAGTCACGGTGAAAGCCGACGAAGCTCCGGAGATCGCATTCTTCGCGGCGCCAGCGGCGGACGGTTGCGCCGAGACCGTGATGCTGCGGATAGACGGCGGCGTATTCTGCGTGCGATAAGCGATGGTGACGCTGTCGAGATCCGGCGGAGCGCCGGCAGCGCCGGTGAACTCGGCACGCCATTGAATGTAGCGCGCGTTGGGGCTGGCGATCAGAGACTTGGCGGGGTCGACGATAGACTCTGACCAATCGCTCCAGGTGGCGTCGGGGCGGGCAGAGTTCCCCGCCCTGGTTTTGAACGCGACCCCCTTGCTCCCCACCCAAGCCAGGCGGCCCCAGCGCGCCACGGTTCCGGAATCATGAACGGGTGACTCGAACCAGCCCACGGTCGTCGCTGAGGGGTCCAACCGCAACATTTTTCCGGCGTTGCCGGTAGCGACCAAAAGACCACGCGAAGTGGCGGTCAGGCGGGTGGCGTCGGCCTCGTTGGTCTGGGCGATGAGCGTGGCGTCGCGGGTGCGATCCGGGCGCGGGTCGAGACGGTAGACGCGGCCCTGGGCGTCCGTCAAAAACGTAAGGGTGCCGCCCGCGTCGGCGACCACGTCGTAGATGTTTTCTTCCTTTGAAGTCCACAGGGTCTCGACGGTATTGTCGGGCAGGATCTTATAGAGCGCCGAGCGCTCGACTCCGGAAACTTCGGTGGCGGTGGCGGGAGCGGTGATGGGCGAGGTGCCGGTCGAGGGTTTAGTGGGATCGGGCTTGGGCGCGGTGGTGAGGCCGGCTTGGGCGTCGGTGACCGTAATACTCGTGCCCGGAGCGGTGAGGGTGGGCGTGGTGAGCGATGACGAACTGGATGCGGCGGAGGTGCGTTTCGCCAGGCTCCCCCCGAGAGCCGCGGCGTAAATGGAACCGTCGGCAGCCGGGACGATGCTGCGGATTTCCGGCAGGTTCGCGTCGTAGAGCACGAAGCCGCGAGCCGGGGCGCCGGTGATGCGGTACAGAATTCCGTTGGGTTCGCTGCCCGCGAGCAGGCGGCCTTCCCGGTCGAAAGCCAGCGCGGTGACATGGGACTGACCGGTCTCATAATAGACCTCACTGCGGCCCGCGGCAGTAACCCGATAGATCTTGCCCTGCTGTCCGGTGGCTACGTAGAGCGATCCATCGGGAGCAAAGGCCAGCGCCCAAATGTAACGCTCGCCGGGAGAAAAGAATTCAGTCGCACGGCCGTTCTCGATGCGATATACCTTGCCGTCGGGCGAGGTGCCGGCATAGACGACGCCCGCGCGATCGATTGCAACCGCAAAAATTTCAGGCTGATCGGAAGTCCAGACCGTGGCGCCGTTGCCCGCAGGGTCCACTTTAAGCAGGCGGCCGCGGTTGCCGGTGCCGAGGTAGAGGGAGCCGTCGGAAGCGGCGGCCACGCTCCATATCTCAGCCTGATCGGAAGCAAAAACGGTGTCTAATTTGGGACCGAGCACCAGCAGGCCGTCGCGAGTGAGCGAAAGGCCGCTCATGCGGCCGCGCAGGAAGTCCTGATAGCCGTTGAGCTCCCAGGTGGCCGTAGTGGCGGCGAAAGAGACGCAAGCCGCTAGGACGCCGGATAAAGCTACGCGGGCCGCGAAGGTCACTCTTTCACCTCAACCTGAATGGTCTTGGTGCCGGTGACTACGAAACCGGGTGCGCCGGGCACTTCAATTTCGGCGACTTTTGCGCCACGGGTGTTCACTAAATTCGGAGTGCCGGCCTGAGCGCGGTTGAGAACCATGGCGAGCGAGGGCGGCGGGTCCGGGATGTCGCGGCCCTCGACCGTGTAGGAGGGTTCAGCGCGCCAGACGCGGACATACGCTTTGGTGTTGGAGCGCAGACCGTTCAAGAGACCCAACACCTGGTTGGGCGAGCGCTGCGGCGTCGCGACGGCGGATTGAAATTCGATCACGTTGGTGGCGGTGGCATCGGCGATAGTGAAGTTCAGCGTGCCGGCTTCCGTCCCGATGGGAACGCGATATTTAATACGGCGCGAAGTCTCCTGGCCGTTCGCGCCGGCCAGCACGACAGTCAGTTCCAGATCTTCGCCGGGACGCACGGTGCGAGCGCCCATCAGATCCACTACCTTCTGCTCACTGCGCCGCTCGACTGGAGCTACTTCGAGTGCAACGCTCTTGAGTTTGAGGGCGTCGAACCCGCTCTGCAAGGCAAAGGAGATTGAGGAGCCGATTCCGGCGGAAGCAATCACTGCGACTCCTACATCGCCGCTATAGACATCGTCGAGGCTTACCGGCCCGCCGTCAAAATCGAGCCGTCCGCGCACGGAATAAGTCTGGCCGCCCACGCTGCGCTGCGTGGAATCGATGGCGGAGAAGACCGCCATTTGCATCAGCAGCGGTGTCATCACGCGGTCCTGGACCAGGCGCATGCGGTAGGTGTGCGGGCCTACACGGATCTCGACCGGGATCAGACTGGCTTGGCGGCCCGTAAGTCCGGCAACAGCGGTATCGCGATCCGAAGTGATGGACCCCATCCATTCCCGGGCCGAAGAGATTTTAAAAGAACTCGAAAGATTCGGCAGCAGAGCCAGCACTTCGGCGCGGGCGAAAGGCAGGTCGGTCGAGCCTTCGCCGAGAAATCGATGCCCGAAAGCGTAGACCCGGTCGCCGTCGATGGCGGTGACTGTTCCCTCCGCGCCAACGTTCATGTCGCCGGAGATCAATTGGACACTGATCATCGAGCCGGGCTCAAGCTGGCGGGGATCGCCCAGACGGTCCGGGATGGAGCCGCCCCCGGAAACTCCTTGACGCGGGTCGAGACCCATGCGGCGGAGTTGCGGCGCGAATTGTTCGAGCGTGGCGGCGGTGAATCCGGAGAAGGACACGGGCGTGGCGATCTCTTCGAGCCGGTTTTCACCCGACATAAAGGGCTGCCGGCGAGGTGTCGCGGCCGCGATATTCTTAGGCGGCTGAGGGGAAGCCCGCAGCATATCCTCAATAGGCCGGATACCGGCAATGGCTTCCTTAGAAAAAGGGAAACCCATGGCCACCGCGCCCAGCAGTTTGCCATCTATATAAACCGGGGAGCCGCTCATGCCCTGCATCACTCCGGTCGACGCGAGCGGACCGCCGCTCAACCGCGCCAAAATGATGGATTCGCGGGGGCCGAGGTTTTCGAGGACGCCGAGCACCTCAACCTGAAACTCTTCGACGCGAGTGCCGGAAAACACGGTGCGTCCGACGCCATGCTGCCCCGCACGGACGTCTTTAAGAGGATAGATGTCCGGGGCGGCGAGCGCCATTGAGGCGAAGACCATGAGAAGCAAGGCAGGACCGGCCGCTAAAGTCGCGATTTGCCGCACGCGGATCACAAGAACATTGTAACGAGTCCGCCGGGTTCCCCATCTCTCTCCTGATTGACCGTAGTAGTATAGAAAAAGTACTCTGACGGAAGGAGGCGCATTCAGATGTGGAATCGCCGAAAAGAAGAAGAACCAGCACCCAGAACCACTCCGGCTCCGCCGACCTCGTCCGTACCCGCCAAGGAAGGAATCCCTATGTCCAGTTTACCTAGCCGCCCTACTGATACCCGCAGTGACGCCGTGCGCGGAGGCGCCGCCATAATAGGAAAGTCCGTGGTCCTCAAGGGCCAGATTTACGGCCGCGAAGATCTGACCATCGATGGCGAAGTAGAAGGCACCGTGGAACTGCAGGAGCACCGGCTGACGATCGGCCCTAACGGCAAAGTGATGGCGACGATCAAGGCGCGCGAGATTGTGGTGCTGGGCACGGTACACGGCAACATAGAAGCCCGAGAAAAGATTGACATCCGCAAGGAAGCCAAAGTGGTTGGAGACATCCGCACGGCACGCATCGTGATTGAGGACGGAGCCTACTTCAAAGGCTCGATCGACATCGTGCGCGCGGAAGCTCCCAAGCCGGCGGCGCAATCCGCAGCACAGCCGGTCGGGGCGCCGAAGCCGCAACCCGTGGCCTCGGCTGGACCTTCCTCCCCGGCGGCAGCGGCTGGCGCGGGCGCGGGTGACGTCAAGCGGTAGTGGCCCAAGCACTGTCCGGCGGACCGGAGACTCGGCAGAGTCACGGTCTGGACCAGTTCTGCGTGTCGCTCGAAGACCGTCCCGGTTTGTCCATCCTGGACTTCGCGGGCGTGAGCCAAGCCACGATCAGTTTCGTCACCAACTACGGGCACCGCTTGTATTCGGACGATTTCGTGCGGCAACTGGACCGTGTGTTTGGACAGGCTCCCGCAGCGGCGAACGGGGCTGATTTCTTCGAAAATCAAGCCAACCCGGCCCTGGTGTCGGACTTCTTCGAACTCGCACTCACCTTTGAAGACGGGGCTTTCGACGGCGCGCTGGTGTGGGATTCTTTGCAGTTCCTGGCTTCGCCGCTGTTGCAGGCCGTGGTAGCGAAGCTGCACCGGATGCTGCGGCCCGGGGCGAGTCTGTTGGCGCTGTTCCATACCGAAGAGCGCATTGAAAGCATCCCCACCTATGCCTACCGTATCCAGGATCATCGGACCATTCAAATGGTATCGCGGTCGCAACGCAGACCGGCGCAGATTTTCAACAACCGAAGCCTGGAGAAACTATTTCAGGATTTTCAATCCGTGAAGTTTTTTCTTACGCGGGACCGGCTGCGGGAAGTGATTGTAAGACGCTAGCGCTGCACCCGGTCCGGGCTAAGGCTAGAATCAATCCAGAGGCCTGAATGGCAACGGTAAAAGAAGAGGTTCGGCGGATGATCGAGAGCCTTCCCGATAACGCGACCTGGGAGGATGTGCAGTACTCCATTTATGTTCGCGAGCGAATTGAATGGGGGCGGAGCGAAGCTGCTGAGGGCAAGATCCTGAGTGAGGACGAAATCGAGCGGCGGATGAAGCCGTAGCTTATAGAGTTGGTTGGACGGACTCGGCTTGGCAAGAACTCGAAGCCGCAGGGTACCGATCATGGGCGCGTCTGGGGTGCGATGAAGGCCTGGCTTCTGCGCGCGGGATATGGGTCGATCCTACCGAACTGTTGCCACGCAACTAAGCGACTACAACAAGACGTCAGCCGCTGAGGGCCAAGGTCCTGAATGAGCTGTGAGGCCTGAATGGAGACGATATGATTAGATTGCCCTTACGTTCCCGACCCGTTCGAAAGTTGCGGAACTCTCTAATCTCGCTGATTGTGCTCTGCCTGGTCGGCAGCTCCGTTGAGGCTTCAGAGCCGCACGTGTCGGTCGACGCCGGCCAGATCCGAGATGCGATCACCGAACGGATTTCCAGTGTCCATGCCGTGGAAGTGAAATTGAAAGATAACAGCGCAGTTATTGGCAAATTGGGGAGCGCTGAGGATGACGGGCTGAGGGTCATCGTCGGCATCCGGCCTACAAGCGCACGAGCTATTCCTTACACGCAAGTAGCATCGATCCGGATCGATCTCGGAGCTAGGAGCGGTTGGCAAATAACAGGAGGAGTTTTGGGGGCACTTACAGGCGCGGCGGTCGGAGCATTCATCACCCAGGAATCGAGTAATACTGCGCACAGAACTGCCGGCTTTCTTGGGATGGGGGTCGGCGCATTTGTTGGGACGAAGCTCGCAGGCCGTCACCGGAAGATCCTTGTAATCGACGTGAAGTAAGGCCTGAATGAACTCTCAAGGAAGCACGCGCCGTATATTCCCGCCGTGTGCTGAGATCAGCTCCTCCTAGTTGTCAGCCGCCACAATTCAGGCTCGTGGAAGAGCCGATTCGCGAGGCGGGCTTTTCGTTGGGCGTCCTCAGGAAGAGCAGCGTAAGCTGCCCGAAATCGCCGGGTAGTGGACGATTTCATCCACTGGATTCGTCAAGAGGGCGAGTATCTCCACGCCTATGTTCCTCGACGGCTTCGCGAGCGAGGGAATGCAGCAGATCTGGGTGCTCGCGAAACTTCCGGGCCCAGGTCTCTTCATCGTCCAAAGACTCCAGGATTTGGGTTGCGATCGCATTCTGCTCCTCTTCTGAGAGAGCCTCCATGCGCCGCAAAGCCATCTCAAGCAGGCCAGTCATGATTCTACGGTAGCGCAATTTTGAGAAGGCCCTCTATACTCCATAAAGGAGTCATTTTGTCCCTAGAAGACGATTTATTGGAGCAGCGCGTCAAGCGCACCGCAGAAATTGAGGCGCTGGGGTTCCGGGCCTACGGACAGCGGTTTGATTTTACCCATACCGTGCCGGAGATCCTGGCGGCGGAGAACGCGAAGACTGCGGAGGAACTGGCAGCCTCGAAACTGCAAGTCCGCGTCGCGGGGCGCATCCAGACCATGCGGCGGATGGGCAAGGCCGGTTTCTTTCATCTGATGCAACGGGGCGAACGGCTGCAAGTCTATGTGCGCAGCGATGCTGTTAACGAGCGTGAGTATGCCCTCTACCAGTTGCTCGACATGGGCGACATCGTGGGCGTCGAAGGATATCTGTTCCGCACCCGCACGGGAGAGCTGAGCGTCCACGCGGAAAAGCTCACGTTCCTTTCGAAGATTCTGCTGAGTCTTCCCGAGAAGTGGCACGGCCTCGAAGACGTCGAGATCCGTTACCGGCAGCGCTATCTGGACCTGATCGCGAATCCGGAATCGCAAAAAATCTTCGTGACGCGCGCCCGGATCGTCTCGTCATTGCGCCGGCAACTGGAGGAGCGCGGCTTCGTGGAAGTAGAAACGCCGATGATGCAGCCGCTTTATGGAGGCGCCGCCGCGCGCCCCTTCGTCACGCATCACAATACGCTCGACATGGATCTCTACCTGCGCATCGCGCCGGAGCTGTATCTAAAGCGCCTGATTGTAGGCGGTCTCGAGCGGGTCTACGAAATCAATAAGAATTTCCGCAACGAAGGCGTATCGACGCAGCATAACCCGGAGTTCACCATGCTGGAGTTCTATCAGGCCTACACCGACTACCAGGGCCTGATGGATTTCACTTGCGACCTTCTGAAGCAGACGGCTGTCGACGCCACCGGTTCCGCCGTGGTCGAGTGGCAAGGCCACACGCTGGACTTCGCAAACATCCGCCGCGTGTCAATGCTGGAGGCGGTGGGGGCGGAAGTGCCGTTGCGGGGGCACGCGCTGGTGGAGGCATTCGAGAGAAACGTGGAGCCTACGTTGATAGAGCCCACGATCATCTACGACTACCCCGTGGAAGTTTCACCGCTTTCGAAGCTGAAAGCAAGCGATCCGGCCTTCGTCGAGCGCTTCGAAATCTACGCCGCGGGTATGGAAATTGGTAACGCCTATACCGAGTTGAACGATCCGCAAGAGCAGCGGCGGCGGTTCGAGATGCAACTGGAGCTGAAAGCCGCGGGCGATGAAGAGGCGCACCAGATGGACGAGGATTACGTGCGTGCGCTCTCTTACGGGATGCCTCCGACCGGCGGCGAAGGCATCGGCATCGACCGGCTAACCATGCTGCTGACGAATTCAAGGTCGATTCGCGATGTGATCCTGTTCCCGCTGCTGCGCCCGGAAGGGGAAATCGGCCTGGCGGAGAAGTTGCGCCGGATCGCGCCGTAAATGTTCGAGCTGTTCATTGCCCGCCGCTATCTGCGCGCCAAGCGCAAGCAAGTGGTGATCTCCGTCATCACCGCAATTTCGGTGATCGGTGTGGCGGCAGGCGTCATGGCCCTGGTAATCGCGCTGGCTATCAACAACGGCTTTCGCGACACACTGCAGCGGAATTTATTAGGAGCGACCGCGCACGTTTCGATCCTCGAAAAGCAGCCCGGCACGGGCATCGAGCACTGGGAGGATATGGCTCCCAAGCTGGCGCGCATACCGCACGTGCGATCGGCCGCCCCGGCGCTCTATGAAAGCGGCTATGTCAGCGGCCCGGTGCAGGGAGCGGGCGTTGCGATTAAAGGAATCGACGTGCGCCCGAGCGCGCCTTTGGCCGATACGTTGCGGCATTTGAAGACCGGATCGCTAGACGGGCTGCGCGCTGCGGGTGACCTGCCCGGGATCGTCCTTGGTGCGCGCCTGGCGGAAAATATCGGAGCCGTCACCGGCAAGCAGGTGCAACTGGTGATTCCCAACGGCCAGCTAACGCCTTTCGGACCGCGCCCGAGCTATGTGCGCCTGCGCGTAGCGGGCACCTTCGAATCCGGCTTCTACGATCTGGACGCGAACTGGGGATTCCTGTCGCTTCCCGACGCACAAAAGGCATTCGATCTGACGGACGTTGTGAACAGCATCGAATTGATGCTGGACGACATTTACCAAGCGCCCCAGGTAGCCTCTGTGGCCGAAAAACTGATCGGGCCCAAGCTCGCCGCCACCACCTGGGGCGAGCAGAATAAGCAACTACTGGGCGCTCTGACGATGGAGCGCACCGTCACCGTGGTCACCATCGGCCTGATACAACTGGTGGCGGCTCTGAACATTCTAATCACTCTGATCATGATGGTGATGGAAAAGCACCGCGACATCGCCATCCTGATGTCGATGGGCGCCAAGGCCAGCCAGATCCGCAAAGTATTCGTCTACGAAGGCGCGCTGATTGGTGCAGTGGGTACCGCCGTTGGTCTTGTGATCGGCTACGGAGTATGCTATTTCGCCCAGCGCTATCAATGGGTGAAGCTGGATCAGCAAGTCTACTCTATTCCCTTCGTGCCCTTCGAGCCGCGGGCTCTCGATGGGATCTGGATCGCCGCGGCAGCAATGGCGGTGAGCCTCATCGCCACGTTATACCCCGCGCGCAGCGCCACCCGCATCGCCCCGGTCGAATCGTTACGATATGAGTAAATGCCGCAACTGATCGCCACCCCCACACAAATTCCGGTCCCCGGAAACAAGATTATCGACGAATACATCGGACGCGTAAACTCGGGCGACACCCAAACGAGCGTCGCTCACATGCGCAGCCCGGCGGGCTGGTCCGAACCGGGCCAGCGGCCTGACTTCGATGAGTACACTGTGGTGCTAAAGGGCAAGATGCGGGTAGAACATGAGGCTGGCGTGATCGAGGTCAATGCCGGCCAGGCGATCATCGCGCACAAGGGCGAGTGGGTTCGCTACAGCACGCCCGAGGGCGCCGAGTATATTGCGATCTGCGTGCCGGCGTTCTCGCCAGATACAGTCCATCGGGACGCGTGATTTATCGAACTTTGCCGAAGTTCATGGTTAGGCCGACCACCACTTGCCGGTCCGGATTCCCCCCCGCCAAGCCGAAACGCTGACCCGAGAAATCGACCGCGATGCGTTCGGTGATCTGGTATTCGATGCCGGCGAAGGCCGCCCAATTTCCCTCCGCGCCGGTAGACCGCTCATAAACCACATTGACGTGCGGCGTCAGGTGTCCCCAGGCGCCGGAAGCGGCGAGGCGGCGGCCGAAGCCTCCCCCAAAATCCCAGGTTCCCGCAGGATTGGCCGGGGAGGGCGTAGTGGCCCCGGTCCAACTCATGGTTGCGCCCATGCTGTTGCGTCCCACGTCGTACCGGACAATGGCGGTGGCTCCCAGGCGCGCCCCGGATTGGCCGCGCAGGAAGAAGGTGGCAAGAGGCTGAATGGCGATGTCCAGTTTTTCGCCGTCCTTCAACACGGCATTGGCTGCGAAACTCACGCGATCGCTGAACTGGGTGGTTCGCTGACCCGCCTGGGCCACGCTGTCGATTGAATCGAAGGCGGCGCTAAATTCGGTCCGGCCCCATAAGATGCTCTTACCGGTGGGTGTGTACTTGATGACCGAAGGCATGTTGAAATTGCCGCTGGTATAGGAATACAGGTTGTCCCATTCGATTTCGATGGTGCCGGGCTCGGTGATCAAGGTGTTCACGTGAAGGCGCTCGCGTAGAGTGATATTAGCTGTGCCGCGCGGTATGGCTAGCGGCCTGTCGAGAAGGGCGGCGTGGCTTAGCGGCGTCAGCAGCCATAACAGGCCGCAAGCCGTCGAGCGCACGATTAGCACCGATTGACACTTCCTCACCATCGCCACTATCATGATTATCGGCGGGTGCCCGAATGGCGCCCCAGCCGTTTACACTAACCAAGCGGAGCTGCTAACCAGACAGGGCTCTCACTCGTCCAATTTAATCATTATGATCACAGTCGAAGGATTGACCAAACGGTACGCCAACCATGTCGCCGTCGACAACATCTCTTTTTCGGTAGAAAGAGGGCAGATCGTCGGTTTCCTCGGGCCCAACGGGGCCGGCAAGACCACTACCATGCGGGTACTGACCTGCTTCCTTCCGCCCACTTCAGGCACCGCCCGGGTGGCGGAGTTTGACGTCCTGGAGCAGCCGATGGAGGTCAAGAAACGCATCGGCTACCTGCCGGAGACGCCCCCCTTATACCCGGAAATGGAAGTTGTCGAATATCTGGAATATGTTGGGCGCCTGAAGGGCGTTCCCAAGGAAAGCCTCGCGCGCCGAGTGGATGAAGCGGCGGAAAAGTGCTCCGTAGGAGACGTGAAATCCAAGCTAATCGGCAAGTTGTCAAAGGGATATCGGCAGCGGGTCGGGCTGGCGCAAGCGATTATCCACAACCCGGATGTGCTGATACTCGACGAGCCCACCTCGGGCCTCGACCCGCAGCAGATCATCGAAACACGCGACCTCATCAAGGGGCTAGCCGGCGAACACACCATCATTCTTTCCACCCATATTCTGCCCGAGGTGGAGCAGCTATGCGAACGCGTCATCATCATCGCCAAAGGTAAACTGGTGGCGACCGATACTGTCCAAAACCTCACCAGCCGGTTGCGGGGCGCCGAAACGGTGGCGATCGAGATCACAGGCCGCAATGGTGCGGGGCTGAGCACTCCGGATGTGCTGGAGAGGCTCGAACGGGTGGCGGGGGTGAGCCGCGTGCTGGAACGCGATTCGCGGGACGGCAACTTGACCTTAATGGTGGAAAGCGAGCAGGGCCAACACATCCGCCCGGAGCTGGCGCGGGCCGTGGTCGAGGCCGGTTGGAACTTGAATGAGCTGCACGCCGTGGGCTTGAGTCTCGAAGAAATTTTCCTCGAATTAACGGGAGCGCCAAAAGCGGATGTGACGGCCCCGCACGCGACCACCGTCGGCGGCTTTGCAGGAGGCAACCAATGAACACACTTACCATCTTGCGCAAGGAACTCAATAGCTATTTCCGGTCGCCTATTGCTTATGGTGTCATGTTCTTTTTCGCGGTGATCGCCGGCTATTTCTTCTATGTGTACACGGTGTCGTTTGTCCAATACAGCATCCAAAGCTCGATGACCGGGCAAAGCGCGCCCATGAGCGTGAACGACCAGATGATTCGTCCTCTGCTGTCGAACCTGGCGGTGATCGGATTATTTTTTATCCCGATTATCACCATGCGCCTGTTCGCGGAAGAAAAACGCAGCGGGACGTTTGAGCTGCTGGCTACGTCTCCGGTGCGCGACATGGAAATCATTCTGGGTAAGTGGCTGGCCGCCGTAGTGCTTTACGCCGCTATGCTGGGTATCTCCCTGGTGAGCATGGCCACGCTGTTTGCCTATGGCAAGCCGGACTGGCGTCCGCTACTGGTGGGGTACCTGGGTCTGCTGCTGCAGGGCGGGTGCTTGCTTGCGATCGGCACCTACATTTCCTCCTGCACCCGCAACCAGATCGTCGCGGCAGTGGGAACTTTCAGCGTGCTTTTAATGTTATGGGTGATCGACTGGGTGGGGTCTTTCCAGGATACGCCGCTGGCCAAAGCCACGGCCTATCTGTCGGTAACCCAACATTTCGATTCATTTTCAAAAGGAGTGCTGGACGCGAAAGACATCCTTTACTATGCCTCGATGATTTTTATTGGGTTGTTTCTGACGGCTCGGTCGCTCGAGTCGCTGCGGTGGAGGGCTTAGGCGATGGCAACCAGCTCCTGGATGAAAGCCCGGCAAACCAAGTTCGCAGCCTATACTGCGGTCTATGTGCTGATCGTACTGGCGGTGGTGGGAGTCCTGAATTTTCTGGCGAACCGCTACAACAAAACCTACGACACCACCACCAGCAAGCAGTTCACGCTTTCCGATCAAACCATCAAAATAGCCAAGGGTCTGAAGCAGGACGTCAGCATTTCCTATTGGGATCAGCCCACGCAATTTCAGGCGGCGCACGATTTGCTCGATCGGTATAAGAACCTTTCCCCCAAGATCGATGTCCACTACGAAGACGTGGAAAAGAACATCACCAAAGCCCGCGCAGCAGGAGTCACGCGGCGTGGCGCGGTGCTGGTGCAGACCGGCGGCAAGACGCAGGAGGCTAAAAGCCTCTCCGAAGAAGAAGTTACCGGAGCGCTGGTGCGTACTCTCAAAACTGGCGACAAAATGGCCTGTTTCGCGGAGGGCGCGGGTGAACATACGCTCGCCGATGCGGACCGCACCGGCTATGGCCAGTTGAAGACGCTGATTGAAAGTAACAACTACAAAACCCAGAGCATCAACCTGCTGCAGAAGTCCGAGATTCCTAAGGACTGCACCATGCTGATCGTGGGTGGCCCCTCGCGGGATTACTTGCAGCC
>JANXXL010000022.1 GCA_025350625.1 Bryobacterales bacterium | reverse complement strand
GATGAGCGGATTCTGCTCATTGAGGACACCGCCGAGTTGAATATTCGGAAGAGCAACCTAGTGCGATTTGAAACGCGTCGTGAACAAGCCGGGATATCAGCAGTAACAGTCCGCGATCTGCTGAAAGCGTCCCTGCGCCACAGGCCAGACCGGATTATTGTCGGTGAGGTGCGCGGCGGGGAGGCATTCGATTTGCTGCAAGCCCTGAACACTGGCCATTCAGGAAGCCTCTGCACACTTCACGCCAATTCCGCACGCCAAGCTGTAGCCCGCTTTGCAGATTGCGTCCTCCAGAGCGGCATCGAGCTTCCTCACCGCGCGATCATGGCAAACATTGGAAATTCAGTGGACCTCATTGTCCACATCGCCAGGATCAGAGGACGGCGTGCGGTTTCAGAGATAGTTGCGGTCCAGGGGTTCGACAACGAGAGAGATGAATGCAGACTTACCCTTTTGAACTCATGACTCCGGTCTCAGAGTCGTCGGCAAACGGGAGGAACCAGCAGTGTTTCCTTCATCAACGCTGCCTTCAAGGCGCTGCTAGAATTGAAACTGTTGAATACGCAAATCCAGTACGTCGAACAGAGCAGTTCCCCATATCAGAAGCAGATCGTGTCGCTTCAACTCATCACGATTCTGTGGATGTGCGTGGAAGCTGCCGCTGCGATATTCGCTGCCTCACGGGCCCATAGCGTGGCGCTCCTGGGATTCGGAGCGGACAGCGGGATTGAGCTTGTGTCAGCATTTGTTGTGTTGTTGCAGTTCAAGAGAGTCGCGCACTTGAACGAAAAGAGGGCAGCTCGAATGACCGGCTTACTGCTGTTCGCCCTAGTTCCGTTTATCCTCGGCAGCTCAATTCTGGCATTTACAAATCCACGCTTCCGACCGGAACCGAGCTACTTGGGCATCGGCCTGCTAATCGCAGCCGCCATAGTCATGCCCTGGCTCTCCGCTCAAAAGAGAGCGCTTGCCGCGAAAACCAACAGCGGCTCATTGAGGGCTGATGCCGTCCAGAGTTCGATGTGTGCATATTTGGCCTGGATTGCATTGGCCGGGCTGGTTTTGAATGCTGTGTTCAAAATCTCTTGGGCCGATCCCGCCGCTGCGCTGTTGCTCCTGCCAATAGTCTTTCGAGAGGGTTGGGAAGCTATTCAGGGAAACTCCTGCTGTGATTGTGCCTGATATCTCAATCAGGACTGACAGTAAGACGGACATGTGCCTGAGACGAGGGGGCTTGCAGGGAATTTTACCGGCTTGCTGCTCCCGCCATTCCGACGCAGGAATCGCGCAGCTTTTCCCAAAGTGTGGTTTCTCGCTGATGCGGGTCTTTCGCAAGGCCCATCTCTTCCGGCGTCAACTTTTCAAGGAATGAATACCCGCGCAGACAATCGGCGACGATCTTCGCCGGATCGAGAGGCTGACTCTTTCGAATAAGCTGCTTGAGGTCATCCCAATCGAATACTTTACTGTCATGGAATTTCTGTAAGAGACGTTCAGGTTCAAAAGTGTCCCTTGCCTGCCACAGCTTCAGCACGACGAGACGGCGAATCAAAGGCTGATGCAGCGGCTTTGTCGCAAACATGCCGAGGTCATAGATGTCGCGAGCCTTGGTTCGCTGATAACAAGCTCGGATCTTCTCACTGAGAATCTCTGGCAAGGTAAGACAATTGATCTGGGCGGGCGCGAATGGCAGCGATTTGAAATAGCCCTGTTCGCATTGTGGCCGGGATTCGGTCTTCAGAGTAGGGGTTTCGCGCCGGCTGATCTGTAACCTAACTTCAGATTCGGCGCTCTTGTTCCACTCGTGAGAATACGTCGGGTTGACTCCCCAGGACATGCCGTCCGAAGTCTCGTAGTAGCCGTCACCTGGAATCTCAAACTCGATGCCGTGAAATGGTTCCTCGAAAGCCGCCATCATTTCAAGGACTACGTCGTTGTGGTCGTGTTCTTCCAGTCCGGTGAAATCCAAATCGGTTGAAAACCGCCCCTGGCTTCCGATGAACATCTTCCGAATGCATGTACCGCCTTTGAAAGCCAATTTGCCGAGTAACCCGCGCTCGGCAAGCAACTGCAACAGATAAGTGAGAACGACTTCTTTCTCCGCGATCATCATGTCACGAAGTCCGGACTCGGCGGCGTAACGCTGTACTTGGGGTCTTGTTAGCATTTTCAATGATTCCGTCTGGCGGTCTGTTTCCGTCCCAAGCCGTGACTGCCTTGCAATTCGTCTGGCGTCACATTGACTGTGAGCCGCCATGTGGCGTTGTATCCAATCGCCCCTCGAACCCGCCGCTTGGGGCCAAGGAAAGCAGAGAGGTTCCGATCAACGTATTTCAGAAGGTGCGCACGTACGTCCCCAGGCATATCTGTCTTAGCATGATCAGCAAGCCAACCAAACTGGCGGACAAGAGACGTTGAAGCGATCCGGTCAAGGTACTCAGTTGCCTTTTTCCAATCAAGACGCCGGCTCGCTGTCGCTAGTATGTAGGCTGCTTCTCCGATGCCTCCCGCAAGATCCGGGCGATCAATGCAGTCGATGGTCGTCTTCTCCCGGTCCGACATCATTACTGAGTAGCCAAGCACATCCACTGGGCCGAACCCGAAGAATTTTCGGGCGGTCGGATTGACGATACGAACTTCGGCGTCTTGCACGTTCCGGGCACGTTTCCGTTGCGGTGTCACTAGCCAGATAATATTGCGTGTTTGGGTAGTGAGTCCGTAATGGGCTGCGGCTGTTCCGTAGCCGATGTAGGAAGGATCAGCAATCCGGCTGGCCAAGGCGAGCAGATTCGATTCGCCAAGCGCTTCCGGGCCTTGGTCGGGAGGAATCAGGAGGTAGCGGCCCCAACTTGCCCGCTCAAGCCAGCCCTTTCGGCGGAGCGCCCTGATGACTTGGTCGGCCCCTTCCAAGCTAGTGCCGAGCATTCGGACGATGTCCGGGCGCGCCACCTCGCGCCGTCCCTGCTCAGTGAGCGAAAGGACAACCCGGCTTTCGTTTCGCGAAAGTGAGCGGAGGGCAAACGGCATATATTAGCCTTTATCGCAAAACTTATTAATAACATAAGTTTTGATGTGTAAAGTATACCAGCTTTTGTGAAGCGTGCAAGGGCTTCCCTAGGAATACCAGAGAGAACCACTATGTCATGTTTTATTGCTATAAAACTTGACATCGTAACCTTGAGAATTCATAGTCCCAACATGGGACCAGCGGCCAGAAGCCCAGCCCGATCACATCCCGTCATGAGATTGGTCCGGCAGCGCATCGAACGAGGCGGCGAACGCCTTTGGTGGTTCGAGGATTTCAGCGCCCTCCCCTTTTCAGCGGTCGCCCAGGCACTCTCTCGCTTGGCACGAGGGGGAACCATCGAGCGGCTCAGCAAAGGCGTCTATTACCGCAATCGCGAAACAGCCTTTGGAAAGAGCAGACCAAACCCGGCTGCGATTCGTAGCTTGGCATCACAGCGAAAGACGCTGTTCACGTCCGGCATTGCCGCAGCCAATCTCTTGGGGTTTACAACACAAATGCCTAAACAGATTGAGATTGCCACTACCGCCCTCAGCCTTCCCAGAAAGCTGGTCGGGAACGACACCCGTATCCATACCCGACGACCAGAGGCATGGGCCAGCCTCACCGAAACAGAGGCTGCACTGCTGGACTTCCTAAGGCAAGGAGGCAAGTTCAATGAGTTAAGTCGGGAAGACACCATCAGCAAATTACTGACTCTGCTATCCGAGAAAGGGCGACTTAACCGGCTTCTCAAAGTTGCGGATTCTGAACCTCCGCGCGTCAGGGCCATGCTCGGTACCCTGGGGGAACAGCTTGGAACCAGTCGCAGGACTCTACAGCGCTTGCGGGCTTCTCTGAATCCATTCTCCCGATTCGATTTTGGAGTGCTCGCAGCATTGCCAAACGCAGGCGCTTGGCAGGCGAAAGAGAAATGTTAGTTTGAGACGGTTTGAGCATCCCGACTTTGAGCAGGCGATCCTTCGCGCCGCGGAGCACTTTCGTGAGCGGAGGCTCCGTCCAGCGATCATCGAAAAAGACCTTTACGTTACGGAGGCTCTCCGCGTCATCGCAACCAGTGGCGGCAAGATCATTTTCAAAGGCGGAACCAGCCTGGCCAAAGGATGGAACCTCATCCAACGGTTTTCAGAAGATATTGACATCTTTCTTGATCCGACAGCGTTTCAACCAGCATCTAAGACCGCTTGACCTGTGCCCATCTACACTGGCTCCACGTCTCAGTCCTTGAAATTGGCCGCAGCCTCCTGGGAAGCTACAAATACGATCTCAACCCGCGCGCTGCATTCGATGGAGGTAGAATCAGTCCATGGGAAGTGTGGTGCTACGACTACTTATGTTCGTGAGCGCTTATTTTCCATTGGCCTTAATTTTTTTTGCGTTGTACTTCAACACACACCGCAAGATCGCCGTGTCAATACTGCTTGTTGGAATCATCGGATTGGCAGGTTTACGTCAGTACCTTATTACGGCGCAAACGCTTGCACCGCTCCGGGTGAAGGTTGAAAGCGTGCAACACCGCGAAGTCGAAGTTATTCGAAATATTCTCGCCTATCTTCTCCCCTTCGTTTCAATCGCGTTCAACGACCTGCTCCGGGCAGCCGCCTTATGCCTATTTGTTTTAGTCGTAGGCATCCTCTATGTCAGGTCCAATCTAATTCATATGAATCCCGCACTGAGTCTAGCGGGATTTCGTGTATATGATGTGAAGATTGAAGGTGCTGGGACGCATACGCTACTCTCTCGAAGCCGAATCGGCCGGGGTGACTCTTTGTTGGTGATAAAGATCGGCGATAATTTGTTTCTGGAGAAGCAGAAATGAAAGCCCCAAAGACCCCAAAGCACAAAGTTGATGATGCGCTGACGGCGATTGTAGATGAGGTTTTGGTCATTGACCTCGCCAAGGCAGCCGTCACGGTCTGCTTGGCGTCAATCGTGGAGGATGGAGGGTTGCCAGAGCTGCAGATTGTTCAAATGACTGATGAATTGGCAGATGATTTTCGTGAGGTCTGCGAGAACAAGTTGGGCACCACAAGGAAGGATAGAGAAGCCGGCGACTTGAGGCTGCGTCCATATTCGGCAGGCAGTAAACCAGATCGGAATGAGATAGAGTTTCTCGATATCGCTGGCTATCCGCATATTAAGGAGCAATTGCAGCCTCTAGGATCGATGGCCGACCTGAAGACTTTTCAGATGGACAAGGAATTTGTCACAGGTCTTAGGTTCTACGTAATCACGATAGGGGTGCTCAATGGAAGCCCTCTGTACTGCTTTCGCGCTTACAGCCCAAAGAAGGAGTTGGCCAGGTCTACAAAGTTTGCTGCAATGCTGGCAAAGGGGCAGTTCGACAAGGTTCGCGAACCGATGTTCCTCTTCGACCAACATCTCGACGCCCTCGCATACGGCGACCGGATCCTTGTATTCAATCAGGACCAATTCCAAAAGATCTTTCGTTTCTTTGAGCTAGTCGTCAAAACAGCGGACCAAACGCTTCGGGCGATTAAGCAGGTGATTCCGATTGTCAATTTTTCCGACTTTGAGCAGGCGTGCAAGGGGCACCTTCAGAAACTGACAAAGCTCAGAAACATTTCACATCGGCCATATCTCAAGAAAATCACGATCTCAAACCTCAAGAAAATCATTAAACAGTACGATTTGGGCATAGAGACTCGGAAAGTAGATGGCAAGGAAATGTTGGTGTTTGATCCCAAAGACCGCTGGGCAATCCTCAAATTGCTCGATGACGACTATTTGGAATCAGCACTCACCGAACAGCAATACGAGGTGACAGGTAAGAGGCCGCACGCTTGACACTGATGCGGCTCCAAGGTGAAACGTTGGGAAAACTGTGAGATCGCCGGGTTGGCAGCGTCCGCCCCATTCTGCTACTCGTTCGTAAGGTTGAAGACCATGTCCGTGACGAAACGTTGGAAGGATTCGTTCTGGACGAACTGTTTGTAAACTTCGGTGTCGTCCTTCAGTAGATGTCAAGGGCGGAGTAAAAGTAGACCACCGTGGCGGAGTAAAAGTGGACCAGAGGAGCAGGTAGAAGGGGGATTGTCGGGGAGGAGGGCGTCTGGAGCGGAGGCCTGCGCCGCCTGTCA
>JANXXL010000410.1 GCA_025350625.1 Bryobacterales bacterium | reverse complement strand
GTTGAACGAACACTCGCCGTAGATGATGGCGACGAACACCGCCGCCTCGTTGTCGCTGAGAGCGATGGGCGGCTGGTCGATGCCGAAGGCGATCGGCAAGCGCCAGACGGCCGCCGCGGCATGCTCCCAGAACTGCTGCTGGTCAGAGAGTGGCGGGAAGTCTGGCGTGAGGCGCAACGGGCGGGGAACCGCCGTGGGCGACGGCACGACGAACGCGGGGTCGCCGTCCGTGGCGTTGACGCTGCCCGTGGGGGCGGCGCTGTGGCGCTCTTGGACGGCGGCCAGCACTACCGCCATCACGACGGCGATAACGAGCGCCAGCGCCCACACGGGGCCGGTGGATGGCTTACGGGTACGGGTGGTGGTACGCTGGGTCGTCATGGGACTTGCCTCCTGCGGCGTTAGGGGCGGCTCGGTGCTGTAACGCCGGGCCGTCCTACTTTCGTTGTGCTGTCGTTATCGGCAGGCTTCCCCAAGACTTTAACCCAGCCTGTCTAACATTGTCAAATTATACTATTGACAATACGCTACATGGTCGATACAGTACGGGAATGGAACAAAACACGACCATCCGCATCACCATCGAACTGTGGCGGAGGCTGAACGTGCTCAAGGAGCGTCCAGACGACACCTACAGTATCGTGATCGAGCGGTTGCTGGCCGCGACGCTGAAGTCGTAGTACATGAGAACGCCCCGGCTCGTGACCAGGGCGGCTCAGAAGTAGCCATCGGGAGGAGAACCACTATGGCCACCGAAAACAAGCCTACCACGAAGCACACGCCGGGCGAATGGGCGTTTGGCGAATGGGATGACGAAGACGGCGGCGGTCAGCACTTCACAGTCGACGCATTCATCAACAAGGACGCGGAACCGGAACTCGTGGCGATTGTCGCAGGCGAACCCGACTGTATGGAGGCGAACGCCCGACTACTCGCCGCTGCGCCTGACATGCTGGCGGCGCTCCTGACGGTACGGAACGAGCAAGCACAAGATGGTGATTGCTTTTTCTGTCGCCCTGATATGGCACCCGAACAAGTGGCGGGTGGGCACGTTGAAGATTGCCCGATGCCATTCGTCTGGGCCGCCATCGCCCGCGCGGCCGGCGGTGACGCATGACCGCCGAACACACCAGCGCCACCGAGACGGACGACGGCCCGCAGGGGCTATCGAAGCGCTGTCCCGATTGCATGAGCCGCTTCATTCCCGAGAACCAGGCGCGGTGCTTCCCGTGCGCGCAGGTGACGCTGTGCGGCGATCCGAACTGCGCCTGTGCTCAGGAGATGGAGCGATGACGGGAACACCCGCACGATTCTTCTCTCGCGTCGATATACGTGATGGCTGCTGGGATTGGCTCGGCCCAACTGACTTCAAAGGCTACGGCGGTCTCCGTTATCAAGGTCGCAGCAGCAAGGCTCATCGTGTCGCTCGGCAACTCGTCTATGGCGATGTGGTTTCCGAACTGACTATCGACCATCTGTGTCTCAACACGACGTGCGTTCGCCCCGACCATCTTGAATTGGTGACGGTAACTGAGAACAACCGGCGCCGCTGGCTCGTGACGCCAGCAACGCGATGCCGTCAAGGACATCGGCTGGAACTCGGCAATATCATTTTTAGTACACACCCGCGAGGAACGCGACAGATCCACTGCCTCAAGTGCCGCGATGCCCGATACGACCGGAGGAAGGCAATATGGGCGAAGCAGGGCGTGACCCGCGCCTATCGCGACGGGAAGATTACGCTCGTTCCAGTCGGAGAAGTTCAACTAAGGGCAAGCGGGCCACGTCGTAAGCCGAAGCGTGACGCGGCGCTCGCCGAGGCGCGGGAGATCGTGGCGGCGCGTGAAGTCTGCCTCGATTCCAACTGCGGGTGCAGACGATGACTGACCCCCAAGCCTTCGCCATCGTCTACGGCGCGGCGCTCGGCGGACTCGTGCTGCTCGGCGCGCTGCACACGCTGCACCACGTCCTCGGGCGCATGGCGGGGCGATGGCTCGACCGACGCCGCGTCGTTCTTCAGCCAGTGCCGC
>JANXXL010000398.1 GCA_025350625.1 Bryobacterales bacterium | reverse complement strand
AATAGCTCCGGAAAGATCGTTGGCATGGGTATGCACGGAGGGCAGCAGCACGCATTCCTGCTATCGCCGCAGTAACGGGCCTAGGGCATGAATGTATGGTCGGAAACGACCTCTTTGCATCGCGCCATTTTTTTCGAAAAGTGCTCTCGCCCTGTTTGGCAAATTTTGCTGGTAATGGCAGTCTGGTATTTGCGGTCAACAAGATTCGCAAGCCGGTTAAACTTTCTATAACAGCGGACCGAGCGACGACGGCTCCTGCATGGGCTGAATTGTTTCCGGGTCTGAAAGGCGGACATCTTGAAAATTTGGTACCTGTACGCATTGCTGACAGTAGTTACGTGGGGGATATGGGGGTTCTGCAGCAAAATTGCGTTCAACTATGCGAAGCCTCGTCAGGCCTTGCTATTCCAAACGGTGGGAGTCCTGGCCTTTGCGATGCTCGTACTGCTTCTGGAGAAATTCCAGGTTGAGTGGAACCTCCGCGGATTCAGCTGGGCAGCCGTCGGAGGCTTCCTCGCTTTCGCGGGATTCTTGACCTTCTTTGTTGCGCTGGAACAAGGAAATGCTTCAACGGTTGTGACCTTGTCTGCGCTGTATCCGGTAGTAACCATTCTTTTGAGCATTGCTTTCTTGCACGAGAGGCTGACGTCACGACAGAGCGTCGGTATTGTTCTGGCTCTAATCGCCAGCGGCCTGCTCGCAGAGTGAGCGTTAAACGCACGCAGCGGCGATGCGTTATTTGAGCGGGTTGACGTGGACAGCGACTGTCTTTAAGTGGGTCATGTCATCGAATGTGAAACGACCACCAAGACGACCGTAGCCGCTGCGCGTGCCTCCACCTCCGCCGAACGGCTCGTGCGCCTCCCAGTAGTCGGTAGTATCGTTGATGACGACATTCCCGCAACGCAGGCGTTCTGCGAAATAGAAGGCCTTGTCGATGTCGCTGGTGAAAACAGCCATCTGGAGCCCGTACCCGGTCCCATTCGCTAATGCGATCGCTTGGTCGTATTGATCGACCGTGATGACAGGGACAACAGGCCCAAACGTCTCGTGGGTGTTGAGCAGGGTTTCGGGACTAACGTTATCTACAACCGTGGGCTCAAAGAACATGTTTGTCGCCTGACCGGAGACACGTTTGCCTCCGAACACAATCCGAGCGCCTTTCTGCTGCGCATCTGCAAGGTGGTGTTCAGTTTTCTCTAGTACTGCGACATTGTTCATCGGACCCATATCCACTTCGCGCCCGAACGGATCACCCACTCGAATGGCTTTTGCTGCCTGGACGACGAGGTCGAGAAAATCCTTGTGGACCCGGCGGTCAACCAGTACGCGTTCTGTAGCGCAACAAACCTGCCCCGCGTTGAAATATGCACCGAAGGCTGCAGCTTTCGCTGCGCGTGGGAGGTCGGCATCCTCCAGAACGATCTGGGGTCCATTCCCTCCAAGTTCCATGAGAAGTTTCTTAACTCCGGCCCTCCGCTGAATGAGATCGCCCGTGCTGGTTTCGCCTGTGAGTCCGATTCCGTCGACGCCTGGATGAGTTGCGAGAGCATCTCCGGTGGATGGTCCATCGCCGGAAACCAGATTGAACACACCCGGCGGCAAATCCGCTTCTGCAATACATTGGGTCAAAAGAAATCCCGAGAGCGGAGTCTGTTCTGCGGGTTTAAAAACAATGGTATTCCCCGCTGCCAACCCGGGTCCGAAATATTCTGAAGGTATTACCGTTGGGAAGTTCCAAGGGGTGATAATGCCCCACGTCCCAATCGCAACTTTGAACGTGAATAAACGCTTGTTCGGGTCCCGTGCCGGAATGATTGGTGTCTCCAGGCGCTTAACATCCTCCGCCGCGATTCGGAAGTTTTCAGCAGTTTCATCCACCTCCGGCAGTGCTTCGGCGAAATAGGGCTTTCCCTGCTCAAGCGAGATGATCGTTGCGAGCTCTTCCCTGTGGGCGAGAATGCGATCCGCAATTCGATGGCACGCGGCTGCACGTTCGAACGGCGCCGTGAGACACCAATCGTCCGAAGCCCGACGGGCCGATTCCACCGCGCGATTCACGTCGCCGATTGAAGCACAGGGGATCTTTGCAAGAAGCTTTCCTGTCGCCGGATTCAAGACTTCCAGGCGTTCCTTGGAGTCGCTCTCAACCCATTTTCCGTC
>JANXXL010000364.1 GCA_025350625.1 Bryobacterales bacterium | reverse complement strand
GACGCCTCCGGTTTTTGACATCGTTGGCGAGTCGCCGGCGATGACGCGTCTACGTGACCAACTGACGCGCATTGCGCGCAGCAAAGCCAACACCGCGCTAATTCTCGGCGAGAGCGGCGCCGGCAAAGAGTTAGCCGCGCGTGCGATCCACGAGTGGTCTGAGCGCCATGGTCAGCCCTTTGTTGAAATCAACTGCGCCAGCATTCCTGAGACGCTTCTTGAGAGCGAACTGTTTGGCTACGAGAAGGGCGCTTTCACCGGAGCCAACATCTCCAAACCGGGTAAATTCGAGCAGGCCAATACCGGCACGGTGATGTTGGATGAAATCGGCGATGTGCCGGCCTCGGTTCAGGTGAAACTGCTGCGCATTCTTCAAGAGCGCGAATTCGAACGCCTGGGGAGCAACAAGACCCAGCAAACTGACGTACGCGTGATCGCCGCCACCAACGTAGACCTGCGCGCTGCCCTCGAACAAGGCACCTTCCGCGAGGATTTGTACTACCGCCTGAACGTGGTGCCGATGAACATTCCGCCGCTGCGCGAGCGCAAGGAAGACATCCCTTACCTGGTCGACCACTTCGTCAAAAAGTTCGGCGGCCAGATCAGCGAAGGCGCGCTCGATCGTTTAGTCAGCTATCACTGGCCTGGCAACGTGCGCGAACTGGAAAATGTCATAGAGCGCAGCATCCTACTCGCGAAAGGACCTCGTGTCGAGGCCGACGACATCAAGATAGAAACCGGAGTGGGCCGCTCCCGCCCGGCCTTCAGCGCAGAGGCTTTTTTGCCGGAAGGCCTGACCCTCGATCAATACGAGCAGTCCATCATTCGCGAAGCGTTGAAGCGCGCTAACGGCAATAAGAGCCAGGCGGCGCGCCTGCTCGGTTTGACGCGAAATGCGCTGCGCTATCGTCTAACTCAAATGGGAATCGAATAAGTCAGCGCTTCCTGCGGATCAGGATTGCCAGCAGACTCACCACCACCAGTAATCCCACTACCCAGCGCAGCGCATCCACTAATTATGCGGCTGCGCCCGCCATCTTCGGCTTCAGTACGTCCACCAGCTCCTGCACCGCCCCGGCGCTCTTCGCCAGCATGGCCTTTTCTTCGGCATTGAGCTGCAATTCGTAGATCTGCTCGATGCCCTTGCGGCCGAGTTTCACCGGCACGCCTACGAAAAGCCCGTTGATTCCGTATTCGCCTTCGAGCAGCGCTGCGCAGGGCAGCACTTTCTTCTTGTCCTTCAGAATAGACTCCACCATTTCGACCGCGGCGGCCGACGGAGCATAATAAGCGCTGCCGGTCTTCAGATACTTCACGATTTCCGCGCCGCCGTTGCGGGTGCGATCGACGATCGCCGCCAAACGATCCGCCGGGATCAATTCGCTGAGCGGGATTCCCGAAACGTTCGACAAGCGCACTACAGGAACCATAGTGTCGCCGTGTCCGCCGAGGACCACCGCCGTCACGTTCTCAACCGACACGTTCAACTCCATCGCGATGAAGGTACGGAAGCGCGCGGAATCGAGCACCCCGGCCATACCCACCACGCGGTGCTTGGGAAACTTCGAAACATGGTGCGCCACCGTGCACATTGCATCCAGGGGGTTGGTTACCAGCACCAGAATGGCGTTAGGGGAGTGCTTTGCGATATTCTGGGTGACGCTTTTCACCACTTCATAGTTGGCGAACAGAAGATCATCCCGGCTCATGCCCGGCTTGCGGGCGAGACCGGCGGTGATCACCACCACGTCCGAATTTGCCGTGGGCGCGTAATCGTTCGTTCCCGCGATGTGGATGTCGTAGCCCTCAATGGGACCCATCTGAGCGATATCCAGTCCCTTACCCTGCGGAACTCCGTCTACGACGTCCACCAGAACTACATCGCCCAGTTCTTTTATCGCGAGGTTGATTGCGGCGCTTGCGCCGACATTGCCCCCGCCCACTACCGTAATTTTATTGCGCATAAGGTATCGATTATATCGTAGTCTGAAGATTACACTTGCTACTCGATCACCCCGCCGCGGAACGGTTCGCACAACTCGCGCTCGATTGCATACATCGCGAATATCCCAACAAAATCGCGCACACGCTCGAATCCGACGCCGACGCAGGCCCTCCCCGCGAGTTAACACCCGCGTTCTATGGTTGCTATGACTGGCATTCCGCCGTGCACGGCCATTGGATGCTGGCACGCCTGGCGCGGTCCTTCCCAAACACTCCACTGGCCGAACATATTCGCGACGCGCTGGCTCGAAATATCACGCCCGAAAACATTGCTTCCGAGGTTGAATATCTGGAAACCCCGGGCCGCGCCGCTTTCGAGCGTCCCTATGGATTGGCGTGGCTGCTGCAATTGAGCGCGGAGCTGCGTTCGTCGGAATCTCCGCTGGCCGGCATCCTGGAGCCTCTCGAGCAATCGGCAGCACGGAAGCTCGAAGAATGGCTGCCCAAGCTTCCCTATCCGGACCGGTCCGGCCAGCATTCGAATACCGCATTCGCACTGGGGTTGATGATGGACTGGGCGCGAGTGGTCGGTCACCGCCGCGACAAATTGCCCTTTGCATCCGCGGTCCGCTTTTACACCGGGGACCGGGACGGGCCGATCGCCTTCGAGCCTTCGGGTGAGGATTTCCTGTCGCCATGCCTGGCCGAGGCCGACCTGATGCGCCGGGTGAGCACTCCCGCTGAATTCGCGGAATGGTTGACTGGTTTCTTGCCGGACGTGCCGATGTTGCGGCCGGTGACGCCCGCAGATCCGGCGGATGGCAAATTGGCGCACTTGGACGGATTAAATTTAAGCCGCGCGTGGATGCTTTTTGGCATCGCCAAAGGGCTGCCCGATAACGATCCACGCCGTCTGCGGCTGCTGGTAACAGCGGCCGCGCACCGCGATGCCGGTCTGGCGGCTGTAACCGGCGACCGTTATGAAGGCGCCCATTGGCTGGGCACGTTCGCGGTGTATCTGGAAACTATGGATCTCGAAGGCCGCACCCGAGGCCTGCGCCGGGTGCGTTAGGCAGTTGGTTCGTTCGGGTTTCCTTCGTTCGCTTCCGCTTCGACCGCAGCGGCTACGTCCGGTTTCGGTTCTTCCGGCTTCGGAGCCTCCTTGCGCGCCTTGTCGAACAGGAAACTAAGAGTCTTTTCGGTACGAATCTGACCGGCGATGCGGCTGAGGGTGCCATCCTTCTGGAGTTTCGCCCGGACCGCGGCAACCGGCTCGCGCTGCTGGCGCGCGTAGCGCTGCACCTCTCGATCTACTTCTTCCTGGGTGGCGCTCACTGCCTCGCGGTCGGAAATCTTGTCCAAGATTAAGGACGCCCGCACGTCCCGCTCCGCGCGCTCCTTCTGCGATTCACGAATCTTTTGCCAGTCCAGCTTGAGGGCGCGCGGATCGATCCCCTGCGACGCCAGTTGCTGCAGTTGGGTATTTAAATTGGCTTCAATCTGCCGGTCGATGAATATTTCGGGCACTGCGAAGGGATGGGTCTCCACCAGCCTGGCAATAATCTGCTGTTTAGTGTCGTCCTGGGCCTGGTGCTCGCGCTCATGCATGATGGACTTGCGAATCGAATCCTTTAACTCATCGAGCGATTGATAATCGCCCAAGTCTTTTGCGAAGTCATCGTTCAACTCCGGCAGTTCCTTGCGCCGGACCGCCTTTACCGTGGCCTTGAATCGCACGGTGCGGCCTGCGAGCGTAGCCCGGTCGTAATCGGCCGGATAGGTAACCTCAAACTCTCGCGATTCCTCGGGCGCCGCTCCGCGCAAATTCTCGGTGAACGCCGGCATGGTGGCTTCGTCGCCCAGCTTCAGCATCAGTTCATCCTGCTGGACCTTTTCATCCACGCCGGATATGCTTTCGAGCGAAACCACCGCATAATCGCCATCGGCCAGTGCGCGCGGCTCTTCGTTGACGTACTCCGCCTTGCGCCCTCGAATTTCTTCCAGCTTCGCCATGACGTCCTCATCCGATGCGGAAGGTTCGGCGTAGCTAACCGTCAGCCCCTGATATTCCCCCAATTCGAAGACGGGAGCGACTTCGAACTCGGCCTTGAAGCGCAGCGGTTCGTCCTTATGAAAATGAACTTCACTGATGCTGGGCTGGCTGACTACGCTCAGATGATCCTGCTCAAACGCGGCGTTCAAAAATCGCGGGACCAGCTTCTCGAGCACTTCCTGGCGGATGTCGTTAGCGAACCGGGTCTTTACCATCGCCAGCGGCGCTTTGCCCGGCCGGAAGCCCGGCAGGCGGACTTTGACCTGAATCGCAGCGGAGGCGCGCTCGACCTCTTGTTCTACTTCGGTCACCGGAACCGTGATCTCGAGCGAATGCTTGCAACCTTCAATGAGAGCCATCTAAACAAATATACCCTGGAGCCGGGATCCGCTCCTATCAAGGCTGGCTTACAGCACCATGCCTGCCGAACGATCTGTAGCGTAGCGATTGACTTGGATGGTACATATGGTTGGGAACGAATTCGCTGTCCCGTGATGAAATCCCGAGGACCGTTATCGCTCGATTCTATGCCTTCATTTGACAACGTGGTCGTAAGATGGATCCAAGATTTGCTGATGGCTGGCGAGGCATGGTGGTTTGACACTTCCCGGCACGTCAAGACGTCCGGAGCGGCAGCATTAACGGATCTCACGGTTGTGGGTGATGCGAGCGACAGCAATCCGTATCTGCCGATCCGCCCGCATCGGGCCCGCCAAGCGCTTCGGGAGGTGCCAATTCATGACTACTCGTCTTATACGTTCATAGATGTAGGCTCCGGAAAAGGCAGGATGCTGATGGTCGCGGCGGAGTACCCGTACCGAAAAATCGTGGGAATCGAGTTCGCCGCGGAGCTGAACGATCAAGCGAGTAAAAACATAGCAGCCTATCGCAGTCCTAGACGAAGGTGCCGCGAAATCGAAACGCTGTGTAGGGATGCGCTCGACTTTTCGTTTCCGGACGAGAACCTGGTCATATACTTTTTCAACTCTTTTGGCCTCGTGACAATGCAACGTTTTCTCGAGAGGCTGGACGAATCGCTTGAACGCAATCCTCGCGACGTACTGGTGATCGCGTATTTTCGCGAATTCGATGGGCTGTTCGGAGCTACGCGCCACTTGAGGCTATTTCGCGTGACGAAACAGTGCCATATATATCGCAGCACAAATACGGCGGTAGCGTCGCCAGGCGTCGCTCATTAGGAGGATTGGCCGATAGAAGTCGAAAGCTTATAGGCACTAACGCTACCATCGCTATCAGCAGCAAAGCTGGTCCGGTTTGCTTAACCTTTCTGCCGTCAGTGAAGCTCCGAACCAGCGAGGAACCGCAAGTCCTGCGCTAGCTTCCGCGGCATTCGCGAAGCCAAATGCGAGGCCAAACTCCTGGTTAAGCGCCATGAGTGTCCACGTTTATCCAAGCTCACCGCGAGAGCCGGCGCATAAACGCAGTAGCGACCCAACGTCGTCCCCGCTCCGGTCCAAAAAATCAACTCTGACACGCCCTCTTGTATAAAGTGTTCGATCAAGTATGCCCGCAACACCAAGGAGAGCGAAAAACGTTCGAACTCATGATCATTGTTCAATTGAAGAAACATGACGGGCTGCGAGCCCAGGTAGCATCCTCCCGCGATGCTAATCCATCGGCCTTTATCATCCCGCAGCCCGGCGGCCCAACTGCGGCTAGCAGCGGAAAACATTTGCAGCAACCTCTCCAGTGCCTGCCGTTTACTCAGTCTCCGACTTTGGGTCCGCAGCTGCGAAGTGGCGGAACGCAGCTCCTCAATGGACATACATTCCTCGAAACGATACCCAGCCGCGTCAAATCTCCGTCGATAATAACCGAAATTACGGCGCGTGGTGGACCCTAGGCTCTTCAGGAACGCCTCATAGCTATTGGGCAAAATCAGGCGGGCGTGCTCGTCGTTCCGCCAGCTAGAAGCGTCCAACTGCCGCGAAGCAACCACTTGGCTAATCGCCTCGGCTTCTGGTCCGTTCGGTGGAATTTTCAGGCGTATACCGCGAACCTTAGGATGCGCAAGCAACACCTCCAGCGCTAGGCGAAGAGCTTCACCTCGAAAACGTGGATCTCCCAGGTACATAGTACCGAGGCTGCCATCGACATACAGAATGCCCATTCCGCAACCCAGAACCTTTCGCTCCTTAAAGTAAACGAGCCCAGCGATATTTCCGTTATCTCGGATTGCGACTATTCTTGGCGCCCAGGAATTCCCAAGCGAAGCCAAAAAAAAGGTCGCATCGAGCATAGGGTTGTCATTTGTTATGAATTGCTTGGCGACTGTTGCCAATTCTAAAGCTTCGCTTTTGGATGACAAAAGCGAAGCCCTGTAAACAGAATTGGCCGGAGTCACGATTAAATCCTCGCATAGGTCATCCGCTGCGGACGCCCTTTTCACCTTGAGAATTATACCAGCCGGCACCGCTTATGGAGCGATTATCTTTTGTCCAGTACTGCTATCGAGGGCGATCGAGAGCCATTATCCGACCGGCTCCGCCACGATGGACGACGGCTGCTGATCCTTTGCGCGGAAGTAATCCATCATGTTGTTCGCCAGATTGTCAACATTAGGTTCCAGGAACATGGACCGGTGGTCACCGCTTACTTCATGAACCACAAATTCGCCAGTTACCAGGTGAGACCAGCCACGACTAGGATCCCAAGCGTCGCCATGTGGCCTTTCTGCGGATTTGAAAAAAGCCAGACGGCCGAGGTAGGGAGCAGGCCGATAGGCCTGTACCGCAACGTGGAGGATCTGCTCGGGGTTTTCCAAAAGACCTCCGTTCCAGCGCATGAGAATTTTATACTGTATTTGCCAGGCGGTGGTTACAATTTTCCTGCGGAGTTCCTTCACTTTTTCGGCAACATGAGTCCGCTCAATTTTCGTCAACTTTAACAGCTCGTCAGCCTGGAATTTCATCTTCCTGGCCAGTGACTTCACCCACACTTCTTTCAGAACGCGCTTTTGAAACGCAGGATTTGTGGTATCGAACATAACCAGCAATGCCACCTCGTGGCCTTTCTCGGTCAGCTGGCGTGCGGTTTCGTATGCCGTTACTCCGGAGTCGCTCCAGCCTCCCAGGTAGTAGGGACCCTCGTTCTGATAATCGAGAATGGATTTGACCAGGTAGGCGGCGATTTCTTCGAGCCGGTACGGTGCAGACAGTTGCGTTAGTTCTGGCAGATGCGTGGGCATCAGACTGAGAAACGGACGGTCAGTCCCCAGCCGCAAGGCTAGAGGCCGGAACAGAGGACCCGCCCCGATACAAAAGAACGGGGGCAGGGACCCGGCAGGCTGGACCGGAATTACTTGCGGTGCGGAAGTCACCTGGCCTTCGAGCATGACCGCCAATTGCCGAATGGTGGGGGCCTGGAATAGCGTGCTCATGGATAAGGGCTTCCCGAACAGCTCTTCAACATTCACCATGAGCCTCGCAGCCATAAGAGAATCGCCGCCCAAGTCGAAGAAATTGTCCGTCACGCTGATGGGATTGACCCCGAAAAGCTCGGTCCAAATCGCCGCCAGCTTGGATTCGCTTGGGTTTCGCGGCGGGATGAATTCCGGCCGCGACAAGGTTTTCTCCCGAACCGACAACGCCTGGCGATCCACCTTGCCATTCGGAGTCAAGGGAAAGGCATCCAGAATCACAACGTGCGTCGGAACCATATACTCGGGAAGCTTCAGTCTGAGAAATTCCTGCAGCTCTTTCGGTGTGACCGTCAGTCCATCGCGCGGAATCACATAAGCCGCCAATTGTCTGTTTCCCGGTGTATCCTCCCGCACCAAAGTTACGCACTGGCGCACTGCCGCATGCTCGGCCGCCACCGCTTCAACCTCCCCGAGTTCGACGCGGTACCCTCTGATTTTCACCTGCTCATCAAGGCGACCCAGGTATTCGAGATTCCCATCCTCCCGGCAACGCGCCAGGTCGCCCGTTTTGTACATACGGGCTTCAGGTTCATTCGAAAACGGATCGGCAAGGAAATGCGCCCGAGTCAATTCAGGCCGGTTGAGATAGCCGCGTGCAACACCTGCCCCGCCGATGTACAACTCACCGGTCAGGCCCGGCTGCAGGGGATTCAACTGCTGGTCCAGGATATATAGCTGCGTGTTCGCGATGGCTTTGCCGATGGGCACGGAAGCGGTAAGGGGGTCGCCGGCCTTCACCTCATACACGCAGCAGCCCACGACGGTTTCAGTCGGCCCATACTCATTGATCAGCCGTGTGGTTGGAGAAGCCTCTCTCCAAAAGCGCAGGCTCTCGCTCCGCAGATTCTCGCCGCCGATGACGAATAGTTCGACCTTGCCGGCCGCCTCCTCGGGACGCAGTTGCTGGCTCAGCAATTCCAAATGTGCAGGGGTGATCTTCACGATGCCGCGAGTTTCCGGATGCCGCAGGGCCGAGGCGACCGCTTCCACGCCTGCATCGTCCGGCAGCAACTCCACACGTCCTCCGACCAGCAGTGGAGTGTAGAGCCCCGTGATGGTCAAGTCGAAAGAAATGGAGGAATGGACCAGGGCCGAACGCCGTGCCTCTTTACCGTATGCTTGTGCCGCCCAGGATAGGTAGTTGAGCAGCCCGGAATGCGTAACCATTACACCTTTGGGTCTGCCGGTGGTGCCGGAGGTGTAGATCACATAAGACGGATTCGCAAGGCGGGCCCTAGGCGCAGGATTTGCCTGACTTTCCTTCGAAATCTCGGGCCAATCCGCATCCAGACGGACAACGGTGCTGTCATTCAAGGAAAAAGTCTTCGCAAGCTGGTCGGTTGTGACCAGGATATTCGTGCCGGAGTCCTCCAGCTCGAATGACCGTCGCTCTACCGGGTCCTTCGGATCTAGGGGAACGTAGGCTCCCCCGGCTTTCAAGATCCCGAGTATCGTCTCAACCATCTGCACGGATCGCTTCAGGCAGAGGCCCACCAGAACTTCCGGTCCAACTCCCTTGGCTCGAAGAAAATGGGCCAACTGGTTCGCGTTTGCGTTGAGCTCGGAGTAGGTCACCATCTTGCCGCTGATCACCAAAGCAATGGCATCGGGAGTAGTCTCCGCCTGGAGAGCAATCAGGTCATGCACACACAAAGGCTGCAGAGATGTTTGAGCCGGGCCATTTAACCGTGCGGTCGGACCTGAATCGGCACGGTTCCCGATCGGTTTCACGAAGGGGTTCCCTCGATTGGACGGAGAAATGATGTGAGAAAAAAGGCAGCATTAAACATAACGGTTGCCATTCCCTACGAATGGATGGGCGCGCGCCGCCCATTCCAGCGCTTCGCTGTTGAAAGACAATAACGAAGCTGCGTAAACGGAATTGGGGGCCCGTGTCACGCTTGAATCCTCCGTCTTCGGGGGTCATCCCTCCCCCGCCTAGCTTTGAGATTATATCAGCCTACCCCGAATAAATATCTAAAGATAGTGCCATTTTCAAGAGGGGCAGGAGAAAAGCGCGTGGTGTTGCCGATTCGCCATTCTGGCATGGATGGAGGGACCGATCCCCTACTCGCCCGATCGGCCGGATCGAAGATCATAGCGTACTTGGGGCGCAAGTCTTTTCCTCCCGCCCCGCAGCCCCGAAAAATGGGTTTCAGGATACCATCGCAGGTTACGCCAGAAATGACCTGGAATTCTCACCACCAGGTCTGCTTAGTGCCAATAGCATCCAGTTTGAACACCCAGAAACAGCCACCCTTTCGAGTGGCTGTTCGACAAATTGGATTGTACGGTTAGACCTGCAAGCTTAGCGAGCGACGGCCATTGCGTGAGACGCTTCCTTCAGGGTCTTGGCCTTATCGGTGGCTTCCCAGGTGAACGTGTCTTCCGTC
>JANXXL010000303.1 GCA_025350625.1 Bryobacterales bacterium | reverse complement strand
GAGCCGGCGTCGCGCCAGCAGCGGTAGGGGGAGCATCGGTTCCTGGGCAGGAAAGCGCCGCCACCGCGGGTCCCGCGGCTCCCACCGGCCCTGCTGCTGGCGGCTTCGGCGGACGCGGTTTTGGCGGCGGCGGTGGGTTGGGCGGAGGTGGTTTCGGTGGACGCGGCGGCGGTGGATTTGGCGGACCCGGTGGCGGACGCCGGCCCGGTGGTCCCGGTGGTCCCGGCGGGCGCGGCGGTTTCATCGGCAATCGCAGGAACGGAGGGCAGCGGCAAATCCGCGGCTCGCTTTTTTTTAACTTGCGTAACTCGGCTCTAGACGCGTCACCTTTTTCGCTGAACGGCCAGAGCAATACCAAGGCGTCTTATGCCCAGAGCCGCTTCGGCTTCAACCTGGGCGGTCCGCTTGAAATCCCTAAGTTGTTTCACGCGGAGAACACCTTCTTCTTCATCAATTACAACGGCAACCTCGCGCGCAACGGTCTGAATCTCACCAGCACTGTGCCTACGCTCGCCGAACGTGCGGGTGATTTCTCGGGCGTGTCCACCGTCCTTTATAATCCCGCTACAGGCCTTCCCCTCGCCGGAAATCGTATTACCCAAATCAGCCCCGTCGCACTGGGATTGCTGAACTTCATTCCTCTCCCCAACCAGCCCGGAACCATCAACAACTATCGCTTGATCGCCGCCGTGCCGAATAACAACCAGAACCTGAACGCGCGCGTTAATCAGACGCTCTCCCGCCGTGATCAGCTCAGCGTGGGAGTGAACTGGCAGGGCCGGGACTCGCACAACCTGCAGAATTACGGTTTCATCGACACCTCCAGCGGCAACGGCTTCACCACCAACCTCAACTACCGTCATACTTTCGGAACTGGAATCTTTCAGAACTTCACAGCGACGTTCAACCGCAACACCGGCCTTAGCACGCCGTTCTTTGCAAACGGCGCCGATGTTGCTGCGGCGCTCGGCATCCAAGGAACTTCATCAAACCCCATCAACTTCGGGCCGCCGACGCTCAGCTTTACCAACTTCGGCGCGCTCACCGATGGCAGCCCTTCTCAAAGCGCCATCTACAACTATGGTTTTACCGAGGCTCTCTCCATCCATCGCGGCAAACACAACTGGACTTTCGGAGGCGGCTTCACTCGTTACTTCCGCAACACTGTCGCCGATGCCAACGGCCGCGGCACTTTCAACTTCACGGGCCTCGCCACCAGCCAGCTCAACGCCAACGGCCAGCCGGTGCCCGGTACCGGCCTCGACTTTGCCGATTTCCTCCTGGGCCTGCCGCAATCCGATTCCATCCGCTTCGGCAGCTCGAACACTTATTTCCGTACCAACGCCTTCAACGTTTTTGGGCAGGATGACTTTCGCGTGCGCAACAATCTCACGCTGAATCTGGGATTGCGCTATGAATACTTCGCTCCCTGGCAGGAAAAGTATGGACGCATCGCCAACCTGGATATCGCGCCCGGCTTCACTGCTGTTGCGGTGGTGACACCCTCTCAAGCTGGCCCCTATAGCGGCTCGTTCCCCAGCGGTCTGATCAATCCCGACCGCAACAATTTCGCGCCGCGCACCGCGCTTGCCTGGAAGCCGTGGAATAAAAAGAACCGCGTAGTGCGGATCGGATACGGCATTTACTATAATCCCGGCACTTACGATCAGTTCACCGCTCGTCTCTCCGCGCAGCCGCCGTTTGCGCAATCGACCAGTGTCAATACCAGCGTTTTAAATCCTCTGACGATCGCGAGCGGGCTCACCGTCACGCCGGCCGGCAAGACCATCCTCAACACGTTTGCCGTGGACCGCAATTACGCCACCCTGTATGCCCAGACCTGGAACGTCGGGTTCCAGTCGGACTTGCCCGGAGCGCTGGTCGGTGAGATCAATTATCTCGGAACCAAGGGCACCCATCTTGACATCCAGGAGATGCCCAACCAGGCGCCTCCCGGATCGGTCCTCACCTCCGAACAGCGACTGGCGATCAGCAATGCCACAAGCTTTATCTACGACACGCCGGCCGGCAACTCTATCTACCATGCTTTGCAGACTCGACTGAATCGCCGCTTCCGTCACGGCTTCTCGACGAATATTCAGTACACCTTTGCCAAGTCGATCGACAACTCCTCCACTCTCGGCGGCGCCGGCAACACCGTGGCGCAGAACTTCTTCGATCTCTCGGCGGAACGCGGCCTTTCCAGTTTCGACCGCCGTCACTCCTTCGCGGTGAATTACGTGGTTCAATCGCCGGTTGGTTCGAACGGTGTGCTGGCTAATAAAACTTTCCTGGAGAAGGCGCTCAAGGACTGGACCATGTCGGGCAGCATCACCCTTCAATCCGGTACCCCTCTCACGGCGCGAGTGCTCGGAAACCAGTCCGATATCGCAGGCACGGGCACCATCGGCAGCGGCCGCGCCGAGGCTACCGGACTGCCTGTCAACTCCGGCTCCGGCTTCTTCAACCTTGCGGCCTTTACCACTCCACTGCCCGGCCAATACGGCGATGCCGGCCGGAACACTATCATTGGTCCCGGCGCTTTCTCCATGAATCTTTCGCTGCAGAGGAATATTACGCTCCGTGAGCGTCTGCGCCTGCAACTCCGCTTCGAAGCTAATAACGTTACCAACCACGTGAACATCACTAGCATCGGCACTGTGGTGAACTCGCTCACCTATGGCGCGCCCCTCTCGGCCGGTGGAATGCGCAGTTTGAGCGCAACTCTTAGGTTGAACTTCTGATGTCCTTTCTGAAACGCGCTTTCTTTTTTCTGGCCGCTTCGCTACTGCTCGCGCAGGACGCCACCTTTATCGTCGACACCAAGCTGGTGGTGATCAATGTCACTGTGAAAGACAAGGCTGGCCGCCCCATCACCGGTCTAAAGAAGGAAGATTTCCAGGTAATCGAAGATGGCGTGCCGCAAAACATCACCGTCTTCGACCGGCAGGAACTTAGTACCGAGCCTCTGGCGCCTCTCTCTTTCACGCAACGTAACCAAACCATCGAGGAACGCACTGCTGCGCCCCCTCCGGGCGCCGCTGTCAATACTCAAGCCCCGCGCGACCCCAAGCGCTTTCAGGATCGCCGTTTAATCGGACTGTTCTTCGACATGACCTCCATGCAGCCGCTCGAGCAGGCGCGCGCGCAGGAGGCTGCCATTAAATGGGTCCAGACCCAGATGACCGCCGCCGACCTGACCGGCGTGATGACCTTCGGCAGCAAGTTCCGCATGGTGCTCGAATTCACCGATGACCGAGACTTGCTGATCAAAACACTGCGCGGCCTGACGCTCGGCGATTCGAGCGACTTGCAGGGAATGGCCGCCACGGCTGCCGATGAAGGCGACGACAGCGGCTCCTTCGTCGCCGATCAAACCGAATTCAACATATTTAATACCGACCGCAAATTGACTGCGCTCGAAGACGCAGCGCGCAAGCTCAGCATCTACCCGGAAAAGAAAGCCCTCATCTATTTTTCGAGCGGCGTCGAAAAGACCGGCATCGAAAACCAGTCGCAGCTCAAGGCCACTGTGAACGCAGCGGTGCGCTCTAACGTGTCCTTCTATCCGGTCGACGCGCGTGGCTTGGTGGCGGAGGCGCCCGGCGGAAATGCCAGCGTTGCATCGCCGCGCGGCACGGGAATCCTCACCGGCACCAGCCAAAATGGCCGCCGGGCGAGTTTCAACGATTCACAGGAGACGTTATCTACGCTCGCTGCCGACACCGGCGGCAAGGCGCTTCTCGATTCGAACGATCTGACTTTGGGGATTCGCCAAGCCCAGGAAGACATCCGCAGCTACTACATCGTCGGTTACTATTCGGCAAACACCGCCACCGACGGCAAATACCGCCGCGTGCAAATCAAGCTCGCGAGCAACAACCAGGCCAAGCTCGACTACCGCAAGGGTTACTATGCTTCGAAGACCTTCGCCAAGTTTACTTCCGCCGACAAAGAGCGCCAACTTGAAGAAGCCCTCACGTTAGGCGATCCGGTCAGCGAACTGCCGCTGGCGCTTGAAGTGGACTACTTCCGAGTCGCCAAGGATCGCTACTTCATTCCGATTTCCGTGAAGGTTCCCGGCTCCGCTATCGGGTTTTCGAAGAAAGGTTCCAACGAGACCAACCAGCTCGACTTCATCGGGCAAGTTCGCGATTCTAGCGGGCGTCTGGCCGGCGGCGTCCGCGATCAGATCGCCGTGAAACTTAACGAAGCCAATGCGGCTCAGGTCGACCGCCGCTACATGCAATACGACAGTGGCCTTACGCTAGGCCCCGGCAACTACAGCCTGACCTTTCTCGCGCGCGAAGGCCTCACCGGCAAGATGGGGACCTTTGAAACCAAGTTCGCCGTGCCGGATCTCAACTCCGGAAAATCGCTGCGCGTCAGCTCCGTGATTCTCAGCAGCCAGAGGGAGGCGGTTTCCGCCGCCGTGGGCGCCGCCGACAATAACAAGAAACTGCTGACCAACCATCCGCTGGTGCAGGACGGCCGGAAAGTGGTGCCCAGCATCACCCGCGTGTTCCGCACGGACCAAACACTATACGTTTACTTCGAGGTCTACGACCCCAGCCTTGACGATCAGAAAGTGCCCAACGTCTATGCCGCGATTGAGCTGCTCCAAGGCGCGCGTAAAGTTTATACATCTCGGCCGGTGCGGGTGGATAAACTCGCCACCTCGCGCCCCGGCGTTGCGCCTTTCAGCTTCCAGATCCCTCTCAATCGTCTGCAGCCCGGCGAATACATCTCACAGGTGGACGTCATCGATGAGCTCGGCCAAAAGTTCGCATTTCCGCGAAGCTCGCTGGTGATTTTGCCCTAGCCTGTTTTCGGCCGGCACCGCTCCCTTACGGAAATCAAGAGGTCGGATCGAAAGCCAGAACGAACGCCTTGATGCGCTTCTGGATGATAGAGCAATCGCAGCCTCGGTGGGTGTAATTGGGTTCAATTGAATGAACTAGCGCCGGGATGGCGGTGAAATCGTCCTTTAGATGTTCGGAAGACAATGACATTCGAGGCCGGAAGCGCTTTATAGTGTTTTCTGCGCCTTTGATCGCCGGCTTTTCGGCTCCTTCGATGTCCATCTTTATGAAATCGACGCGAGGTAGTTTCAGTTCCGCGACAAGTTCGTCGATAGTCGTAAGGGGCACCCGGATTTTGGGCACAGGACCACCCTGCGGCAATACCAGGCTGTCCCTTGCCTGAAACGCCTCGTCGACGCTGAGGTCCATCTCAGCGTCATGATCCCAGACACCTTTCGGGTACGCCACCACACGGCCTTCCCGAATCTCCTTTTCGAAATTACGCCGAAACGCATTTAGTGTTTGCGGCGAGGGTTCGATGCCCACCACCAGGCTGGCGCCCCTAGAAAGAGCGGTTCGCGTGAATATGCCGATATTTGCCCCGCAATCCAGCACAATATCGCCCTTACGAATCTCATGTCCCGGTGGTTCATAGATGTCTTTAAGCTGTTCGTATATCAAGAACTGAAGAGCGTTGTCGCCATGGACGGTCCACCATTTCCCGCGCGGCGTTTCCCACAAGTCCAGTCCGGATTCGGTTCGCTCCAGGATGGGCAAGGCTGCAGCCGCCGAGGCTGTGTGCTCCGGCTTGACCTCAGCTATGAGTTCGGTTAACGAGCATTCGCTCGGGTAGAACAGCCATCGGTGCAGTGCTGCGAAATAACGCGGCGCGACGAGAAACAGGATCAAATCGGCGGCCAGAAATCCGATGAAGACCGCCGAGACTATCTTTTTCGTCATCGACTGCAAGTGCCGGCAAATTCACTCTCCCCAAGTACATAGAGATATAGGGAGCGAGACACGCACCATGAATTCCTTAGCATAGCTGAACGTACCGGTGATTGATATATTTTCCACATCGGTATAGTTATCCTATTTCCGAGCAGACGACCTGATTCGCAAGCCGCGCTGATCCATTGTTATTGGCGGCTGTTATTGGCGGCAAACGCTGGCATTTCCGCGAAGTTCGCTGGTGATTTTGCCCTAGCGCCTACGCCAGATTCATTTTCGCCAGCAGCGCGGGATAACGCGGATCGGAGCGAAGATTCGCATACGCGGGTGTGGTCTTAATGCCCAGCACCTGCGGATCGCGCTGCACAATCGCCCGTTCCGCCCAGTGGACCGTTTCATCCAGGTTGCCGAGCAAACAGTTGACAAGCGTGATCGCTCCCGCCGCCGCATACGATTTAGCAGCGATCGCTTCGATCTCCCCGAGAATGGCGCGCGCAGCGTCGAGCCGCCCCGCCACGGCATATACCGCTCCAGCAACCAGCAGCGACATAGGATAGCGCCCATGCAATTGCAGCACTCGTTCAACCAGCGCGACCGCCTCGTCGAATTTCCCTTGACGGGCCAGAACAAAACTGAGAATAAATTGCGCCAGGAAATAATTCGGATCCAGATCGAAGGCCCGCTGGGCTGCGGTCGCCGCCTCGTCGTCGCGCCCGACGAATAACAAAAGGTACGCGCGGCCGAAGCGGTAGTACAAGGCGAGCGGGTCCAGCTCCAGTGCCCGCTCGATTTCAGAAAGCGCCTCTGTAAGTTTCCCCAACGGTCGCAGACACCAATATGCATAGGAGAAACGTACGGCGGCCGCCGCGGGATTCGCGCCGATGGCCTGGCGGAAGTGTTGTTCCGAAGCGCTCCAATCGTAATGCAGCGCAGCGCAGATCTGGCCCGCGATCGCGTGCGCCTCAGCCAGCATCGGATCGAGTTCGAGCGCACGCAGCGCGGCCTGTTCTCCCAATGCAAGCGCTTGGCGCGGCTCCATGAATCCCACGGCGGATTGTAGTACATGGTATTCGGCCAGGCCTGCATGGGCCGGAGCATACTGCGGATCGAGAGCGATGGCGCGCTCGAAGCAACTACGGGCGCGGTCGGCCGATGCCGGCGTGAAACTGGTCAGATGATGACGGCCTTCGAGCGTGGCATCGTAGGCGGCGGCATTGGTAACCGCCCGTTTCACCAGCGAGTGTCCGGCGAGATTCAATTCCAGTTCTTTGACGATGGCTGCGGAGATTTCGTCCTGGATAGCGAACACATCGGTCAATTCGCTTTCGTAGCGCTTGGACCACAAATGCGTGCCGTCTTCGGCGCGGATGAGCTGCGCGGTGACGCGGATTTTCGCTCCCGCGCGCCGCACGCTTCCTTCGAGAACGCTCGATACGCCCAGCGTTTCGGCGATTTTGCGGATGTCCTCGTTTTTACCCTTGAAGGCAAACGCCGATGTGCGGGCGATCACTTTCAGCCCGGCCACCTGGGTGAGCGCGTTGATGATCTCTTCCGCCAAACCGTCGGAGAAATATTCATCGTCCCCGTTACGGCTGCTGTTCGCAAACGGCAGGACGGCAATCGAAGGCGTGCGTTCCGGAGACGAGGCGTGCGTGGCAACAACCGGCACCGCTCTCGTACGCAAGGTGGAGGGCGCGCTCACTCCGCTGCTTGCGGCCAATAGGGCATCTTTCACCTGTGCCATCGACTGGAAGCGGTCGGCAGGGGATTTACGCAGGCAACGAGCGAGTATATTTTGTAATGCCGTTGGCGCTTGAATTGGGTCCGGCTCTTTATGCAGGATCGCAGCCATGATCGCGATTGCGGAAGCGCCGGTGAAAGCGCGCCGCCCGCTCAGCATCTCGTAAAGCACCAATCCGAAGGCGAAAATATCCGAGCGCGCATCCACCGCCTTGGCCTCGGCCTGTTCGGGAGACATGTAGGCGGCCGTTCCTAGAATGGTGCCCGCCTGCGTCATGCCGATGGTGGCAGTCGCGTCTGTCGCGCCTGGCTGGTCGTGGCTCCACAAGGCAAGTCCGAAATCGAGCAACTTGATCCCGGAAACCGTCACCAGGATATTGGCCGGCTTCAGATCGCGATGCGTGATGCCCTTGCCATGCGCCGCCAAAAGGGCATCAGCGATCTGCAGGGCGTAGCGCAGCGCCATCTCGGGCGTCAAAGGACCGGCAACCGGAACACCTTCGATGAACTCCATCACCAGGTAGCCTGCGTCCGATGGCAACGTGCCGACGTCGTAAAGCGCGCAGATATGAGGATGATTGAGCGCGGCAATCGCGCGCGCCTCCCGCTCGAATCGATCGCCATGTTCCCCATTCAGGGTCTTGATCGCGACGGTGCGGCCCAGGCGTTTGTCGCGGGCTTTATAGACTTCGCCCATGCCCCCGGCTCCGATGGGTCCGAGGATTTCGTAGGGGCCGAGGAGATCGCCGGCGGAAAGCGGCATATGCGGGATTCAGTTCATTTTACTTGATCCAATAGCGTCACTGCCCCACAAGCGGATGCTTTCGGAAAAACTCCATGATCATCGGCGATACCTCGTCCGGATAGACGTGTCCGTCATTGTGAATCAGCGTCATCACCGGGGCGCCGCCCGGCGAATCATAGCGCGTGCAATGGAGTCCGCAGGCCACGCCTTTCCCGGTTGCGTTGTTGGCTCGGCGCGCCGCTTCTATGGCTTCCTTTTGATCCGCAAAGGCAATCTGCCGGTCCGCCGTGCCGCCGGTATGGAACACCGGTTTTGGAACGGTCAAGTGCACCGAGGGCAGTATTCGCGCCGCTACCGGAGCGAACGCCGCGAAGACATTCGGCCGCTCCGCCCATAGCAAATAGGTGAAGTTGGCGCCATTCGAGAATCCGGTGGAATAAATCCGCGCGTCGTCCACCATGAATTGCCGATGCAGGGTGGCCAGCATTTGGTCGACAAACTTCAGGTCGCGATCGCTGTCTTTGCCGCGTTCCACCTGCCACCCTGGAGCGCCATCGCTTTTGCTCGGCAAGCCCTGCGGATAAACTACGATCGCCTGCGGCCAAGATTTTTCAAGCTCCACGCCCAGATAATTTTCCGCCGTGTCGCCGTGACCGTGAAACGCCAGCACGACCGGAGCTTTCACCGCCGCTTTTTTTGCCGACGAATAGACAATCGCCTCCCGCTTCACGCCATCGATCTCCCAGGTCATGACTTTGAATTCCCCGAATGCCGCTGCCTGCATCGCCGCCAAAAGCAACATTACTTTCAAAGTCATGGCAGTTACTCCTCAGGCCTAATCGCTAATTCAGCCAGGACGCGCTCAACCAACCGTGCAATTACTTCATTCTTGATCGCCGGGATCTGACCGTCCTGCTCTTGCCACGCAGCAATAATCCGGTCGACCACCTTTTCGATGACCTGGTTTCGAATATCGGCGGAAGCGCTAAGGGGGGCTTGCGGCTCCGAACCTGTTATGGCAAAATAATTCTGCAGTTCCTCCCCCAGTTCATCGCGTGTAGCTAGAGGTGTAATCTCCCGGTTCAACCGCGACTGCAGTGTTCGGAGTACCGCAGTCGTTTTGGCGGCTGCTTCCGTGAGTTTCGGTTCCGTCTTCCGCTCTGCCATGGCTCTTGTTTCTGACCTTAAATATTATCCGACTATAATGATTGAGTTCATTCGGGACACATGGTACGATATGCAGGTCGATGATCGGTTGAGGCCCCATATATCGTGGTCGATGTGAAGTCAGCTATGGCTCGATTTGGACTACCGGTATATCCGCCGTCTAATTCAGGGAACGAACTAGAAACCATAGCCTGGTTCCGTTTCCCAGTCACGTGGTCTTACCTGAACGTCGCTCCAATACAGAAAGTAGAGCGGACGCTTCCCATCAGGCAGGCTTCGCAATTGCCATCGGCCGGACTGAGCCTGGCCGCCACCGTCTCGCCGCTTCCGTTTCAAGCTCCCGCTTTGATCGACAACCCGGCGTTCCCGGAAACTTCCCGTCCTGCGAATTCCGCAGCGCAGTGGGAAATGGTGATCCCAAAAATGGTTCGCCCGCCTTCGAAGCAGGTGGCAGCTAGAAGTGTCTTTGCTCCTCCCGCTCCGCTAGACTCGCCTGCCGCCACGCCCCGTCAGATATCTTCAGCGCCAGCCAATGCCGTTCCGGACCCTGAACCGGCCATCTTTCAAGCCCCTTCGCTTCTGCTCTACAGCTCTGACGATCAGTTTCTAGCGCGGTTCTGGCGGCAGATTGCATTAGCGACGATTGCGGTCGCAGCCATCGTCCTGCTGTTGGGGCGCTCGGGCGCCGGTGCATCGTCAGTCCGGGAGCATGGCATTGAGACCGCCGGCATGGGAGGCTGGTCGCGGCGGTCGATTGCGCCGCCGGGGAGATTGATGTCGGTGTATGAGCCTTCACGCGAGGAGGCGGATTACCGCATCGAATTCGGATGGGTTCCCGACGCCAACGGCGTAGGCTGGGTGTTTCGCACGCGTGATGCGGGCGACTACTACGCCATGCGGCTCCGGCTGATACAGCCTGGGGCCAGCCTGGTGCTGGCGGCGGAACATTTTAGCGTGTCGGGAGGCGAGGAGAGCGTCCACTCGCGAAAAATACTGCCGCTCGCAAATAACTCGGGCTTAGTCCACGTGAGGATGGACGCCATCGGCCCCTCCTTCACTCTTTCGTTACAGGGCAACCCTGTCGATACCTGGACCGACCCGCGCCTCGACTCGGGCGCCGTCGGCTTCTACGACGAACATGGGCAGCGGCCGGTGGTGCAGGCGCTGCGCTTCACTTTTATAAAGAAAGGGACCACGCGAACTGCCGTGGCGTCGCTGCCATGAACCCTTTCCGAACTGCGGCTACCGCCGCGAGACTGGCGGCCGCCAATCCCATTCAGGCGGCGCTGGGATTGCGCGCCGAAGGACGGCTGGAGGAGGCGCTCGCGGTTCTCTCCGCCCCCGGCGAATTCAACGCCGATTTTTATATCCTGCGCGGCGATCTGCAACTCGAATTGGGACGGATTCAGGACGCCGCCGAGAGTTATTCCTCCGTCACCGTTTTGGATACGGATCACATCTATGCCCAAGGTCAACTCGCGCTGTGCCTGCACTCGCTCGAGCAGTGGGAGCCGGCCGCCCACGCCTTCGAGGCGGTGCTTCAGTTCGATCCGCATCGCGATGAAGTGCGCCTCGACCTGGCCGACTGTCTGCTGAGGTTAGGGCGTTATGGAGCGGCGCTCGAGTGCTTCGATAAATGCTGGTCCGAAGCGTCCCGGCGGCGGTCATTGTTTGGGAAAGCTTTGGCGCTGCAGCTCCTGCGCCGATTTGACGAGGCTGAAAAACACTATGAGCATCTGCTCACGATCGATCCGGCCGCCGAGGAGGCGCTGTCAAACCTGATCGCCATGAGCATGGAAGTTTTCGAGTTGGCGCGGGTCCAAAAGTATTCGCAGCGCCTGCTCGAACTCAACTCTCACTCGACAGCGGCGCTCAAAGGCCTGGCGCTGGCCGCGATTGAACGGCACGATTATCCCGCCGCCTCCCGCTATTTTTATCAGCTTGTAGAAGTGGATCCTGCGGTCGCCCGCCGTCCCGAGGAGCGGAGCGACGCAGTGGAATACCGCATCAGCCGCAGAGTGTTCGAGAGTCTGGAAGAAATCAGACGAAAACAGAAAACCAGAGCGGCCCACGTCTCAAACGGGGCGCTACCGAGGTAATACTAACCATGCCAAGATTACGTATTCGAATTGAATTGAACCGGGGCGGTATCGGAGTGCCCTTGCATAAGCTAGCGAGCGTCGTCGACGAGGCCCGCAAGTTTTTCTATATGCTGGCCAACGATATTCAAGTCGACCAATCCCAGGGCGACTGGCTGGGATTCGATTTCGGCAATGAGTCGCTGAATTTCACCGCGGAATTCATCGGTCCCGTGACCGCCGAACAAGTATCCGCCTTCCATGCGGCGTTCGACGGAACCACGTCATTGCGCCGCCACACCATCGCACAGTTTGCGCGCATCACGGAAGCCATAGAACAGGATGAGCTCATCGGATTCGGCCTGTATTTGTCGGACGAAGGCAATGAGCCTTCCGACTGGCGCTGCCTGTCGCGCCGCGACGCCCTGCGGATCACCGAAGAAATTCAAATGCTGATCGAAGCCAGTGGCGAGATGGACCAAGAGTCGCACCTTCCCGCGGTTACCAATACCGGCGTGGGGGCGCGCCTGTTTTCCGATCGCCGCGAGCGCGGACTCGAATCCGCTAAATGGACCGCCTACGTGCGCGATATAGAAGCCAATATGGACCGCCGCATCACTCGCGTGGAGCATGCGCTCGAAGGCCAATCCGGCTTAATCGAGGACCTGCACTCGAAGTCGACTTCCACCGAAGATAGCGTCCGCAAGCTGCTGACCGCAGTGGAAGGATTTTGCGCGCACACCACTCGTCAACTGGAAGCGATTGCCGCGCCGGTTGCGGCTTCCTCTGCCGCTCCGGTCGCGTTGTCCCAGCCTGTCGTGATGGCGGCCGCAGCCCAGGAAGCGCCGCCTGCGCCGGTGGTCGACGCCGCACCTATGGCGCAGGCCGTTGCGACCCCGGCCCCCGTCGTTGACGCAGCAATGGCGCAGGCTGCTAGCGCCCCCACTCCGGTGGTGGATGCGGCCATGGCGCAAGCTGTTAAAGCCCCGGCGCCGGTTGTCAATACACCTGTGACGCAGGCCTCGACGGCTTCGATGCCGCTTGTCGACGCACCGAAGAGTCAGGCTGCGGCAGCGGCAGCGGCACCACCACTACCCGTTGGCGCTCCCGTCGTTGAACCTGCAAAGAAGCCGGAAGCTGTCCTGGTGAAGCCCTGGAGTCCTCCGGTTTCGCCCACCCTCAGACCCAAGGCTACCTGGCGACATCAAGTGGAATACGCGCCCGAAGGCAAGCGGGACTGGCGTTTGGTGGCAGGTTTCGCATTGCTTGGAATCGGCGTGGTTATCCTGGCCACTTGGACCTGGCAAAACCTGGTTTCCGAACCCGGGGTGCAACGGGTGGCGGCCACCAGCAATCCTCCGGCGACCGCTGTGCCGGATAAGACCCCCGCTGAAGCGGCACCGCCTCCTGCTCCTACGGAACCTCCCCAGGTTGAGCCGGCGGCCCCAGCGAATGTGAGCGGACGTGTGAGCGTGCAGGCATCTGAGCTCACCTGGGTGGCTCTGCGCGACGCTGGCGGGAAACCGATGCTCGCGCGCCTCTTCGCGACGGGCGACACCCAAAGTATCGATATCCCCAATGGGGCGACTCTTCGCATCGGCAATGCCGCAGGCCTCAAGATTCTATTCAACGGCAAGCCAATCGGCTCCATCGGCCCCCACGGCCAAGTCCGCGAAATCGTCTTTAGGAACGGCTCCTACAAAATAATCGTGGCCGACTGAGAATTCACTTTTGCCGGCTGTTTTAGAATGTCATGCCGATCTTTGCAACCATGGATCTGGGCTGCAGAAAGTGGCTCCCGCTAAACGTCGACAGAAAGTTATAGAGCGCAGTCACGTTGGTGAGATTCGCTATTTCAAGTGACGCGGTGTAGCGTCGCTTTCCTTCGCGGTGCAGCAAATTGTCCGTGCCGATGCCTAGGTTGAACACGTTTCGTGGCTTCACGCGGTCAGGATTGTGATCGTCGTTCTCCGCGCTCGGAAATGGGCCGTAGCCGCCTTGGGGAAGCGTAATTAGCTTCGAAGTGACCAGGCCCAGTATGCCGCCCGCGCCGACACAGTTGCTCAGTGGGGTCGCCACGGTGGCGGCAGTTCCGTTACAGGCCAAGCCAATTGACACCTGCTGATTTGGCGTGAGGGCAAGCGCCGCTCCTGCATCGGGCACTCCGCTGACTACTTGTCCGCTGTCGTAACGGTAGGTCAGAGCGACCCACTCCGCATTCTTCGGCCTTTGGTAGCGAAGATTCAAGGTCGATTGAAACGCCTGATCGTGATCGATCCGGAATACGCCCCCTGCTAAAGGCGTTCCTTGAGGAATCAGACCGCCGTTTTCGGGAGGAAAATACCGCGCCCGCGTATGGCCGAACGTCCAGTACGCCTGGAAACCCTTGAGATTCGTGGTGCTGACGCGGCCCGTGATCCCGTCGAGCTTCGAGTTATGCCAGGCGATCGGAAACGTAATGGTAGTGTTCAACAGCGTGCTGAAGTCGTAGGAATTATGCGTGAACTTCCAGAAGTAGTCGGCGTCGATCAACAGGTACTTTCCAACCGCTTGTTGAACGCCCCCGTTGAACTGGTTCCGAGAGCCCGGCTCAATCGGCACGCCGGTCGACCCGAATACGTTTTGGGCCAGCCCGCCGACCCCGGTTGCGCTCGAGAGCAGCAAGTTCTCATTGAAAGGTGTTTCAAAAGTTCGTGCATAAGCTATCCGCAAAACCGTTCCGGTCTTCTTGATGTTGTAAGCGACGCCGATGCGGGGTTGAGGTCCGATTTTTGAAACCAGGCCATCATAGCGGTCGAGTCGAAGGCCGAGATTGAACATGAACTTGCCCGCCGTGATTGCGTCCTGAGCGTAGAACGCATATTGATTGATATTGGCCGCTGCGTGATAGTTGAACACTCTGCCCCCGCGGCTCAGATCGAAGGGTAGCAGGGCTGCCGAAAACGGTGCGCCGCTAAGGTTCGGGTTAGTGGCAATGTTTGGTTCGAATCCCGCTGCGGCGCACTGCCCTGGAGAAGCTAAAGACGGATCGCCGGCCGCACTCCCATCGCTCAAAATGCAGGGGCTGTTAAAGGTGGAGTCGGTAATTCCAAAGCCAAAATTTTCGAGTAGCCGCGTTTGCTTAAGATCCACACCGTATTTCAAATTGTGGCGGCCTTGGGTGGCGGAAACATCCGCCCTGACGCCCCAGTTTAAGAGTTGCCTATTTTCGTTTTGTGTTGCAGGCGTATCCGCGAAAGGATCGCGGCTGGCGTAATAGTTGAACTGATCTTTTCGGATGTAGGGATTTACCGTAATCAGCGTATGGGCATTCAGCGTGTGCTGGTATCCGGGAGCGATGCTCCAGGTCAAGACGCGCTGATGCTGATCTTGCGTCAACTGATCGTACGAATTGGGATTTTGAATCCAGTTCCGGGCCGCGAACAGGTTGAGATGGAAAGCGTCCCTCCCGTTAGGTTGATAATCCATGCGCTCGAAAATAGTCTGGTTATTGCCAAGGTCGTGGATCGGCGTGAGTTCGGGGGAGTCTAGAAATCGCCCGCTGCGCACCCCGTCAGCCGCTATAAAATTTCCGAACTTCGCGCTGCCGAAGCCTAGACCCACGCTGCCGCCGGCCGTACCGAAGGAACCATAGTTCGCTTCAATGTTGCCGAACGCTTTTGGCGCTCCCAGGCCCGAGCGCGTGGTGATCTGCGCCACCAGGCTGCTCTTGTCGCCGAATTCGGCGTCCGGAGTTCCCGTGGTCACTTCCATGCTCTGGATAGCGCTGGTGGGAAGCTGCGTCGAAAACACCTTGCTTTGCTGATCGCTGATGGGCTGGCCATCCACGACGAAGCTGGCCTGGGCGTGGTCTCCCAGCGGATGGAACAGTCCATTGCCATCCGCCACCACGCCGCCGGTGCTGTAAGTGATCGCCTGGCTCAGACCGCCGCCGGGATCGCTCGATGGCAGTTTGAGAATCAAACTGCGGTCCACGTCAATATGGGCCGAAGGATTGTTTTCGAGCACATCCGCTCCTGCCGCCTCCACCGTGACGCTGGTGCGGGTTCCGGCAACTGCCAGCTTTATCTTGACCGGAACCGGGATGGCATTTCGCACCGCAACATCTTGCCCGTAGTCGTCAAAACCCGCGGCGGTCACTTCCATGTGATACGGGTTCGGCGGAATATTGGTCAGCCGGAAGGAACCGTCGGTAGCGGAAGTCGCCGACTGGTTGTAACCCGAGACAGCATTCCGAATGGTCACCTTGGCGCCCGGCAGTGACGAGCCGCTTGGATCGGTGACGCTCCCTTCAACGGTCCCGGCATTGCCGAGCGACTGTGCCCTGGCCGTAGAAAATAACGTCCAAACGCACGCGAGGATCAAAACCGCGCGCCGCGAAAACAATAATGTGAATACCATTTTGAATTTCCTCCTCAAACAAAATAACCCCGCAAAAAGCATGCACGCCGGCCCGGAGACGTTCACCGGCCCGGCATCAAAACGTAAGCGTGGAGGAGGTTAAGCGGGCGGGGCTCTAGAGGAATTGAACGTGCGGCCGTCGTCAGAAGTATAGGGCGCTACCTCGACGCTGGCGCGCCAAGCGGTCACAGCAAGCCCCGCCAGTTGGACGGTGCTTACCGCGTGAAGGGCTGGAAAGTGTCCGGCATGGCATGCGGCGCAACAATGGTCGTTGGGGCCGCCGTGGTGATCCGGGTGAATCTCGGTCGCGCTCGCGGTTTGAACTGCCGCGAAGCTCACCAATACCAGCAGAACCAGCAACTTTCTCAGTATTCGCTGTGGCGCTGATTGGCGGAGATCACCCATAGATGAATTGTAGTTAAGACGGGTGGCCCGTGTTTCGGGTTTCAAATATTCGGTCGGCGATTAGAACGGCAGATCGGGCTGCACGTGCTGCTGCATCGCGGAGCGCGTCAAATAAGGGTACGGATTCACCGGACTCCCGCCCAAACGAACTTCAAAGTGCAGGTGCGGAGCCGTCACTTTTCCTGTGGCGCCTGAATAACCCAGCACTTCACCCCGCCGGATTTCCTGTCCCGGTACCACATCGAATCGCGACAGATGCGCATACCAGGTGTGCATGTTGTTGCCGTGATCGATGGCCACCATCCGCCCATAACCGCCCCAGTATTCCGCGCGCGAAACAATACCATCTGCCGCCGCATGCACCGGGGTTCCCATCGCCGCTGAAATATCC